>JBEDEC010000018.1:0-37204 GCA_041175905.1 Bacteroidota bacterium
TTCAAAAGTTTCAGTTAGGTTACTCCCCGGAACAAAGAGACGCTTTTACCCAGGCTGCACTAAAACAACAATTTAATCCAGACCTTCTTCAAAAAGCTGGACTCAGTAATAGCCGCTATGATCAACTACAGGACAATTACCGCTCCCGGGTCATATTTCCAATTCACAACCACAGCGGAAAAGTATTAGGTTTTGGCGCCCGTATTTTGACTTCTACCGAGAAAGCTCCAAAATACATCAACACACCCGAAAATGAGATTTATGTAAAAAGTAAGATTCTTTATGGATCTTATTTTGCCAGGCAAGCAATTGACAAGGCAAATGAGTGTCTTTTAGTGGAGGGATATACGGATGTGATTTCTCTGCATCAAGCGGGCATTGAAAACGTAGTTGCCTCGGGTGGCACAGCCCTAACAATCGATCAACTTCGATTAATAAAAAAGTACACCCGCAATCTCACTATCATTTATGACGGAGATCAGGCTGGCATAAAAGCAGCTTTACGAGGACTTGATTTGGCACTAGAGGAAGGACTGGAAGTTAAACTTGTACTTATTCCAGATGGCGATGATCCGGATAGCTATGTCAATAAATTAGGTCCTTCACAATTCAGAACATTTGTAGATGCAAATAAAAAGGATGTCATTCTGTTTCAATTGGAAGTTGCTTTACAAGAAGCGGGTACAGATACCGCGCAGAAGGCAAAAGTGGTAAACCGAATTGCTGAATCGATTTCAAGAATTAATAAGGCTGAAGATTTTACAAAGCAGCAAGATTATATAAAACAATGTGCCAATCTCTTAAAAATTGAAGAGGCCGGCTTACATACACTTGTAAATAAATATATACGAGATCGAATTAGTCAACAAGAAAAAAGAATCCCTACTAACGAAGCAAAAACGTTTGAAGAAAATGCACGGCAATCGCAAGAAAATGAGTTTGATGACGCTACGTTTGCCCTTCTTTTCAAAGACGAACTACAAGAGAAAGAAGTAGCAAGGATTCTATTGGAATTTGGCAGTCGAAATTGGGAAAATGGAACTAGTGTTGCTGATTATATTTTTGAAGAAATAGATGAATCATTGATTGAAAATGAGAGTGTTCTTCAATTATTCAAAGCCTATCAGCAAGAAAAAAGAAGCGGCCGCTCCTCGATCGGATCTCAATACTTTGTGCATCATAGCGACCAACAGCTAAGTGCATTTGCCGTTTCTCTTCTTCAGTTTCCGCATGAAGAAAGTCAACGATGGAAGCAAGACTTCAGTCAGGCAACAGGCTATCAATCTACCCTTTTTGAAAAATCATATGAAGAGTTTATTGAAACGCTATCTCCAGAAAAAAAAGATACCTTATTAAACTTTTTACAATCGGAGGAAGACAAGACACCAGAGGCTATTCGCTCTGCCATTCATTATCTTAAATTGAAAAAGATAAAGAGAATGCTGATGGACAATCAAAAAGACTTAGAAAACGAAAAAGACAGTCAGGAAATTAAGGTTTTGCTACAAACGCATGAACACCTCAAAAAAATAGAGAGGGCCTTAGCTGACGCTGTGGGGTCTGTTATTATCCGTTAACGACAGCTTCCATTTCGCAGCGAGTAAAGCGAAGCGCACTCCAAACGTGGTCCAACTCAATACGCTCAATACTTTCGTACCCACCACCCGTTAAATGATTCCAGCTGGATTCTCTGTTTAAATCAGTAACAATTTTAGAAGTAGCTTTTGGATAGGCCACCCAGAACTTAGAGTTTTCTTTTAAGTTTGGCATCACATCTCTCAGAATACCATTCAGTTGCACCTCATTAACGGCAAAAACTAGTGCAAAATCTATTTTCCTACTTTTTAATAGAGGAGTAACATTTTTAGCAAAAGATAACTTGCTAAACTGTTTTTCTATGGAGGAAGGTAAACCTTGTATTAGTAAGTTTTTCTCATCAGCCAGTTGCAACTTTTCAAAGATGGACAGGGACATAGGTAAAACTTTATAGGGATGTAAAGTTACCAAAAAAGGTTAAAAAACAGTTGTTGCAAGAGTAAAGAAACAGGTAAAAATTGAGACAAATATCTTAAAAAACTGACTTACAGATAGTTAGAATTAGCAATCTGTTTTTCTTCTATCTGCCCTCTCTCGACGGCGACGATCTCTACTCTTTAAAATTGGAGCTTTTGATTCCTCACCCCTTAATAAACGTCCGATGTTTTTCTGGTGCGTTAACAGTACTATTAAAGCTACTGCAATTGCAAAGACTCTATACAGCGGGTTATCTACGTTAAAAATGACAAGGATGAAAATGGGAAAGGCAATACTTGCCAGAATAGAGCTAAGTGATACAAATCTTGTTAGATAGAGGACAATCAAAAACACCGCCACACATCCTACTGCAGTAATTGGGGATATCCCGAGTACCATTCCAAACACGGTGGCAACCCCCTTCCCTCCTCTAAAATCCGCCCAAATGGGAAATATATGCCCTAAAACAGCTGCCAGGCCAAGTCCAGTTTGTAGATTTTGAAATTGAATATCCTGATCAACATAAGCAGGCAAAAGCCAGGCTAATTGCACAGCAGCCATCCCCTTTAACATATCCATGATCATAACAAATGTGCCCCAGCGAGAACCTAATACTCTGTAAACATTGGTTGCACCCGCGTTACCACTACCATAATCACGAATATCAATTCCAAAAAAACGTTTACTTATCCAAACAGATGTCGGTACACTTCCAATTAGATAGGCTAGTATGATCACTAATGCTTCGTTCATGCTAAGTAGGGCTTAACAAAAATATAATAAATTATTAACCTATCAAGAGAAATGGCGCGAATCACTGTCGCTTCAAACGTAAAAACACCCATTCATTTTGTGACTGAGAAGACTCAATAATAAACCCATTTGTTTGAGCTGCACTAGATAAATCTTCAACATCTTCACTTAAAAAGCCGCTTAAAAGTAAAAGTCCATTTGATGTCAATAAAGAGTGAAAATTAGAAATGAATCGTAGTAATACAGATTTATTGATATTAGCAAGAATTACATCAAAGGTGTCTGCCGCAGGAGGATGTGCTGCACAACTAACTAGAATTTCAGGAGCATTATTTAATTGAATGTTTTCTGTTGCATTTTCTATACTCCATGTATCGTTATCTATCGCTGAAACATGTGAAGCACCCATTTTTTTTGACAAAATAGCCAGTACTCCGGTTCCTGTACCAAAATCCAATACTCGCTTGTTCAAAAAGTCAATTTTCCTCATTTGATCAATCATCATGTAGGTGGTTGCATGATGCCCAGTCCCAAAACTCATCTTAGGATTAATAACAATATCGTATTCCGCCTCATTGACAGGGTTATGAAAAGAAGCTCTAACTACAGCGAAAGTTCCAACTTTTACAGGCTGAAAATTTGATTCCCATTGTTGGTTCCAGTTATTCGGTTTAACCAAATTCTGCTTAATAAGAACTGCGCTTTTCGTACACCAATTATTGAATTCTAATTGATTTAACTGAGAAGTTGGAATATATGCTTTAAGACAAATAGCTTCCTCTAGAAAGCCATCAAAGCCCAATTCCGTGAGGGATGCGATAAAAAGTGAGGATTGCTCCTCACTTGATACAGGTATTATTATTTCAATATAATCTTCCATAAAAAATGACCCGCTAGGGGTCATTTAAATTTATTCGGCAGATTCAGAAGTTGAATGATCAGGTTTTGGCAATAAAGCCTTTCTTGATAATTTAAACTTACCCGATTTAGGATCAGTACCAATTAATTTAACTTTCATTGGATCTCCTTCTTTCACCAACCCATCGAGCGTTTCTAACCTTTTCCAACTGATTTCACTGATATGAACCAATCCTTGCTTTCCAGGAAGAAACTCAACAAATGCACCAAAAGGCATTATTGATTTAACAACAGCATCATAGGTATCTCCAATCTGAGGTACAGCTACAATTCCTTTGATCCAAGCCACCGCCTTGTCTACAGCCTCTTTATTTGTACTAAAAATACTTACCTCTCCGCGGTTATTAACTTCTTCAAGATTTATTGTAGTACCTGTTTCACGTTGAATCTCTTGGATAACTTTACCGCCGGGCCCAATAACAGCACCGATAAATTCTTTATCAATAAACAACTTCACCATACGTGGTGCATGCGGTTTCACATCAGCTCGTGATGCAGGAATAGCTTGGTACATTGCATCCAGAATATGAAGACGGCCACGACGTGCCTGCTCCAAAGCCTGGCGCATAACTTCCATTTTCAATCCATCCACTTTAATATCCATTTGCACTCCACAAATTCCATCACGAGTACCGGTAACTTTAAAATCCATATCGCCAAGGTGATCTTCATCTCCTAGAATGTCGGTTAGTACTGCATACTTGTCCCCTTTCGTAATCAAACCCATCGCAACACCCGATACGTGCTTGGGAATTCCCACTCCCGCATCCATTAATGCCAAAGAACCTGCACAAACTGTCGCCATTGAAGAGGATCCATTTGATTCTAGAATATCACTTACAACGCGAACAGTATATGGAAAATCTCCCGTAGGCATCATCTGTTTTAATGATCGTTGAGCCAAATTACCATGCCCTACTTCTCTACGACTTTGACCACGCATCATTTTGACTTCACCAGTAGAGAAAGGAGGAAAATTATAATGGAGATAAAACTTAGAATCAACAGACTTCGCGGCACTTTCAACCAAAAGTTCATCCATCGGAGTACCGAGTGTCACGGTTGTTAACGACTGCGTTTCTCCTCGTGTAAATAAAGCAGACCCGTGTGGAGATGGCAAAACATCCACTTCCATATCCAATGGACGAACTGTCTCCAGGTCTCTTCCATCTAATCGTACGCGTTCATCCAAAATCATATCACGAACAACATCATATTGTAGATCACCATAATAAGTAGAGGCTAATTTTTTTGTAAGATCTGGCAAACTCTCTTCAGGAGAAATGCCTGTATCTTTTTTCAAAAAGTCCATCAACTCCACTTTAATCTGATCAAAACGGTCACTACGTTCATGTTTACCAAATTTACCTTTCGCTACTTCATATACTTTTTGTTTTGCAAAGGAGTATATCTTATCGCGTAGAGCTTCATCTGAAGCTGGTTTAGTATACGATCTCTTTTCGTTATTGCCGACCATTTGACGCAATTCTTGTTGCGCTTTCACTTGAATGCGAATCGCATCATGTGCTAGTTCCAATACCTTACAAAGATCTTCTTCACTGCACTCTTGTGCCTCACCCTCTACCATCATCAGATTCTTTTCAGTAGCAGCTATGATAAAATCCATATCAGAGCTTTCCATCTGGGTACGAGTAGGGTTTATAATAAATTGGCCATTGACTCGAGAAACCCTGACTTCAGAAATAATTTCTTTAATAGGAATATCTGATACAGCCAACGCAGCAGATGCCGCCAAACAAGCTAACGCATCTGGCATAATTTCAGGATCACTAGAAACAAGAGTTACTAATACCTGAACATCGCAGAAGTAGTCTTCAGGAAAAAGTGGTCTTAATGCTCGGTCAATTAATCGGCTTGTCAAAATTTCGTAGTCATTCAATTTTGCTTCACGCTTAAAGAAAGAACCGGGGATACGGCCTGCAGCTGCAAACTTTTCTTGATAGTCAACTGTCAAAGGGAAAAAGCTTTGGCCTTCTTTGGGCTCTTTATTAGCAACGGCGGTGGCAAGAATAACACAATTACCCATGGTAACTGTAACCGCACCATCAGCCTGACGAGCTAAACGTCCTGTTTCAATTGTAATTTCGCGACCCTCTCCTATTGAAAAGGTTTTACGAATAGGTTGTTTCAACATATAGATTAATTAAGGGCACTCCACTCGGTTTTATTCTAGCGAAAAATATGCGCATGAATAAAAACCAATATCAAAGAGATATTGGTTTAAATATGAAGTACCAAATTGATAAAATTATTTTCTGATTCCAAGCTTCTCAATCAGCTGGCGGTACCCAGTCAGATTATGCTTTTGGAGGTAATTCAAGAGTCGCTTACGCTTTCCAACTAACTGCATTAAACCGCGGTGAGTTGAGAAATCCTTCTTGTTGTTTTGCAAGTGACCACTGATCAGCGAAATACGCTCAGTAAGAAGAGCGATTTGACCTTCGATGGAACCGGTATTTTTTGCAGAACCGGCAAATTGAGTCAAAACAGTTGACTTTTTTTCTTTTGTTAGAGGCATCTTTAAAAATTTAAATTTTCATCCGATTATCTGATTCATCCGACATCAGGGCCGCAAAGGTATACATATTTAGCAGAACCACAAGGGTTTAGCCCTATTTTTTTGCCTAATTCCGTCCACCTTTTTGATTGATTTTCAAGCAAATGGTTAGTTTTGGGTATGGAATTATCCATAGACACAAAGACTATATTGGGGCTTCAATTACCTACAGATCCTCGATGGGTGGATTTGGCAGCCCTCTCCTTGGAAGAAATTCTAACTGATCATGCTTTTTGTGAGCAAAAAGCAGCCACTACTTGTATCAGCATCATCCAACGATATTCGGAGCTAGAAAAACTAGTGGTTGAACTATCACCAATTGTTACTGAAGAATGGGGACATTTTAGACTCGTTTTAGCAGAACTTCATAAAAGAGGTCTTCAGCTCGGGAAGCAACGTAAAGACGAGTATGTAAATGCATTGTTTGATTTTCAACAAAAGGGAGGAAGTCGGGAAGGAAGACTATTAGACCAGCTACTCACCATGGCATTAATTGAAGCCAGAAGTTGTGAACGATTCAAGCGGCTCAGTGAGGGATTGACGGATTCAGGTTTACAGAAGTTTTACAGACGATTCATGGAGAGTGAGGCCGGTCACTATGCCCTTTTTATTGCACTAGCAGAAAATTATATCGATAAAAAGATTGTAAGAAATAGATGGAAGGAATGGCTACTTTTCGAATCAAGTGTAATTACAAATTTATCTGTCAGAGGAGATAGAATCCACTAAGATGAGTAGTAAAGGCCGCCAGCATATTACAAGTGAAATTTGGAAGACCGACAACGATTTAAAATTACGTTTGTTGTCTAATGGGCTAATCAATGAGACATGGGTTGCCGAAAATTTACACTCAGCTGAAAAAGTTCTTCTTCAAAAAATAAATACAAGCGTATTCCCCGAACCCACCCTAATTGTGAATAATCATTTGATCATCTGGGATCAATGGGAAAAGCGAAAAAGCGAACTTAATTTTCACATCGCAAAACCTCTACCCTTTTCCAGTGGTGAGTTTACTTTTACAGACGACAATATGAATGTCTGGCGATTGCAGGAGTATTTTAATACTGTAAAGTGTTTTGAAAAGTGTAACTCAGTAGAGCAGGTTTTTCAAACTGCTCGCTCCTTTGGCCAATTCGATGAATTTTTATGGGAAATTCCTGCTTCAAAAATTAAGCCAACCATTCAACAATTCCACGATCTTGAATTTCGTTTTAAACAACTTTTATCCGCCTTACAAGTTGGCAAAAATGATCGATTAACAAAAGCAAAAAAAATAATTGAGAGTCTTTTAGCAAGAGAAGCTTACATTGATCAATTTAAAAATATCGTTAGTACCCCTAGTCGTTTTCCAATTCGTCTATTTCACCATGACGCGAAAATCTCTAATCTCCTTTTTAAAGAGCAGAGCGAAAAACTGCATTCAATTATAGATTTAGATACTGTCATGCCGGGATATTTTTTCTCTGATCTGGGTGATATGATTCGTTCCATGGCAGCAACTGTCAATGAAAATGAAACAGACACAAACAATATTCATATTGATAGCCTCAATTATAAGGCTATTACTGAGGGTTATTTGGAGTCTGTAAAGGATAAGCTAAACTCTTCCGAGTTAGAGTGGATACACCTTTCTGGCGTTTGGATTATTTATATGCAATCACTTCGATTCTTGACAGACTATATATTAGACGACATCTATTATAAAATCACCTACCCAGAACAAAATTATGACCGAGCCGACAATCAACTTATTTTGCTCAAGAGTCTTGAGAAAATGTTGGTAGATCAGTATGCCATCGAAAAAGTAATGACTTAACATTCAGCAGAGAAATAAGATAACTCAGCAGAAAAATCCATATTAGGATTAGCTGATTGTAATTGAGCTGCCTTTTGAAACATTTGGTGCAGAAATTCTTTGTGCAGTGTAGTATCCCTATGTTGAGGTCGATGCCTAAAAGCAGTACGTAATTTTTTTATTTCGTTTGCCAACTCTTGAGAACCGGGCTCCACACAACCTTTCATAAATTGTTCAATCACATACTCTGTTGCAGCAAAATTTGGATGCACTAAATCGATATCATAGAAGCGATAATCCCGTAACACATCAACCACCAGTTCATATGCAGGAAAATAATAAATAGTGAAATCTTTTTCTTCCAGCTGCTGGATAGTTTCAAATAACCTAGCCTTGCTTCGGTTATTTTCTTGTACTCCATCTCGAATATGACGAACAGGACTGATCGTTACTATTACCTGAATGGAAGGATTTATATCTCTAAGTTTTGTGATGCAGGCGCCTAGTCGCTCAACCATCCACTCTACAGTCAATAATTTTTTAGTAAACCAACTAGCAGGTGCGCGATGACAATTTGCAACCAATTCACCCTTTTTTTTACCTGCCCATTGCGCCTCATCTGTAAGTTGATAACAAAAGGAAGACCCCAGCGTTAAGACTATATAATTAGACTGTTTCAAAAAGCTATGCGCACTAGCAATTGAATTATTTATTTTTTCAAGAGCTCGCTCGGAATCAATGTCCGAGAAAATAGAATGATGGTTCCAGCAATTCCAAACTCCATTAAGATGAAATAAGTCTAGAAGAGTATATTTTCTACTTGATAAATAATCCTCCAAAGACTGACAAATCGCATCCACCCCAAAAAGGATTCCGTGGGGATTTTGCAAGACATCAAATTTTAGATCAGAAAGACCTTTTCCAATATGCTCTGTAAAACATGACCCCGCCAAAAGAATTTTATCTTGATAGGTTATTTTCCGAGCTGGAGACTTGATTGATATGGGCAGATGCCATTGCATAGGCTAATTAAATAATCGTCGAACTTTTTCAGCACATTCTTTTAAGTGAGGAATATTTATACTTGTTTTTACTCCATTTTGACCAAACCATCTAACCAATTTTTCTGTGTCCATGTTCCCTACTTTTTCGCTTCCTGTAAATGGACATCCCCCATACCCCCCTAATGCACTATCAAATCGTCTGCATCCAGCTCTAAAACCAGCTTCGATTTTATCTTGCCAGTAATTTTCCTCTCCATGTAAGTGCAAACCCACTGGTATGGAGGTGATCTCTTTTAGAACAGATTGAGTAATTGCTTCAATCTGTGCAGGCGTAGATAGCCCTACAGTGTCAGCAATAGAAATTATATCAGCACCAATATGTTGCACTTTATGTGCCATTTCTACAACCATTTCAGGACTATATTCTTCACCGTAAGGATTACCAAAAGCCATAGAAATATAGACAACAAGCGATTTATTGTGTTTAATACACAGGTCTTTAATTCTCTCAAGTAAAATGAGTGAATCCAGTTTTGAAAGACGTGTATTTTTCAACTGAAAGGTGTCAGACAAGGATAGCGGATAACCAATGCTGTCTACTTTTCTTTGGTTAGCCGCTTTGATAGCGCCTTCCTCGTTTGCAACAATTACAAGTAGCTCCGTAGTAGTTTGGGATGTATCAAGACCCTCTAACACCTCAGCTGTATCAGCTAGCTGTGGCACAGCCCGGGGAGAAACAAAACTTCCCATGTCAAGGGTATGAAATCCTACTTCCAATAACATTTTGAAGTAAGCAATTTTATCCGCCGTAGGAATAATCGTTGATAAGCCCTGCATTGCATCTCTGGGGCATTCAACCAATTGTAATGAATCGTCGGCTACCATCATGACATTCGCTGTTTCATGGCTTGGTATAAAACAATGCCTGTCGAAACAGATACATTGAATGAATCAAAATCACCCTTCATAGGGATAAAAATTGTGGTATCGGCGTTTTTAAGTAAAGCTGGATAGATCCCCTTTTCCTCACTCCCCATTATTATACAGCAAGGCTCCCTAAAATCAACTTTTTCAATGGAGAGCTGACCGTTCATTTGGGTGGCATAGACGTGAATGCCATTTAAATGCATTGTGTCTATTGCTTTGACTAAAGAGTCCACACGACAAACAGCAATCTTTTCCAAGGCACCTGCAGAAGTTAAAATCGCATCTTCTTGCAACGCACCTACTCCTTTGTCTGGAATTATTATCGCATCAACACCAGTACAAAAGGCTGTACGTGCAATTCCCCCAATATTTCTAATATCTGTAATTCCATCTAGCATTAAAAGTAAAGGAAGGCGCCCCTCACCAACTGCCCAATCAATAACCGACTGAAGTGATTGGTAGACAATCCTAGACTTTAAAGCAATACAACCTTCGTGATGCCCAACATTAAAACTATCTAATTTAACGGTGGGGACAACCTGAATGGGAACGGAAGCATCATTAGCGAGTGATCTTATGGTTTTTGCAGAGGAAGCCGGCAAAGAGTCTGCCAGATATATTCGATCCAGCGACTGAGCATTTTTCAACGCATCTATCACAGCTGAAACGCCAGCAATCAGTTTATTCTTTTTGGGTCTTTGTGGTTTTTTTCTAAAATCTTTCACTTGACAAAGAAAGGAAAAAAAAGACCCGCTATAAAATCAGCGGGTCTAACTTTTAAAGAATTAGTTGTTTATTATTTTAAACCAAAGGCCTTTTTAACCTTCGATACGTAATCAAGCTTCTCCCACGTAAATAATTCAACTTTACGCTTAACCTGTTTACCATCTGGTGCAGTGAAGACCTTCTCCACAGTGCGAGGCACACGGCCCATATGACCATAAGCGGCTGTTTCACTGTACATGGGATTGCGAAGTTTCAAACGCTGCTCAATGAAATAAGGACGCATATCAAACACCTGCTCTACGATTTTACCAATTTGTCCATCGGTTAAATTAACGCGAGCAGTGCCATAGGTATTGACATTAATACTCGTTGGCTTAGCGACACCAATCGCATAGGAAACCTGTACTAGAACCTCATCAGCTACACCTGCAGCAACAAGATTCTTAGCAATGTGACGAGTTGCATAAGCAGCAGATCGGTCTACCTTAGAAGGGTCTTTACCACTAAATGCTCCACCACCATGTGCACCTTTACCACCATAGGTATCTACAATGATTTTTCTTCCAGTTAAACCAGTATCACCATGGGGTCCTCCAATCACAAATTTTCCAGTTGGATTAATGTGATACTTAATATCATCGTTAAACAAGCTTGCGTATTTCTTGTACTTAGACTTGATTCGGGGAATTAAAATCGAGATCACATCTTTTTTAATACGTGCCAACATCTTTGCCTCTGAATCAAAGTCATCATGCTGGGTAGAAATAACAATCGCATCTATTCGAACGGGCGTGTTATTGTCATCATACTCTAGCGTAACCTGGCTTTTTGCATCAGGACGCAAATAGGGCATTTTTGAGTTTTTCTCCCTACGAATGGCAGCTAATTCAATTAGAAGGTTATGAGCGAGATCCAAGGCCAATGGCATATAATGCTCCGTTTCATTGGTAGCATAGCCAAACATCATCCCTTGGTCACCTGCACCCTGTTCTTCTTTTTTCTTGCGATCAACCCCTTGATTAATATCGGCAGATTGCTCATGAATAGCAGAGAGAACGCCACAACTGTTCGCTTCAAACATGTACTCACTTTTAGTGTAACCAATTCGGCTTATTACACCGCGAGCAATTTCTTGAACATCTAGATAAGCTTTTGATTTGACTTCACCAGCTAATACAACTTGACCTGTTGTAACAAGTGTTTCGCAAGCAACTTTTGATTGAGGATCAAAAGCCAAAAAGTTATCAATCAACGCATCAGATATCTGATCTGCAACTTTATCAGGATGTCCTTCGCTTACAGATTCAGATGTAAATAAATAAGGCATGGATTTGGGTTTAGGACCACAAATATAAGCCTATGAAGAATAAAAAGACTATGGCTTTGAATATACAATTCGTAAACGAAGACGCTTTGCGGGGTTTATATAATCTCCTCCAGCAAAAACCACCCTTCCATATGCAACACGGCTATTGACCGGCACCAAACCCCAATAACGGTACAATGGTGAGAATAGATTAGTTCTGCCAGGTGCGTAAACTCTTAGTTTATAATTAGTGGAATCGTTTGTAACAATCTTTTGAACATATCGAGTGATATCAAAGCGGTAAGTACTATCTCGTGATAGGGTGCCGCCAAAACGGCCTATATCATAGGTAAAAGAGCCAAAATTATCTCGGGTACCCATATCCAGATCAAAGGTAAGCGCCGTGTCTCCCCTCGTATTAATTCGATCAAGTAAAAGACTGGGAGGAAAATCAAAAGAGCCCTGCTGACCGGTTGCGAGAGGACTTAAAATCAGCTCCGCCTTATGAATAACAACATTGCTTAATGTATCGAGACCGGGTATTTTGATAGTTGCACCAGAACCAGGAGAAGCAGCAATGAAAACTTTATCATCCCTAGTTTGATTATTTGCTAAATAACTTGCCCATTCACCACCAGGTATCCTTTTCACCAAATTGGCCTGAGTTGTTTTGCTATGGTAAAATTCAGTAAAGGTCGTGTCTACTGCACCATTTTTATTTACACGGTAATATACAATCAACTTTGTGTTAGTACTCGTTGGGTTTACATATGTTAACCCGTTTCCTGTATTATCTGAAAGAATAGCAAGCCCTCGAAACAGGCTTTTAAATAACGAATCATTTCTATACCCTCCATTGGATGTTTGGGTGGTATCATAGGTAGATAGACGTGTTCCAAATGAGTTAGCAAGTGGAATACGTAATACATTAACCACTTTAGTGGTATCTCTTCTTCTTATAAGAGTAAGCGTATCCTTGAGACGTTTTAATAAAAAGCTTTTGGAGCCTAATTCCTGGTTAGTTGTTGCAAAAGAAGGATGATCGTAGCGATACAATGTGGTGTCTACGTAACCAGCCCGTTGGGATATTTCAAAAACTCTCAACGTAGAAGTTGTGTTTGTGTCCCCATATAGTCCTTCATAGGCAAGAGACAGAATTACCGAATCAATTGCTATAATAGAATCTTTTCGGTAAAAGGGGTAAATCATGGAATTAGGGGGAACAATTGAGAAATAACCATCTGCATGTACTTGTCCAAACACAGCATCATTTTGAATATGACCCAATGCCATGACATCTGTGGTTAGAACTCGAGTTGAGTCAGTCAACAAAAAATTATCTGTCTCAGTATATAAAGTGGTCTCAAAAGTTGAAATATTATCTACAGCAGGAATAACTCCATTACCTATTGTTGTAGCATCATTAATTTTTTGACAACCCGTCAAAATAAAAGCTGATAGAAAGAGTGATAATAGAGCGCTGATTAAGGGGTTATTGATTTTCCTCACAATTGACAAATCGTATTATTTAGACGCAAGGTCGGTGTAGAGTTGTAAATAGTCTGTTAAATCACCCTCAGGAGAGTATGGGATGCACTTTTTACCTCGCACTTTTGAAAATTCTTCTACGAGTTTTTTCTCGATTTTTTCAGCACCAAAAGTGATTGCATCTGCATAGCTGGCAGCACCACGAAATAAGGATGTATTTGAACCATCTTTAAAGAGTTCAAGGTCTTTATCCTTAAGGGTTGGGTGAATGAGCGCCTTTTTTAAAAAACTACTACCTAACTTTTCCTTAAAGGTGTTTTGTCCAATTGTGAAAACAACCTTACTGTGTGCAAAAACAGGCTCCTTTTTATACAATGTTTTCAAGTAGGCAGGAATTAGGGAAGTCATCCAGCCACTGCAATGAATCACATCGGGGGGCCAACCAAATTTCTTTACGGTCTCAATAGCCCCCTTGCAAAAAAATACAGTTCTTAAATCATTATCATCAAACCATTTTTCACTTTCATCATGAAAAACGAACTTGCGTCTAAACAGCTCCTCGTTATCAAGGAAATATACCTGTAATCGGGCGCTGGGTAATGATGCCACTTTAATTTGCAAGGGAAGGTCTTCATTATCAACAGAAACATTGATACCTGATAAACGAACTACCTCATGCAACCGATGTCTCCTTTCATTAATAACGCCAAAACGAGGCATTATACAACGTACTTCAAAATTGGAGTCGTTAGCCTTTATGGCCAATTTGTTGACTGTTTCTGCAAACTCAGTCAATTCCAGGTAAGGAGACATTTCATTTGCAATGAACAGGATGCGTTTTTTGGCTGTCATAGGGTTTGCAAAGTTAACAAATAAAACGCTTCAATCATACTAATTTGCAGGACCTAATGCCTAAAAGATTCATTACCATAGCAGTACAATACCTGGCTTTTTTAAGCATTGGATTCCTTTTTGCCTGGTTGTCCCTTCGAAATTTAAATGAGGACAATTGGTCTCAATTAAAAAGTTCCATCCGTGAAGCTAGATTATGGTTGGCAGCACCCGTTTGCTTGCTCTTACTCTTCAGTCATTATTTGAGAGGACTTAGGTGGAAATTATTGATTGACCCCTTAGGTCACAAAGTAAAACCACTCAACTCTTTTCTAACCGTTCTAGTTGGTTACCTTGTAAATCTCGGCGTTCCTCGTTTAGGAGAATTCATGCGTTGCACTGCCCTAGCACGTTATGAAAAAATATCTGTAGAAAAACTTGTAGGTACCGTAATAGTAGAGAGACTTTTTGATGCGATTTGCTTGTTAATGGTGTTTGGATTGACATTGGGACTTCAGCCCAATTTGTATGAGGCGATACTAAACACATTTACTAAATCCAATACTGACAAACTATCTAAACAAAACGACTCCTGGCTATTTTATACTATACTCCTTATTATTCTAACAGCAGTATTAGGTTGGTTAATTTGGAAAAAAATAAAAATAAAAAAGCTACTTCGCTTTATTCGAGAGACAATTTCAAAAATCATGAGTGGGATTTTGTCTATACAAAGATTAAATCAACCTCGAACTTTCATTGCATTGACCTTATTAATTTGGAGTCTTTATTTATTAGCAGGCTTTGTTGGCTTTTTAGCGTTTCCAAAAACAGAAAAGTATGGAGTTACGGAGGCCTTAACAATTCTCTCTGTCGGGAGTATTGGAATGATTATTTCTCCAGGTGGCATTGGAGCGTATGCCTATCTAGTTTTGTATACCATGCAACTTTATGGACTTGACTACACAACTGCTCTTGCATTTGGATGGACGCTATGGCTAGTGCAAACATTGGTTATCATACTCGGCGGAGTTGTCAGTTTTGTACTACTACCCCTTTTTAATAGAAAAGCATAAAATAGTCCTCTCAATACTGAATAAAATATCTTTACACTTTAATTATACTTACTATGGATTTTTCAAAATATTTTGACACAGACAAAATACAAGCTGGCATAAGTACTGGCTCAACCTGGTGGAATGGAAAAGGAGAAACTATTTCTTCTTACTCCCCTGTTGACGGAAAGCTCATTGGACAAACAGACACCGCTAATAGAGATGATTTTAATAAAGCTATTGAACAAGCTGAAATCGCTTGGAAACATTGGCGCCAAATTCCAGCCCCAAAGAGAGGTGAAATCATTCGTCAAATCGGCTTAGCACTTCGTGAGAATAAGGACAAATTAGGAAGTCTAGTTTCATATGAAATGGGCAAAAGTTTACAAGAAGGATTAGGGGAAGTACAAGAAATGATAGATATATGTGATTATGCTGTTGGACTTTCCCGACAGCTCCACGGGTTAACCATGCATAGTGAAAGACCCGGACATCGCATGTATGAACAATATCACCCTATTGGGTTAGTTGGAATTATTTCTGCCTTTAATTTTCCAGTTGCAGTATGGAGCTGGAATAGCATGCTTGCCTGGGTTTGCGGAAATGTCTGTATTTGGAAACCATCAGAAAAAACGCCTCTTTGTGCAATTGCTTGCCAAAAAATTATTGCATCCGTCTTATCCAAAAACAATTTACCAGAAGGAATCAGCGTGTTAGTAATTGGAGGAAGAGAAGTTGGTGGATGGCTGGCGGCATCACCTAAAATACCATTAATCTCTGCAACTGGTTCCACAGCAATGGGGAAAAATGTAGCAATGACCGTGGGACAGCGTTTAGGAAAGTCACTTCTTGAACTTGGAGGTAACAATGCTATTATTATTTCAGCCGAAGCTGATCTAAACATTGCCATTAGAGGATCCCTTTTTGGTGCAATTGGTACTGCGGGACAGCGCTGCACTACGACACGTCGTCTTATTGTACATGATTCAATCTACTCTAGAGTGAAGGAAAAATTAGTTTCGGCATACAAACAAATAAAAATAGGAAACCCCTTAGATAGTATTAATCATATGGGGCCACTTATTGATCAGCAAGCAGTATCAAATTATTTAAACGCAATTAAGGCTTGCGAAGACGCTGGTGGCCACTTTATCGTAAAAGGAGGTGTTTTAGAGGGGCCTGGTTATGAAAGTGGATGCTACGTAAAACCTTGTATTGCTGAAGTAAAACATGATTTATCAATTGTCCATCATGAGACTTTTGCACCCATTCTATACTTAATTCGCTATCAAGATTTAAACGAGGCTATAGCCATACAAAATGAAGTGCCACAAGGTCTTTCATCCTCAATAATGACAACAAATCTTCGAGAAGCGGAACTTTTTTTAAGTACTGAAGGGAGTGACTGCGGTATTGCTAATGTCAATATTGGTACCAGTGGAGCAGAAATTGGTGGTGCATTTGGAGGCGAAAAGGAGACAGGTGGAGGCCGTGAAAGCGGAAGTGATGCTTGGAAAGTGTATATGAGAAGGCAGACCAATACTATAAATTACAGTACCGACTTACCTCTTGCGCAAGGAATACAATTTGAACTTTAAATACCAACCCATGATGATTAAACGAATTTTAGTAAAAGTTTTTACATATACATTTTTGCTGCTTCAGATTCAGCCAGTAATTGCGCAATCTATTCAAAAAGAGACCCCAAAAGGATGGCACTTATTAGACAAAGCGGACAGTGGATATTGGGGTATAAGTCTTGATAAAGCCTACTCTTTTTTAAGAGCTAACAACAAGAAAAGTAAATCGGTTATTGTGGCAGTTATCGATTCAGGCATTGATACAACACACGAAGACCTCAAAGCTGTATTATGGAGAAATCCTAAAGAAATACCAGGCAATTCAAAGGATGATGATAAAAATGGTTACATCGATGATGTTCATGGATGGAACTTTATTGGAGGTACGGATGGCAGAAATGTTGAAAAAGACTCCTATGAGGCTGCACGAGTGTACCATCGTTTTAAAAATGAGCTAGAGAACATCGACCCTACCCTTGTTAAATTTTCTGCAGAAGGGTATGCGAAATATGAAATGTGGAAGCGCGCCAAGCAAGAAGTTACTGTAGAAAGTCAAGCCGGCGCAGAGTTAATTATGATGAAAAGAGTGTACTCCAACCTATTAAAAAGTGATAGCATTCTGCGAAGAGCATTGGGCAAAGACACATTTTTAGGTAAAGAACTTTCTACTTTCTCTCCTACCGAACAAGATCAAAAGCGAGCAAAAAATGCATTATACAACCTAATGTTTAACAATGATGCATTAGAATCAAGCAACGCAAGTTTCTTAGGTGAGTTTGGCACCTATATAGAAGGACAAGAAACAAAATCTAAAGCAGCAGAACAAGCCCCTTTTCCCTACCGATCAGAAATAGTAAAAGACAATTATGATGATAAAAATGATCGATTCTATGGAAATAACAATTTAATGGTATCACTTGCCGCTTCTATGCACGGCACCCATGTAAGTGGTATCATTGGTGCCGGTCGAGAGAATGGAAAAGGAATGGATGGTATTGCAGACAATGTACAAATTATGACACTACGTGCTGTACCTGATGGTGATGAGCATGATAAAGACATTGCACTTGCCATTCGCTATGCAGTTGACAACGGCGCCCAAATTATCAATATGAGTTTTGGGAAGAGTTATTCACCTGAAAAAAAATGGGTTGACGAAGCAGTTGCGTATGCAGCATCAAAAGATGTACTAATAGTTCATGCAGCAGGAAACGATGGAAAAAATCTAGATACGTCTTTTAATTTCCCGACACCAAATTACCTTGATTCAGAAAAAGCTACAAACTGGATCACAGTTGGTGCGAGTGGAGATCCTAGTACTGGCGGAATCGCAGCTGGTTTCTCCAACTATGGAAAAAAAGAAGTAGACGTATTTGCCCCAGGTGTTAAAATATATTCCACCATTCCAGGCGGCAATACCTACCAATTTTTGCAAGGCACTAGTATGGCATCTCCAGTTGTAGCTGGAGTTGCTGCGTTGCTTTTAGAGTATTTCCCAACCTTATCTGCCTCACAAATAAAGGAAATAATAGAACGGTCTTCTAGCCCAATTGTTGATTCAATTCGTACGCCTGGAACTGGAGCGCTTACCACTTTAAGTGATATTTCAAGAACCGGTGGTATACTAAACGCCTATGAAGCAGTGCGATTGGCATCAACCTATAAGGGAGAACGAAAACTTGTTGCGGGAACAAAAAATGATTCAATTACCCCCAAAAAATCGATTACTCAGCCAAAAAAGACGAAAGGGTTTTGACAATAAGCCCTATTTCCGCAAAAAGTGACCGCTTTACTATATTTGTAATCCAACAACACGTATGGCAAAAAAATTTGAAGATGTAGACGCAAACCTGACTGGTGAAGGCGGACAATCTAGTGAAGGGAAATCAAGCTGGTTCAGGAGGATAAAAAAAGGTATCAATACCAAAACCTCTGAAAAGAAAGAAACTCCAGAAGGACTATGGAATAAATGTCCAGAGTGTGGATTAATTACAGTTGCGCTTGAACTAGAGGAGAATCTTCATGTATGCCCAAAATGCGATTATCATTTTAGAGTAGGAAGTGAAGAGTATTTTAAACTACTTTTTGATAATGGCACTTACAATGAGTTATTTAGTAACATCAGAAGTAAAGATAGACTTGGTTTCACAGATTTAAAGCCTTACCAAAAGAGATTAGAGGAAATTTGGAATAAAACAGATCTAACTGACTCGATGCGCGTAGCAACTGGCCTTGTTAATGGGAAAGGATTGGTAATAGCGTGTATGGATTTTGAGTTTATTGGCGGATCACTTGGAAGTGTGATGGGAGAAAAATTTTCAAGAGCAGTTGACTACTGCATCGAACACAATCTTCCATACATGGTAATTTCAAAAAGTGGAGGAGCACGTATGATGGAAAGCGCCTTCTCTCTTATGCAACTAGCAAAGACGAGTGGGAAGTTATCGCAGCTGAGCGATGCCCAATTGCCTTATATATCGCTTTTAACCGATCCAACATTCGGAGGTATTTCTGCCTCTTTTGGCATGTTAGGCGATGTAAACATTGCTGAACCAGGAGCTTTGATAGGCTTTGCGGGCCCACGAGTAATTAAAGAAACAATCAAAAGAGATCTACCAGAGGGATTTCAACGAAGCGAATTCATACTTGAACATGGTTTTCTAGACTTCATTGTACCGCGAAAGGAACTAAAAGATAAAATTTCGAAGCTGATTGTTCACTTCAGCATTTCATGATAGCATTACAAAATCGACAAGCTAGTTATTCCTATTTCATTGAGGAAAAATTTGTTGCTGGCATTCAATTGTTAGGTACCGAAGTCAAGTCAATTCGAGAGGGAAAAGTTAGTTTTAACGATGCCTACTGTTTAATTCATGAGGGCGAAACATGGATTAAGTCGTTACACATTGCCCCCTATTCGCATGGAACGGCTAATAACCATGACCCAGTAAGAGATCGAAAGTTACTATTGCAAAAAAGAGAAATAAATAAGATTCAATCAAAATTGAAGGAAAAGGGATTAACATTGGTTCCACTGCGCATTTTTTTCACAGACAAACAACTCGTAAAAGTTGAAATTGGTTTGGCCAGAGGCAAAAAAGTCGCAGACAAACGTGAATCACTCAAAAGAAAAGAAGCGGAGAGGGAAATTCGACGCAGCCTTTCTGCTAATTAACAAACACCTAGAAAAGTTCAGGCAACTTTTCACTAGAAGCAGAAGACTTAACCCATTCCATTTCGGTAGACTTACTATAATCAGCCAGCTTAGTGCCTACTGTCTTCCAACCAGAAACAGGAGCAATCTTCAATAATTTTAATTTAGCTTTTCTTAGCTGCGCTCCCCGACCCTGTTGCATTGACAAAATGGGTTCTATATCAGTAGTAACCGCCTCTACATAATTACCATCCCCTTCTTTTATAAAACAAAACTTAGTACGAAGAGTAGATGTCTCAATTTTGAATCGTTTAACGAGATATTGCTTTTTATCCATATCCACGTAAACAGCTGTTAAAATGGAGTCAGTGTTAAACTTTTCAATCAAAAGAACTTTTTCTGAATCAAATTTTTGTGTGAGTTCTTGGTCACACACTTCATAGTATCCGTCATTATAAATAACTAAGAGTTGCTCCGCAGGTTCAAAAGCACCTAATAGCTGGCCTTTACCCTCATTATTTAATCGACCAAACTGTTCGTCAAACCAAAGTGAACGAGTAGACGAAAGAGTAGCCTTACCTGCTTCTTTAAATTTTATACTACGAATTGGATATTTTGTTACCTGATTACCTATACTATTTCTGCCTTTGATAGCAAGTTCTTCAAAATAAAAATCAAATTCCCGAATTCGTGCCGCGCAACCAGCAGACAAAAGAATTTTTACAATCTCTGCTTCCCCATTTGCATTTACACTCAAATAATGAACCTTACTTTTATCTTCTCCTTTAGTAAGATCATATTCTTTATCTCGTGTGACCCCAGTAACATTGAATCGTTTTGCATAACTCACACCAGCCTTCCCATCAGCGTAAATCATATTGTAAGTAGTACGCTCGTCATTTTTATGGAAAATAGCCACATGAATGATATCCTTTCCAATAAATGTTTTATCAGCAACTTTAACCACCTTTAAAATTCCAGATCGCGTAATAGCTAAAATGTCATCTAAATCAGAACAATCAAATAAAAACTCATCTTTTCGCAGCGAAGTCCCAATAAAACCTTCTTCCCGATTGACATAGAGCTTCGTATTAACGATTGCAACTTGTTTCGCTTGAATTACCTCAAACTCTTTGATTTCGGTTTTCCGTTCGCGACCTTTTCCATACTTTTTTTGAAGATTCTCATAATAGGAAATGGCAAACTCAACAAGATTGTCCAGATGATGCTTAATCTGTTTCAGCTCTTGTTCTAGTTGTTTAATTTGTTCATCAAGTTCAGCGATGTCCAATTTATATATTCTTCGCACGGGTTTTTCTGTCAACTTGAGTACATCCTCGCGCGTAATTTCTCGTTTTAACTTCTTAACAAAAGGCTCAAAGGCTTTTTCAATCGCTACTAACACTTTTTCCCAATCCTCGTGTTTTTTCTCTAGCTCCTTGTAAATCTTTTCTTCAAAAAATATTTTTTCAAGGGATGTATAATGCCATTTTTCTCTAAGTTCGGCTTGACGAATCAACAGTTCTTGCTTTAGCAAATTTTGCGTTCGATCTACTGATAATTTTAATAACTCCTGGACACTTAAAAACTGGGGACGTTGAGCTGCAATCACACAAGCATTAGGAGAAATTGATACTTCACAGTCGGTAAACTTATAAAGCGCATCAATAGTAATGTCAGGAGAGATACCAGCGACCAGGTCAACTTGTACTTCAACCTGTGCAGCCGTATTATCAGTAACTTTTTTAATCTTTATTTTACCCTGGTCATTTGCCTTCACAATTGACTCCATCAACTGCGTTGTTGTCACCCCATAAGGTACACTCCGAATGACAAGCGTTCTCTTATCCAGTTCATCAATATGAGCACGTACTTTAACCTTACCTCCTCTTTTGCCCTGTTGATACTCGCTTACATCCACCATCCCACCTGTTTGAAAGTCTGGGAATAATTCAAACTTTTTACCACGTAAGTACTTGACGGCGGCTTCAAGTATTTCATTGAAATTATGAGGTAATATTTTTGTAGAGAGACCAACTGCTATTCCATCTGCCCCTTGCGCCAACAGTAGGGGGAATTTCATTGGAAGCGTTACAGGTTCATTTTTTCTTCCATCATAACTCAATTGCCAGTCCGTTGTTTTGGAGTTAAAAGCAACTTCAAGGGCAAATTTGCTTAAGCGTGCCTCAATATATCGAGACGCCGCTGCATCATCTCCCGTTCTCACATCACCCCAATTTCCCTGTGTATCAATTAAAAGATCCTTCTGTCCAAGATTAACAAGCGCATCACCGATACTTGCATCACCATGTGGATGATACTGCATGGCTTGCCCAATTACGTTTGCAACCTTATTAAAACGCCCATCATCCATTTCTTTCATCGCATGCAGGATGCGACGTTGAACGGGCTTTAACCCATCCTCTACAGCCGGAACAGCACGCTCTAATATGACATAAGAAGCATAATCTAAAAACCAATTTTTATACTGTCCTAATATCCCATTTTCTCGGTTATCCAAAACAATATTTATGTTTTTCTTGGCAGTAGCCATACCACTTTAATTTAATTTACTTCTAATTCACCTACTGTATCAGTCAGCAACTTACGTATTTCCGTTTCTTTCCACCCCTTATCCCAATTTCCGTTTAGTTCCAAAAGACCGGCTTGTACCATTTCCCAAAAGCGAGACATCAAAAAAACATCACCGGTTTTCACCTTCATTTTCCCTTGTGCATTTGATAAAATTCGATTGATTCGCTGCCAGTCTTTAGTGATATACTTTTTTAATTCGGCATCAAAATAACTATCATCTTTACTTGTAAGTTTCTTGCCACCTTCCAGAATGCGAATAGATTTATTTTCCTCTGTTAGCTTTTTCCACTCATCTGGATCAATTTCAAACTCACTGGTTGTAACAGGACGTGCTAACTTCTTAGCTTTTAAAAATTCACGAACAGGTATTTCGTTCAACCAGTTTGGATAAAATAATTGTCCCTTATCATTAATAAAAGGTAAATTATTAAGGTAAAGAACCATCACCCTACCTTGAAAGTCAGAAAGTTGTCCAATCAACCAATAGTATCCTGCAACATCATGTTGATTCTGCGCCATCCATATCCAGCAAGTATCAGCAGGATTTTCATTCAGCCAGTTTTTTATTTGTTCCACAGAAACCCGGTCATCAAAATCAGGTTCTGGCATTTCTTGATAGGCAGATTTTTCATAACAGGACTTCCACCAATTCAGCCTAGCTGACCACCCCTCAGGAGTATCTAATTGAAGCAAAGGACCCACGGCAAAATCATCTCTGATTACAAAAACAGGCCCTTGCAGTGACTCATCCAGTTGCTGTACCTCTTCAAAAAGTGTACGATCAGGAAGATTAAATAAAATATGAAGCATCAGTTAATTTTTTCAGGTCGAATTAAATAATAGACACAGGTTGTAAAAAAGTTTCGAACATAAGGAATACACCGAATCAATCGAAACTGAACACGCGGCTTCCATCCAAATTTCCATTGATAGATCGGATTTATTAAATAGTGTTCTTTGGTTAGAATCGAGTAGCCAGCTTCCCGAGAAATACGTTCAAATTTTTCAATCGAAATTCTTGTTTCTCTAATTTCCAATAAGTCAGCTACCGGCTCTTTCTTCCAAGATAATATACTCCGATAAAGTGGCAAAGGAAGCAAATGAATATAGGGTAATCTGGATATTGATGAATGCGCAATTTGTTGATGCCCTCCAAATGGCATCTGCCAAGGAGGAAAGCCAAAAAATATATGTCCCCCAGGCAATAACATTGATTTCATGAGTCGAAGAAGTCGCGGCTGGTCATGGATATGCTCAATCACGTCTTTTAATAGAATCAAATCAAATTTACCCTTGAGATCAACTTCAATATCGGTCTTGTAAATATCTTTTTCTACAAAATGAAGTGATCCTCTCCCAATTTCCTCCCATAAAAACCCGCAGGCCCACTCAACACGACGAGGATCTAACTCCACACCAACAGCAGTGCAACCTTTTTCAATAAACGAACGCAACACTCCACCTTCACCCGCTCCAATTTCTAGTACTCGAAATCCCTTCTTAATAGGAAATACATTTTCAATAAAGGGAATAACATAGTCTTTGGCATTCAAATACTGAATCTCAAAATATCTTTTTCTGTCTTGATGAAAGTCAAACATGCCTCACCGGTTATACTGTTTCCTCTACCTTATCCATTTCAATCCTTAGATTCTGTATAATAAAATCTTGGCGATCTGGGGTATTTTTTCCCATATAATACTCCAAAAGCTGTTGGATATGATCTCCTTGTTCTAATCGCATCAGTTGTTTGCGCATATCAAGACCAATAAACTGCGAAAATTCATCGGGACTAATCTCTCCGAGACCTTTGAAACGAGTCACTTCAGGCTTACCACCCAATTTCTTCATTGCCTGCTGCTTCTCCATTTCATTGTAACAATAAATGGTTTCTTGCTTATTACGAACCCTGAAAAGCGGTGTTTCTAATACATACACTTTCTCGTGCTTAACCAAATCAGGGAAAAACTGAAGAAAAAATGTCATTAATAAAAGTCGAATATGCATACCGTCCACGTCTGCATCTGTCGCTATTACAACATTGTTGTAACGCAACCCCTCTAAACCTTCCTCAATATTTAAAGCATGCTGCAATAAATTAAACTCTTCATTTTCGTAAACCACTTTCTTAGTCAAGCCAAAACAGTTAAGAGGTTTACCACGTAAGCTAAATACAGCCTGTGTTTCAACATTTCTAGCCTTTGTGATTGAACCACTAGCACTATCTCCCTCTGTGATAAAGATGGTTGTTTCGCCTTGCTTTGCTAAAAATTCTTCTTTGCCCTTAGTTGGAGGCTCTTCATTCAAGTGAAAACGACAGTCCCTTAGTTTTCTGTTATGTAAATTGGCTTTCTTCGCTCTTTCATTTGCCAATTTCTTAATACCAGCTAGCTCTTTTCTCTCACGCTCACTCTGCTCAATGCGTTTCTTTAGTGCTTCTGCAACAGCTGGATGCTTATGTAAATAATTGTCGAGCTCTCGAGAAAGAAAATCACCTACAAATTGACGCATCGAGGGGCCATCAACATCAACATTAACTGACCCCAATTTTGTTTTTGTCTGCGATTCAAAAACAGGCTCTACTACTCGCACAGAAATAGCTGCTACTATACCGGTTCGAATATCAGAAGCATCATAATCTTTTTTAAAAAAATCACGGATTGTCTTCACATAAGCTTCTCTAAAAGCTTGCTGATGCGTACCTCCTTGAGTTGTATGCTGTCCATTAACAAAACTGTACAAATCTTCACCATATTCATTCGTATGAGAAATTGCAACTTCTATATCATCTCCTGTCAAATGAATAATCGGATAACGAATTTCATCTTCATTCGTTTTTCGCTGTAAAAGATCTAAAAGACCATTTTTACTAACAAAAGTTTTACCGTTGAAGTTTAATTTTAAACCGGCATTCAAAAAAGCATAATTCCAAAGCTGACTCTCAATGAACTCATTTACATATTTGAAATTCTTGAAAACAGTGTCATCAGGTAAAAAACTAACCAGCGTTCCATTGGGGGCATCTGTTTTTGCTTCTTTATGTTCTTTGACAAGTTCTCCTCTTTCGAATTCGGCTGTTTTCTCTTTTCCATCTCGCACAGCAGTAACTTTAAAAGCAGCACTTAATGCATTGACAGCCTTAGTACCAACGCCATTCAATCCTACTGATTTTTGAAAGGCTTTACTATCGTATTTGGCCCCAGTATTAATCTTACTTACTACATCCACTACCTTACCAAGAGGAATACCTCTTCCATAATCCCGAACAGTTACAACTTTATTTTCAATGGTAAGATCAACAGCTTTCCCATACCCCATAGTGTATTCATCAATACAATTATCAATCACCTCTTTGATTAAGACATAGATACCGTCATCAGGGGATGAACCATCGCCCAGTTTTCCAATATACATTCCTGGTCGAAGTCGAATATGTTGTTTCCAGTCCAGTGACTGGATACTATCCTCAGTATACTCAGCTATTTTTTTTTCTTTTTCAGTTGCCATAATGCTAAAACACAAATATAACGATTCAGCTAACGAGATCGAATAGTGGTTAGCTTAAGAATAATTCACAGCTGTGCTAAAATATCTTTGACGTTAATTCTCCTTTGATGGTCGGGATCAAAAAAACGGTAAGTAATCGTGTAATCTTTACCAACAATAAAAACAGCTGGGATAGTTAATAATGGAGGATTGGGCGCATTTATTTTATTCAAATCGATACCACCACTTCTGTAGCGAGCCAGTTGATTTTCTGATAAAACATAAGCCAAATCATATTTTTTGGCTATTGCAAGACCAGTGTCTCTTACAAGTGGATATCCAGCTTTTGACTTTTCCATTGTTTTTGCTAAACTCTCTTCCGATTCGGGAGAAATGGCGATGACAGTAACAGATTTTTGTGTAAAAAAAGAAAGTGAGTCTTGTATTCTTGCTAAAAGACGCATGCAATGCGGACACCAACTACCTCGATAAAAAACAAGAACAACCGGATTTTTCTTTGCTTGCTCACGCAACTGGATTGTATGACCAAATTGATCGACACTCTTAAACTCAGGGGCCCTAGCACCGATAAATAAACCCTCCGGTAGCCCTTGTCCCATTGATTTGACAGGTGCAAATAAGACAAATAGCCAAACTCCGATGATTGTCCGCATGAAAGGACAGTTATATCATTGTAAACTTCTGAAATCCACCGTAACTAGTTTGCTAACCCCTGGCTCTTGCATGGTAACACCATAAATCACATCAACCGTGCTCATTGTTGTTTTATTGTGCGTAACAATAATAAATTGGGAGTTTTCACTGAACTGACGAATCATATTAGTGAATTTTCCAACGTTAGCATCATCCAATGGTGCATCCACCTCATCCAAAATACAGAATGGAGCAGGCTTAATCAAATAGATTGCAAACAATAATGCTGTAGCAGTTAGTGTCCTCTCCCCTCCACTTAACTGTGTCAATGAAGTTGGGCGCTTTCCTTTCGGTTTAGCAACAACATCTATTCCACTTTCTGCAATATTTGTTGGATCTTCTAAAACAAGATCGCACTGGTCATCCTCAGTAAATAGCGTTTTGAAAACATTTTTAAAATGATTTCTAACCTGCTCAAATGTATCCAAAAACTTTTGGTTCGCCGTTGCCTCAACCTCTTCAATTGTCTTTAATAAACTGTCTTTAGCTGAGACCAAATCAGTTTTCTGCTCCACAATGAAATCATACCTTTTCTTCATTTCCGTAAAGGCCTCAATTGCAGTAGGATTAACCTCACCGAGGTTCTCCAACCGTTTTTTCATTCTATCTACTGAAGCTTGAAGTTCTTCAGTGGCAATATCATTGGTTCTGCCTTCTCCTAAAATCTCTTCTAAATCAATGCGAAACTCAACGCTCATTCGTTCCTTCATTCCCGCTAACTGCAACTTGAGATCATTCAACTTATCTTTTAATGCAGCTAGCAAAAACTCAACCTGCTCCTTGTCTTTACTAAGGTGTCTAATTGCACTCTCCTTTTCGGCAAGTTCATTTCTAAAGTTATAGTAAGCTTGATCTGCAACATTCAATCGCTTTTCCTCCTCTTCTTTTCTAGTTAACAACTCATGCAATCCCTGTTCAATTAATTGAAGTGAGGCAGATGATTGACTTATTGAATCCGCGGCTTCTTTTAATTGCCTCTCACTATCCAGCATTTGTGCACTTAAATCACTCAACTGCGCATTCTTAAAATCAAGCTCCTGCCGTAAAGATTGAATTTTGCTTTGTTGGCGGGATACAGTTAGGTTGAACTCATTATAAATCCTTGTTGCCTCTGCTTGTGCAGCTTCAAAATTCCGATATTCTCCTTCGGCCTTTTGTAAAGCAAGCTGACTAGATTGTAGTTGCTCATTCAATTGTTGAAACAATGTACGAACAGTAGCTACAGAAGCATTTGTTTGCTCAATTTGAGTGTTCAACTCCGATTGACGTTGCACACCTGTATCCTGGGCAGCTTGAAGATTTTCAACTTTGTTTTGCAGGGCAAATTCAGCATTTGTTAACTGCTGAATTTCTGTCAAACGTTGACGCAACGTATTTTCACGTAGATCCTCATTAAAAGCAATCACTTCGTTATGACGCGATTGGATAGCAGCTCGCAAATCCTCGACCACTTTCTCTTGCGTTTGTACGATCGCTTCCAGCTTTTCAAGGTTTTTAACACGGCCTATTTTATTTCCCTCAAATAAGCCTATACTTCCTCCAGAAAGGGAGTACTTTCCCTTTACATAGCGACCCTGCTTCTCAATAACAACAAAGCCATTACTATTTTCCAAAACATCTTCATTCTCTGCAACAAAGACATTCCCTAAAAGATGAATAGCCAGTTTTTTATATCGCTCTTCTACCTCAATCACATTCAAAGCTGAAATAGCACCCGAAAGAGAATGAGTAACCGTATTTTCGGCAGAAGCATTAATTTGATCCAATAAGAAAAAATTTGCCTTTCCTTTTTTTTGTTTATCCAATAATTGAACAGCAGCAAGACCATCTGATAGATTGTCAACAACATAGTAGCTCAGGAATGGCTCTAAGACATTTTCTAACGCCTGACGATATTCCTCGTTTACATAAATCACATCAGAAAGAATGGGAATACCAGACTTCCACTCTGGGTTATTATGCAAAAACTTAACTGATTCAGGATATCCCTCCATTGAATCAATCATACTTTTTAGCAGATCATGCTCATTTTTCCTCGCATCTAATTTTCTACTCTCTTCAGCCAACTCACTCCGCAACTGCTCTAAAATTGATTGCGTTTGAAGAATTTGCTCTTTTGTTTTTTCTTGATGCTGCTGAAGCTGTTCAAGATCCGTTTTTTTGATTGCTAATTCCTTCCCCTTATTCTCTCTTTCTTCATTTAAGGAAGCTATCTGATGGGTGCGTTGTTCCTGCTCAGTTATTTGTTGCTGTAAAGCTCTTTGCAAGTTTGCCACTGAGGTATCGGCCACTGCCACTTTCTTCTCTGCATCAAACTGATCACGCTGAGTTTGCTGAAAAGACAGCCTGATTCTATCAACTTCTTTTCTGGAGTTTTCTAAATTCAGCGACTTTTCTTGAACGGACTGAGAAAGTTTTTGCAAGTCGAGTTCAAGACCTTGATTGACATTTTCCTCCTCTCCTATTTGCTTTTCAGTAAAGGCAATACTTTCAAGCATCCCTTTTTGCTGACCAGCAGCACGATCCAAAAATTGCTGAAGGCCATTTAATTTTTCACTCAGATATTCAATTCGTTGTAAAGCAAGATTTTTATCATTCTCTTTACCTCGTAAAGTCTGCTGGAGTTCATTAAACTCATGTTGCAATTGTTGCAACGCTTTTTCTGCTTCTAAAAAGCGAACTTTTTCTACCTCCAATTCTGCCTCACTAGTTGCAATGGATGCTTCCAACTGATGCTTACGATCCGTTTCCTTTTGTTGCTGCTCTGTTAAATCACTATAAGAAAGATTGAATCCCTCTAATGAGGCTTTGGCCAACTCAATACTTACTTCACGATATTCTTTTTTGATCTCGTGGTATTTTTCAGCTTTTTTAGCTTGGCTCTCTAATGATTTTAACTGGTTGTTAATTTCAAATAATAAATCTTCAATACGAGCCAAGTCTTGTTCTGTTGCCTCTAATTTTGATTTGGCCTCTTTTTTTCTTGTTTTATAAATGGAAATACCAGCCGCTTGTTCCAGCATTCTACGGCGACTATTGTCTTTGTCTTTGATTAGGTCATCCACCATATCCAAGGCAATAATCGCGTAGCTGTCCGTACTAACTCCGGTATCCATGAATAGATTCTGAATATCCTTTAGTCTGCACTGTACATCATTGAGACGATATTCACTTTCGCCACTTTTGTAAAACTTTCGAGTGATGGTGACTGTGTTAAATTCAGTTGGAAGAAGATTGCGGGTATTTTCAAATGTTAGACTTACCTCGGCTAAGCCGCTGGCTGATCTGGTTTTTGAGCCGTTAAAAACAAGACTATCTAAATTCTCGCTTCGCAGCTGGCTTATTTTTTGCTCTCCTATTACCCATCGAATACTGTCAACTATATTTGATTTACCACATCCATTCGGTCCCACTATCCCTGTAACACTATCATCAAAATTGATGACTGTTTTATCAGCAAAACTCTTGAACCCCTTGATTTCTAATGTCTTTAGCCTCACAGCTTTATCAGTTTTATACTTAAAGGACGAATTTAGAGTTAATTAGGCAGATTTTAGAGGCGTAATTTTGGACAGTTATTCACATGTATAGTCAGAAAATGTGGAAGAATAATCCTTAAAAAGATTCAAGTAACCTCAACGAATAGGGTAATGTCTTTAATATCCGGAATTGTTTAACAACTGCAATTACAAGTAACGGATAAAAGCAGTGTCACCATGTTTATATAAAAGTTGATTCGTCTGCACTAAGATCACCTTTTCCCCTACTTCTACTTCAACTAGAAAATAATTCCCCATAAAGTAACTGTTGCCAACCTTTACTTCCAAATGAATAGTTGTTGCTGTATCAAACACAAGACGTTCAGGCCTGATGAATAATGGAAAATTTTGAAAATTGTAGTTGTTTTCAAAAAAGCCAACTAAAGTTGGAGGATCATTTTTATCAATCCTTGTGTAGTTGCCTAGTAAGCCAGCGACGTATTCATTTATTGGATTTTGATAAAGCGTTTGTGGTGTCCCTTCCTGAATTATTTGACCCTCTTGCATCAATAGCAAGGAATCAGCCCAAGACAACAAATCGGCACCATCATGAGATACCAAAATGGTCGTGATCTCAAATTCATGAGAGATTTTCTTGAGCACCTGCTTTATGGTTCGCTTATGGTCTGGATCCAAGTTGGAAAAAGGCTCATCCAGGAGCAAAAGACTTGGACTTTTTAAAAGAACTCTTGCCAAGGCAATGCGTTGTCTCTCACCGCCAGATAAAGATGTGGTTTTTCTATAAAGAAGGTGAGAGATTTGGCATAATGAGTATAGTTTTTCCTCTTTTTCTTTCGTAAGCACAGATGCGACTTCCAACTCATCTATAACCCGATAATTGTTACGCAATTCAAAATGCTGGCTAAGAAAACCTATTGAAAGATGACCAGGGATTAATTTCTCGTCTGGCCCTTCAACTCTTTTACCGTCTAACCAAACAGAACCCCCATCAGCTTGTAAAAGTCCAGCGATAATGCGAAGTAGCGTTGTCTTTGACGAACCAGTAGAACCTGCAATGCCTAGCTGCACCCCTCGATCCAACGAAAAACTCAGGTTTTTTAAAACTGGATTTCCCTCGTATTGTTTCTCTACCCCCCTTATTGATAGCCACGCCATGTTTCAAAATTATCTGATCGAAACAATATCTTAACTTTTTTAATCTTTTGTTGTTAAATAAATTATGATGCAACATTTTAATCAAACTGACTTTAACCAATGGAGTCGGATTTATAGAGCAAATTTCATCAATTCACTAAGCGGTTTTAAAAGTGTGAGCCTAATAGGAACATCCAATAAGCAGGGGCAATCCAATCTGGCTATTTTCAGCAACATTATTCATTTGGGTGCAGATCCCGCCTTAATTGGGTTTATCAACCGCCCGCTGGAAGCTGCTCCGCACACGATCGCCAATATTGAGTCAACAGGAATCTACACAATCAACCACATTCAAGAATGCTTTTACGAAAAAGCGCACCAAACCAGTGCAAAGTATCCCTCTGAAATCAGTGAATTTGATACAACAGGATTAACTCCACTTTGGCGACCTTCTATTTCAAGCCCTTTTGTAGCGGAGAGCGTTATACAATATGCGCTCCAACTAGAAGAAATTATACCAATAAAATTGAATAGAACATTTTTGGTAATTGGAACAATTACAGATGTGTTTGTTTCTAAAGAATGGATTGAAGACGATGGATTTATTGATCTTGAGCAAGCAAAAAGTATTACTTCGTTGGGACTAGACGGCTATTACAATGCTCAGAAAATTGATCGGCTTCCCTATGCAAAACCATAGTCATCTTTTTTGCATAAATTATTTTACTCGAGCCGTAATATCTAGACCTTGCTCCTTCAAAACTCGTTTGGCAATCTCATAACCTGCGTCAGCATGCCTTACAACCCCCATACCAGGGTCATTACGAAGCACCCGTGAAAGTCTAGCAGCGGCCTTATCTGTGCCATCTGCAACAATTACCATTCCCGCATGAATACTAAAGCCCATACCAACTCCACCACCATGATGTAAGCTAACCCAACTGGCACCTCCAGCTGTATTAACTAAGGCATTTAGAATGGGCCAATCTGCAACCGCATCACTTCCATCTAACATAGATTCAGTTTCACGATTTGGGCTTGCTACACTTCCTGTATCCAAGTGATCTCTTCCAATTACAATTGGAGCCTTTACTCGACCGGTGCGCACTAATTCATTAAATGCCAAACCAGCTTTTTCTCTCTCTCCCTGACCGAGCCAACAAATTCTAGCAGGAAGTCCTTGAAAAGCAATTTTCTCTTTTGCCATCTTCATCCATCTGACTAACCCGTTGTTTTCAGGAAATAATGATAAAATTACTTCGTCAGTTACTGCAATATCAGCAGGATCTCCACTTAAAGCAGCCCAACGAAAAGGTCCTTTTCCTTCACAAAACAAAGGTCGAATATAAGCTGGTACAAATCCAGGAAATGCAAAACAATCCACAGATGAGGAGGGATCAAATTTTTCTTGAAATTCTTTTGCGCGAGCGCGAATATTATTTCCGTAATCAAAAGTGATTGCGCCTCTTTTTTGCAATTCGATCATCAAACAAACATGTTTATACATAGAGGCATAGGAAAGTTCCGTATACTGAGCAGGATCACTGCTTCTTAAATTTAAACTCTCTTTAACTGATAAATTCGAGGGCCAATAACCAATTAATGGATCATGCGCACTTGTTTGATCAGTCAGTGTATCAGGAATAACATTTCTTTCTAACAAACGAGATAGCAAATCAACTGCATTACAAAGAACGCCTATACTCTTTGCCAACCCTTGTTCTTTTACAGATAAAGCACGGTCTATGGCTGTATCAATATCAGTAAATTTCTCATCGAGGTAACGCGTCTCTAAACGCTTATCTATTCTCCACTCTTCTAGTTCTGCAACTAACGCTACTCCTTCGTTCATTGTAATAGCCAGTGGCTGCGCGCCACCCATTCCACCTAGTCCTGCTGTAACATTCAATGTTCCTTTTAAGGTACCTCCAAAATGTTTTTGTGCAGCCGCTGCATAGGTTTCATAGGTGCCTTGTACAATTCCTTGCGATCCAATATATATCCAACTTCCAGCTGTCATTTGGCCGTACATCATCAATCCCTTTTTTTCCAACTCATCAAAATGCTGCCAGTTTGCCCAATTAGGAACCAATTGTGAATTGCTGATCAATACACGAGGTGCATCCTCATGCGTTTTTAAAATCGCGACAGGTTTTCCACTTTGTATCAATAGCGACTCATCGCTTTCGAGCACCTCTAGTGCCTTTATAATCAAATCAAGTGCTTCCTGATTACGTGCAGCCTTTCCCCTACCACCATACACAATTAAATCCTCTGGTCGCTCTGCCACTTGAGGATCCAGGTTATTCAGCAACATCCGAAGTGCAGCTTCCTGAACCCAACCTTTACAACGGAGTTTTTCACCAATAGGTGTTTGGTAAGCTATACTATTTTTTGAAGAAGAAGTTATCATGGTTTGCAAATTGGAAATGCAAAAATACATATCTTGAAACGCAACTACCTAACATGAGTGTACATATCAATGCTACTGAAGAACAAATAGCTCCTACTGTTTTAATGCCAGGAGATCCATTACGTGCAAAATTTATTGCTGAGAAATATCTTGAAAATCCAATCCTTGTTAGCGAAACCCGAAACGTATTTTTTTATACTGGTCACTATCAAGGAGTTAAATTAACAATTGGTGCCAGCGGAATGGGCTGCCCTTCAATAGGGATCTATTCATACGAATTATACACACAATACAAGGTAGACACTATCATTCGAATTGGAACTTGTGGCTCCTACACAAAAGACCTGAAATTTTATGATATCATCAATGTTGAGAAAGCAGCCAGTGAGTCAACTTATGCAAAATATGCTTGGGGATTTGATGAAGAAATTCAAGAAAACCAAGGTGGCGTCTTTCAAAAAATTAACGAGGTTGCCCTACAAATCAATCAACCACTGATTACAGGCACTATTCATTCGACAGATGTATTCTACAGCGCCAACAAGTTGAGCCCTGCCATTGTTGATAAGTACGTTTGCCTGGCTGCAGAGATGGAATCATTTGCACTTTTTGCTAATGCCCGCTATCTAAATAAAAAAGCTGCTTGTCTCTTAACTGTGACTGATATCATACCTACCCATGAAAGGCTTTCTTCAAAAGAAAGAGAAACAGCTCTACTACCTATGATGCAACTGGCTTTAAAAACAGCTATTCAATAAATTTAGCAATCAAATTCACTAAAATTCTTGTTCAATTGTACACCCAGTTGCGCCGCATTCTTATGAATATTCCCAATCAATGAAGTAGAGCGAATCAATTGAACTACTTTTTCTATATCCAATGAAAAAACGCGGTCTTCTTTTGCAAAACTTACATTTTTTCTTACTTCCTGATAAACTAGTTCTACCAAATCAGAACTTTTAAGTGGACGCCTGAACTCGATAGCCTGTGCAGCTAATAGCAGTTCAATCGAAAGTATATATTCTAAATTATCAAGTATAGTGTTGAATTTCCTAGCACTAATGCTTCCCATGGAAACATGATCTTCTTGTCCCAATGAAGTGGGTATACTATCAGCACTAGCAGGAAAACAAAGTGTTTTATTTTCAGTTACCAAAGCAGCCGTAGTATACTGTGGAATCATAAAACCGCTATTTAAACCTACATTTTCCATTAATAGCGTGGGTAAACCCCATTTTCCCTCCAATAAAAGATAAGAGCGCCTATCACTAATATTTCCTAGTTCAGCCGCAGCGAAACAGGCGTAATCAAGTGGTAGGGCAAGCGGTTGGCCATGAAAATTTCCTCCACTAATAGACTCTTCATTGGCAATTAAAATAGGATTGTCTGTAACAGCATTTAATTCAATCTCTGTTAACTGTTTCAAATGCAGCCATGCATTACGACTAGCCCCATGTACCTGAGGTATACAGCGAAGCGAATAAGGATCTTGTACGCGATCACAACTCTCGTGACTTTTTACAATTTGAGATCCCTGCAGTAATAATCGCAATCGCTGTGCAACCAATTGACTCCCTGGAAACGGACGTAGTGAATGTAATCGTTCGTCAAATGGAGCTGGGGATCCCTTCAAAGCCTCTAAACTAAGCGCTCCTATTAAATCCGCATATTCCAAAAGCTGGTAAAATCGCATTACGCCATGGATACTATGAGCTAAAATGAATTGAGTGCCGTTTATAAGTGCCAACCCTTCTTTTGGCCCTAAAAGCAAGGGTTTTACGTTAGCTTCTTTCAAATACGAGTCTGCATCAACGATTTTCACATGTCCATTAGCATCCTTTATTGAGAGCAATCCCAGCCCAATCAGAGGCAAGAAAAGATGCGATAAGGGGGCCAAATCGCCAGAGGCACCAACGCTTCCCTTTTCAGGTACCACTGGGATAACATCGTTGTCAATAAACCAAAGAATGCGTTGCAATGTTTCTAATCGAATACCACTAAATCCTCTGGCTAATGAATGTGCTTTTGTAACCAACATAAGCTTAGCAAGCTCTCTGGGAATTGATTTACCTACTCCTGCACTATGACTTTGAAGAATTTTTTGCTGAAGTAGACCAGTGTCAGCTGCAGAAATTTTAGTTTGTGCCAAGATTCCAAAGCCAGTATTGATTCCATAAACTGTTTTATTTCCATTGGCAAGGGATAATGCATTTTTCTCGCTTTCCAATACTTTTTGAACAATTTCCGAGGATAATATCCCCCTTTGTTCACCAGAAACCAATTGAAGTGCATCAGCGATTCGCATGTTACCATTGCCATACTCAAAAGTTGTCATCTTAAGCCGTGTTTGTCCGCAAGCTAAAAAAAATTACCTTTGCGACTCGCTATTATGGGCAGTTATTGATTAACGATTCTGCCCTTTGGTTTTTAAGTACACGATCAGGTCCGGTAGCTCAGTTGAATAGAGCAACTGCCTTCTAAGCAGTAGGTCATTGGTTTGAATCCAATCCGGATCACAAAACCCTCCAAAAATTGATGGAGGGTTTTCTATTTAATTTGAATAGTTGAGGTTGCTATTTTTCCAATCGATATAGGCCGACATAAAATTCATAAGTTCCCTCTTATTGTCGAGCGACAATTTTCGCATGATTCTTAACTTATGCGTTGACAGGGTGGAAGGAGCTATATCTAGGCTCTGAGAAATTTCTTTCATTCGTTTGCCTGAACAGATGTGATCTAGTACTGTTAATTCCTTTTCGGAGAGTAACTTAAGATGCGTTTCAATTTCAGTAAAAATATGGCCGCCACTAATGACCCCATATATAATCGAGTTTGGAACATACACTTGATTGGTGAGAATAGTACGAATTGCAATCGATACATTTACTTGAGACTCATTTTTCGAAAAACTAGCAGAGATACCATTACGATATGCATGCAAAATTCTTCGATCCAAATTTTCTGCAATGACAATTACTTTAAGCGAAGGATAGGATTTCTTGAGCTGCTTAAAAAGCAAATCAGGAGTTCCTTCTAAATAATCAAGATCCACCACTAAACAATGACAAGTTTGAGTTGATAACGTACGTAAAATTTCATCAGATTCCACTGCACAAAAGGCAGGAGGTTGAATCATTTGAATTTCTTGCCGGAATAAAGAATTTACCCCCTCAGCAAAAACATATGATTTTATCGCATATATAATTTGCATTACTAAATCGAAAAATTAAGTAT
>JBEDEC010000019.1:0-12262 GCA_041175905.1 Bacteroidota bacterium
GTTGAAAAGGTAGGGGCAAAACAGCGTTCAAAAAAAACACCCCGCTGGGAAAGTGAATCAAAATAGGGAGTTGTATTAAGTGGATTTCCACTCATGCTGCTTTTATACATACTGAATGACTCACACTGAACAACTACAATATTGGGGCTACTTTCTACTGCTGTGCTACGAGGACCAATGGTTCGGTGAAATTGCATTCGATCTGTTTCACTCCATCCCATCCAATTAGCAAGCACGGGATAAAGTGCTCGAGCCCTATCCTCATTATAACTGGGTTGTCTGAGACTGAGGGTTGCAGCAAAATTCTGAAGTGGGTTAATAGCCAGATAGGATAGAAAACTTTGCTGAAACCGAAAACTATCGCGCCGTTTTAAAGGGATGCTAGTTACAGATCCATGTATAAGAAACAGGAGCACTAGTGCAGAAACTAAAAAATAACTGGGGCGATGCGGAATACCTAAACCATCGGTTTGGTTGATCACCTGCCAGTGACTTTTATGATACATCCAACGAAAAAATAATACGGCAACGCCTAAACCAAGTAACATCCAGAGTATAGGATACGTTTGCCAAATCATTTTTACAGAAATAGTAAAATCTTCTGCAAAATTCATTGCTCCAGCATCCAGTGGTGTCTGGTTATAAGCAAAACTTCCAAAACCGGCAGCAAAAAAGAAGAAAATCAACAGTGTTGATAAAGCAAGATATAATGTCCAAAATTTTTTATTTCGTTCGGAGTAAAATGGAGATAACGCCGGCAAACTGCTCAAAAACACAACCGGTAACAGTACAATCGCAATCCATCGCAGGTCATAGCGTAGTCCTAGCCAAAAAGCGGGTACCGCCTGAAAAAAATCAACCCTCGATGGCCTAAAGGAAAAAAAAGTAATTATTCTAAAAAGGGTAAAAATCAAAATAAAAATACCCAGCAGGTTGATCACCCAAATCAATGTTTTAGGAATACGAATTCGTCCGAATAACATTTAACAAAGAAACGACATCTGCAACACACAAGGCTTTACTACTTTTGTAGGGTGCCAATCGAGTTGCAATCTATTATAAGCTCCTTCCAAGCAGTAGATAAATGGATTTTATCCTTAATCAATAAAGAGGGATCCAACGCTTTTTTCGATTGGTTATTGCCCTATTGGAGAACCCCCACTTTTTGGGCTCCCGCCTATTTGCTTTTAGTTTTATTTGTTGGATACCGATTAAAAAGAAAGGCGCTGTGGTGGGTCTTTTTTTTCATTGCAACCGTTAGTTTGGTAGACTTCACTGGCAATCAACTAATCAAACAAACCATTCAACGAGAAAGACCCTGTAATGACCCCACTTTACTAGGTGAAATCATCCTGCGGATCCCCCACTGCGGATCTGGGTTTAGTTTCATTTCCAATCATGCCGCCAATCACTTTGCGATGGCAACTTTTATTTTTATAACACTAAGCAGTTATTTGGGTAAATGGGGCTACCTATTGTTTTTCTGGGCTTTTTCGGTTGGATATGCTCAAATTTATGTGGGGGTCCACTACCCCGCGGATGTTCTGGCCGGCTCCATTTTTGGACTTTTGATTGGATGGCTGTTTGCACGTCAATACAACAAACAGCATCGAATCACTACCTTCGAAGCTGTAACCAGTACTCCACACTAATGGACCTATTTATTTTGGGATTGCTCATTTTACTCAATGGGCTTTTTTCACTTTCTGAAATTGCATTGGTCTCTGCCCGAAAAGCACGTTTGGAACATCTGGCAGAGAAAGGCAATAAACGGGCGCAGATTGCACTAGAGCTCTCCAATCACCCTGAATTTTTTCTATCCGCTGTTCAAATCGGAATCACGTTGATCTCGATATTAACCGGAGTTTACTCTGGAGAAAAATTCAGTGCAAATCTTCTGCCCTACTTAACAGGATTTGGAATAAAACCCGAATTAGCAGAGACTTTATCCACCATACTGATTGTAATTTTTGTCACTTTCCTTTCCATCATTTTTGGAGAATTAATTCCAAAACGAATTGGTCTGATTCGAGCAGAGAAGCTAGCAATGGCTACTGCAGGTCCCATGAAAATGTTTGCACGAATCACCTACCCTATTGTTTGGCTGTTGAATGAGAGCAGTTCTCTTTTCTTTAAACTTTTCAAGATTCGAAAAAGTGCAAATGATGCTATTACAGAGGAAGAAATAAAGACATTAATAACGGAGGGAACAGAGGCAGGAACGATTGAAGAAGAGGAGCAGGAAATCATTGAACGAGTTTTTCATTTGAGTGACCGAACAATCACATCACTGATGACGCATCGAAGTGATATTATTTGGTTTGATGAAAATGAAACAGAAGAACAGATCAAAGAAAAGATCATCGAAGCTCCTCACTCTGCCTACCCAATATGCCAAGGAAGCATTGATACAATTAAGGGTGTGGTGTCTATTAAAGACTTATATGTCAATCCCGATCATTTGAAATTGAGAAATACCATGCAGCCCGCGCTGTTTATTCCTGAAAATATCTCGGCCTATCAAGTACTCGAACGATTTAAAACATCTAAAGTTCACTCTGCTTTTATTGTGGATGAGTACGGGAGTATTTTAGGGATGCTCACGCTCAATGATATTTTGGAAGCCATCGTGGGGGAAATTCCACAGGAAGAAGGGCCTGATTACGAAATCACCGAACGTGAAAACGGCAGCTTTTTGATAGATGCGCAAATTCCCTTTTATGACTTTCTATCCAAATTTGAAAAAACAGAATGGATGAATGAAGGCGAACAAGATTTTGACACTTTAGCGGGCTTTATCCTTCACCAACTGGAGCGCATTCCAAAAACGGGTGAAAAGTTAGTTTGGAAAGGATTCGGCATTGAAATTGTGGATATGGATGGACACCGAATCGACAAAGTTCTTGTTGAAATAAGCGATTCTATTCGAGAAGAAATGGAAGAATAATTAAAACGTCAACGTCCCTTTTGACTGGGGGTAATCCAACTTAGTACTTTTGCGCTGTCCATTAGTTGTGAAATGAACTAAATTTAGTTGATCATCATATAGATCGAATAACAATGAGATATCGAATTGAACTTCTCGAATTTCATTGGGAACAGCTGTAATTTCAATAAACGCATATACTGCTTCTTTATCGTGCTCAAAGCCCAGATAATTTCCCTTATATCCCTTTCCATTGATACCAAACTGAACACGCCCGGAGAGGTACTTCTCTACCAAAGAATCCATCGATTCGTGAAATTTTGGGTCAATGAGATCTATTTTTTGCTTGTAAAGTCGAGATAAGGTAGTCTCAAAATCATCCGTGTACAACTTACACTGAATCTCCAGTGTCCGCTCTACTTTATTATGATTCACCTCTACCACTCCTACATGAAAGGGATGCTCCTTTGGTATAGTGCCCAAAAAGCTGCTAATCAACCAACCAACAACCAAGAATACCGTTTGCATAATTTATTTTAGAATCACAAAACTGTGGTTTATTTTCAATCCCCCATTTTTTGGAAAGTTAAAACTTTAATGCCACTGACCTCATGAATGCTTTTACATTCTATTTCCCGATGGGCTGGGAGCATATCATCAATAGAGAGGCATTGGATCATCAGTTATTCATTATTGCACTCGCAGCTCTCTACACTTGGTCGGATTGGAAAAAAGTACTCATCCTGGTGACAGCCTTCACAATTGGACACTCCGTCACCTTACTGCTAAGCGTATTGGATTGGATACGTCTGGATAGCAAATGGGTGGAATTTTTAATTCCTTTGACAATCATGATCACAGCAGGCCTCAATTTATTCCAACATAGCCAAAAGCAGATCACTTCTATACGTACGTATGGACTTGCCCTTTTCTTTGGCTTCATCCATGGGATGGGATTTGCTAATAGCATACGCTTTATGCTGGCACAGGATCAGGAAATTGGGTGGGGTCTTTTTGGTTTTAACGTTGGTCTGGAAGTAGGACAAGTACTGGTAGTTGTCTTATTATTGAGCATAAATCAATTCGTTACTTTTATAGTCAAGCTACCAACAAAAAAATGGAACTATATTGTATCCAGTTTAGTGCTTGGTATTGCTTTTGGAATTGCAATTAATAGATACCCTTTTTAATTATAAACATTTCAACATGAAAAATTGGATCGTTGTTTCAATGTTGCTCTTACTGAGTATTTCAGCGACAGCACAAAACACCCAGAACAATCCGGGAAGTAATCACGGAAATAAGTTCGAACAAATGGGAACTATATTCCCAACGCCCAACGAATATCGTACTGCCAGTGGAGCACCAGGACCTAAGTACTGGCAACAACGCTGTGATTATGATATCGTTTGCGAGTTAGATGAGAAAAATTTGAAATTGAAAGGGAGTGAGACAATTACTTACTTCAATAATTCACCAGATGTATTGACTTATTTATGGTTGCAGCTTGACGAAAATGAGCACAGCTCGGTAAATAATGCTAATTACCAAGATGCTTCTGCGCTAAGCAGACAGCTTAGTGTACAACGTTTAAAACAAATTGAAGAAGAGAGGGGAGATAACGGACTTGGATTTAACATTACAAAATTGACAGATGCGCTTGGCAAATCACTTCGTTATACCATCAATAAAACAATGATGCGTATCGAATTGCCAACCCCGCTTAAACCAGGTCAGCGTTTTGCTTTTAAAGTAGATTGGAATTACAAAATCACAGACCGTATGACAGTTGGTGGTCGCGGTGGTTATGAGTATTTTCCAGAGGACGGCAACCACCTATTTACCATGGCACAATGGTATCCTCGCCTTTGCGTGTACAGTGACTTTAGAGGATGGCAGAACCAGCAGTTTACCGGACGTGGTGAGTTTGCGCTAACCTTTGGAAACTTTAAAGTACAAATGACAGTTCCTGCAGATCACGTTATACTTTCTACAGGTGAATGTCAGAACTATCCAATGGTGTTAAGCCCTGCTCAGTTAGCACGTTGGAAACAAGCTCAAGTTGCAAAAGAACCCGTTGAAGTGGTTACACTAGACGAGGCAAAGGCAGCAGAAAAGCAAAAATCAACACAAAAGAAAACCTGGATCTACAAAGCTGATAATGTTCGTGACTTCGCTTGGGCTTCTTCAAGAAAATTAGTTTGGGACGCGATGCCTGCAATCGTTGAGGGTAAAAAGGTAATGTGTATGAGTGGCTATCCTAAAGAAGCATATGGGTTATATCGCCCCTACTCTACCAAAGCAGTTGCACATACCATCAAAACATATTCCAAATTCACTATTCCTTATCCTTATCCAGTTGCGCAAAGTATTGAAGCTGCCAATGGAATGGAATACCCCATGATCTGCTTCAACTATGGTAGAACAGAAAAAGATGGCACGTATAGCGAGGGAACAAAAAACGGTATGCTTGGTGTAATTATTCACGAAGTGGGACACAACTTCTTCCCCATGATCATCAATAGTGATGAGCGCCAATGGAGTTGGATGGATGAGGGACTGAATACTTTTGTTGAGTATCTAACTGAAGAACTCTGGGACAATAAATTTCCAAGCCGTCGTGGTCCTGCTGCCTATATTACTGAGTACATGAAGTTGCCCAAAGATCAATTGGAACCAATCATGAGTAACAGCCATAATATTGTTCAGTTTGGCCCCAACGCATACTCTAAACCAGCTACAGGTCTCAATATTCTACGCGAAACCATAATGGGAAGAGAGCTGTTTGATTATGCATTTAAAGAATACGCCAGAAGATGGGCATTTAAACATCCCGAACCTGCAGATCTATTCAGAACATTGGAAGATGCCAGTGGTGAAGATCTAGATTGGTTCTGGAGGGGTTGGTTTTATAGCACTGAAGTATGCGACATCTCACTCGACACTGTTAAATATGCAGTAGCAGACACTTCTATGAATCCGACAGCTGGAAGAGCGGGCTCCATGCGTCGTAATGTTGAAAAACCCCAGGTCAATGCATTTGAAGACATTTCAAAAATCAGAAATCGTGAAGACAAGCGTATCAACTTTGCTACAGATGCGGATACTACTTTACGTGATTTCTACTGGCGTTATGCACGCGGTCTAGAGCCCTACGACACTACTCAAATCGAAGTGAATTTTTCGGGAGGCGGAAGCGAAAAGCTGACCAACGAAGAAAAAGCACTTTATAGCAACTTACACCAGTATGAACTTACTTTCTCCAATAAAGGGGGGCTGGTAATGCCTATCATCATTGAGTGGACCTACAAAGATGGCTCTAAAGAGATTGAGCGAATTCCTGCACAAATTTGGAGACTCAATGAAAAGAAGGTTACCAAAGCTTTTGTAAAGACAAAGCAAGTGGCCTCTATCAAATTGGATCCACTCCGTGAAACAGCAGATATTGACGAAAAAAATAATGGCTGGAATAAACTAGATGAGCCTTCTCGCTTCAGCTTATTTAAACAAGCGCAAGGCCCACGTAGAGGTGCGGGTGGCCAGAGTGGTAATCCCATGCAACGCGCGCAAGAAACGAAGAAAGGATTCTAATTCGTGAAAAGAGTTCTACTACTTATTGCATTCATTGGTTTTTTGCTTTCTGCTCAAGCCGCAACAGTTGATACGGTTTGGGTGGAAAGCAAAGCCATGAAGCAATCTTTCAAATGCGTAGTGATCACACCTACAAAAACAGTCAATCAAGCAACAAGATTTCCTGTCACCTACTTACTGCATGGTTATAGTGGTTGGTATTCGAACTGGATTATTCGTATGCCCGAACTGATGCAAGAAGCCGACCACTATCAAATGATGATCGTGTGTCCAGAAGGTAAAAACAGCTGGTATATTGATAGCCCTATCAATGACTCGATGCGTTGGGAAACTTATATCGCAAAGGAGGTACCTGCATTCATAGACAGCCACTATCCGACAATAGCATCAAGAAATGCCAGAGCCATTACCGGACTTAGCATGGGAGGACACGGAGGTTTGTACCTAGGTATCAAACAAGCGTCAATTTTTGGTGCTTGCGGAAGTATGAGTGGTGGTGTAGATATAGGATTTAGAAAAACGAGTTGGGAATTGCAACAATTATTGGGAGACAGTGCAACCTATCCCAACCACTGGAAGGATTATTCAGCTCACTATTTGGTTGAAAACTATAAAGCTGATTCCTCAGCCATGATCATTGATTGTGGTACCGAGGATTTTTTCTTTGGCATCAATGAAAAACTACACCAAAAATTATTGGATTTAAAAATTCCACACGAGTATATTACACGCCCCGGTAAACACGATTGGAATTATTGGCGCAATGCCGTACGTTTTCAGCTACTTTTCTTTGATCGTTACTTTAGTAAAACAAGAAATTAGTTTTTCTTTTTCTTCTTATTAAAGTCCTGTATCACCTTGGGAAGCACACGGGGAACCGTGTCTTGTTGTGGTGTGTTAGATGAAATATCTTCTTGTATTTTATTCATTACATAATTTTCGATCAGCAACACTCGGCCAGAGCGAGGATCATAATGCACAAACCGTCCATGTCGCATAGCTATTCCTTCATTTTTTACCACTACTTCTCCCACTTGTTTGTCTGGATCTTTTAGATCATAAACAGCCACTGTATCATAGGCAATTGCTGGATCCATGGCTCGCCACTGTTCTTCGCGAATCAACCCCCCGTTGTAAGAAAAATAAAGCTGCTTTCCATTCAGTTTACCCCACCTGTAATTTTCTTCTGCAATTTTTACCCCTTCTAGTGAAAACCGCTTCCAGGCTCCCTCTCGTTGGTCATTAAGGAAATAGCCTTCTTCTTCATAACCCCTTTCCCCTCTAAGTTCCGGCACTGACAAAACCCAGGGTCCCTGCTTCCTATCCTTAAGGTCAACTCGATTTAATGTATCCCCACTTCTGGAGAGAATATAGCTCTTCCATTGTGCTTGCATAGAATGCGGCAGGGATAGAAGAAGGAAGAAAACTGAGAGTATTTTAGTAAGTTTGATCATACTCGAATGTACTAACGAAAAACACTTGTCATGGCACTGATCCTGTTTAAAAAAAATCAATTTTTATTTTTTATCAGTTTTTTATTCACCCTATCCATTCAACTAGCATCTGCACAAGTTCTGGTGAGTCCCACTCCCGCAACAGAGCGATTACGTTCTATGGAGCAACGAAAAGAACTGCTTAAAGATTCGGTCCTGAACAGTGTTTCCTTTCGTAGTATTGGTCCCAGCATCATGAGCGGACGTGTGGTAGATGTTGATGCAAATCCAGAAGACCCCACGGAGTTTTATGTTGCCTACGCAACAGGAGGCCTATGGCATACAGCTAATAATGGCCAAAGTTTCACGCCTATCATGGATAGTTTAGCGGTGCATTTCATTGGAGATATTGCGGTGAACTGGAAATCAAGCCCCCGTTTAATATGGGTCGGCACCGGTGAGGTAAATAGCAGCCGCTCTTCCTACGCAGGCACGGGAGTTTATCAAACAAGCGATAATGGAAAAACGTGGAACCACCTTGGCTTACCTGAGTCGCATCATATCGGCGACATAGAGTTAGACCCCTCAAATACACAAACTGCATGGGTAGCTGTGCTTGGGCATCTTTACTCTGCTAATGATGAAAGAGGTGTCTATAAAACAACAGATGGAGGAAAAACCTGGCAACGAAGCTTATTTGTAAATAACGGAACAGGTTGTGTGGACCTTGCTATGGATCCTACTAACCCCTCCGTTGTTTATGCAGCTATGTGGCAACGGAGTCGCGAAGCCTGGAAATTTGAAGAAAGTGGTCCTTCCAGTGGTATTTATCGCACCAAAGATGGTGGAGCCAACTGGGAAAAAGTTTCTGGCACTGGGTCAGGTTTTATGGAGGGAACTAAAATTGGAAGGATAGGTCTAACGATCTTCCCTGGTAATTCTAATTTGGTTTATGCGGTTGTAGACAACAACACCCCCCTTCCTGCTAAATCAAAAGCAGAAGACAGCTCCTATACAAAAGAACTCTTTAAAGAAATGAATGCTGCAGATTTTGCTGCGTTAAAAGATAATAAGCTGGATGATTTTTTAAGAAAAAATCGTTTCCCTCGTCATCACACTGCAAGCAGTATAAAAAAAGCAGTTAGCGAAGGAACACTTAAGCCTGCAGCGCTATGGGATTATTTGGATAGTGATGACGGATTTCAAAATACAGGAATTGCAGGTTGCGAAGTTTATGTAAGTACCGACGGTGGTAGCAAATGGAAAAAAGCTAATGAAAAACCCATTAGTATTTTTAACACCTATGGATACTACTTTGCAAAAATTTATACCTCACACACCAATTCAAACAAAGTATTTATTCTTGGGTTCACTTCACAGGTGTCTACAGATGGTGGCAAAACGTTTAGCACCATGGACAAAGAGAATGTGCATGCAGATCACCATGCACTTTGGGTCAATCCTAAAAAAGATTCACATTTAATCAATGGAAATGATGGCGGCGTAAATATCACCTATGATGATGGAAAAAACTGGTTCAAAGCCAACACTCCTTCTGTTGGACAATACTATTATATCACTACGGATGATGCAAAACCCTATAATGTGTATGGAGGGCTACAGGATAATGGTAGCTGGTGGGGTCCTTCCACACACAAAGAAAGTATCGGTTGGACAGACGATGGGCAATATGCCTATCGCATGATTAATGGCGGGGATGGCATGCAAGCACAAGTTGACAAAAGAGATAACAGCACCGTGTACTCTGGTTCGCAGTTTGGCTCCTATGCACGCTACAATAAAGACAAACGTGGTGGTGGAAAATTCATTCGCCCTCAACATGATCTCGGCGAAAAGCCATTACGCTTCAATTGGCAAACACCCATTTTACTAAGTCGTCATCAACCTGATATTTTATACTACGGTAGTAATCGACTACATCGTTCACTCAATAAAGGAGATACGTTAATTGCTCTGAGCAGTGATTTGACTGGAGGTGGCATTAGAGGAAATGTACCCTATGGAACCTTAACATCTATCGAAGAATCTCCACTTCGAATGGGTCTTTTGTATACAGGCAGTGATGATGGAAAAATCTATCGCTCCTCAGATGGCGGATATACTTGGACAGCCTTGCATCAACAAGCCGTGACAACCAATAAAAAGAAAACAAATCCCACTACAACAACTGGCCTTGAAACAAAAAATTTATGGGTAAGCAGAATTGTTGCCTCTCAACACAAAGAGAATCGCGTTTATGTTACCCTCAATGGTTATCGTCATGACCATTTTAATCCCTATGTGTTTGTGAGTGACGACGGTGGACAAACCTGGAAGGACATTGCAGGAAATCTTCCACTAGAACCCGTAAATGTAATTCGTGAAGATCCCACAAACCCTTCTATCCTCTATGTGGGTACAGATGGAGGTGTGTATGTTAGTTGGGACGGCGGACTAACCTATAAAGGATGGCATGCGGGTTTACCTAAATCAGTACCCGTACATGACATCGCCATTCAACAAAGAGAAAATGAAATTGTAATTGGGACACATGGACGCAGCTTATATGTGGGTAAACTAAGCGCGATTCAAAAACCACTGCAACGCTAATTCATATCCTTGTAGACCCAGGCCAGCTAGCACACCCGCAGCGTGTGGGCTTACAAAGGAATGTCTACGAAAATCTTCGCGGGCGTGAACATTGGAGATATGCACCTCAACAACGGGTGTACGTATAGCTGCAATTGCATCTCCAATAGCCACAGAGGTGTGCGTATACCCTCCAGGATTAAAAATGATGCCGTCATAGTCAAACCCAACACGGTGTAATTCATTGATAAGTTCCCCTTCCACATTACTTTGAAAATAAGAAAAGGTTATAGTAGGGTATCGAGACGAAAACGATGTAAAAAAATCCTCAAAGGACTGATGCCCATAGAGAGCAGGCTCCCGCTTACCCAGCAGGTTTAAATTAGGACCATTGAGAATGGCGATTTTCATTTTTAGTTTTTCGAAGCCTGAATCATTCCGATAAATTCATCAAACAAGTAACGACTATCATGTGGTCCGGGCGTTGCTTCCGGATGATATTGTACAGAAAAGGCCGGCTTTCCCTTTACACGAATTCCTTCAATAGATTGATCATTGAGATTGACATGGGTGATTTCAATATGATCTGCTTTTTTAACTGCATCGGGATCCACACCAAAACCATGGTTTTGAGTAGTGATCTCAGAACGCCCACTAACCAGATTTTTCACAGGGTGATTAAGCCCTCTATGTCCATGGTGCATCTTGAATGTAGGAATTCCGTTAGCCAGTGCTAGTAACTGATGTCCTAAACAAATTCCAAAAACAGGTTTGTTTTCTTTCAATACTTCTTTGACAAAAGAAATAGCATAATCCATTGGAGCCGGATCACCCGGACCATTGGAAATAAAATAGCCATTAGGCTGAAACTGCTTCACCTCCGCCAAGGTAGTTTTTGCAGGAAACACTTTTACAAATGCTCCTCGATCAACCATACACTGCAGAATATTTCTTTTTACACCATAATCCATCACGGCAATTCGTATAGATGAGGACGCATCTCCCATTTCATAGGACTGTGTAGTACTCACTTTCGAAGCCAACTCTAGTCCATCCATATTGGGTACTTGATGTAATTGTTTCTTTAAGGCCTCTACATCGGTAGTTTCAGATGAAATAATACAGTTCATAGCACCCTTTGTGCGGATCTGTGCTACCAATGACCGAGTATCTACCCCTTCAATGGATACTACTCCATTTAATTTTAAATATTCATCCAGTGAACCATTGGCTTGTTTACGAGAGTACAGCTCTTCCAAATTGCGACCGATCAATCCATTAATCTTAACACTGGAAGACTCTACATCTTCTGGCTTCACACCATAATTCCCAATGTGTGCCGCATTCATAATTAGGATCTGACCAAAATAACTGGGATCCGTAAATACTTCCTGATACCCGGTCATACCGGTGTTAAAGCAAATCTCACCCGTAGTAGTTCCAATTGCACCATAAGCTCGGCCATGATGCACGGTTCCATCAGCGAGTACCAAAAGAGCAGGAGTAGGTTGTTGTGGCATGAATACTGGTTAGTGGGTAAAAAACAAATTCAGCAAAAATAGCTGATTTATTTAAAATCCGAGTAACCAAAATAAGTGCTAAACAGCCGGTTCCTGTTGGCTCAGGCAATGAAAACTGCCTAATCCCCAGATGATATCGGTCGAGTCAATTCCAATAACCCTGCGACCGGGGAAACACTCCTCGATCAATTGCAAGGCCTTGT
>JBEDEC010000020.1:0-6052 GCA_041175905.1 Bacteroidota bacterium
CCCAAATTTACTCCTTGCTGAAAGTATTGGCTTTCAAGCCTCTCGTCCAATCAAAATTTGCGTACCTTTCGGATTCAAAAACTAATCTAATGAGAAAGTGTTTGATCGCATTCTTGTGCGGACTTCTGATTCATTTTCAGGTGGACGCTCAGAACAAAGTCATCAAAGGTCGTGTTACCGACGAAACGAACAACCCCGTTCCAAATGCATCTGTTGTAGTTAAAGGAGCAAAGGCGGGTGCAGTTACTGATGCAAATGGAGTTTACAGTATCACTGTTCCCACTTCAACAACTACACTAGTAGTTTCTTCCCTGAATTTCACCAGTCAGGATGTACAAATTCAAGGTCGCTCTGAAGTCAACGTAAAGTTAGTTGCCTCCATTTCTACCCTGCAAGATGTAGTGGTAGTGGGATACGGAACTACTAAAAAAGCAACCCTTACGGGATCTGTTGCAACAGTGAAGGCAGCAGAAATCGAAAACACACCATTTTCCTCTATTGACAAAGCTCTTCAGGGTAAAGTTGCAGGACTTCAGTCCGTTGCTTCCTCTGGTCAACCCGGAGCATCGCAAGAAATTGTGATCCGTGGTTTCAGCTCTATCAGTGCAAGTAATCAACCTTTGTGGATTGTAGACGGTATCATTCTAAATACAGGTGATATCTCTCGTTTACAAACCACTGCGAACATCCTAAGTACCTTAAACCCGAATGATATTGAGAGTGTAACAGTATTGAAAGATGCTGCCTCCACTTCAATCTACGGAAGCCGCGGTGCTAATGGTGTTATCATTGTTACAACTAAAAAAGGAAGAAGTGGCAAAACACGTGTTCGCTTTGACATGGAAACTGGAAAGAGCGATATCGCTTATGAAAACAGCCTCTACCGTCCGCTGAATGCACAAGAATATTTGGATCTTACACGTGAAGGTCTAGTGAACGCTGGTGCCTCAGCTGCATCTATAAATTCTGTACTTGCATCGCTAGGTGCTGGAAATGGAACTGACTTTAATTGGTATGATGCAGTTACTCGAATTGCAGGTCAGCGTTTGTATAATATTAGCTTAGAAGGCGGAAATGATAAAACAAACTTCTTTGTATCTGCGGGTAATTTCTTCCAGGAGGGTACTTCTATCAACTCTCAATTGAAAAGAAATTCCTTCAACATCAAAATCAATAATAAGGTTACTGATAAATTAACAATAGGTGTAAGTGCAAACGGTGGTGTGGTTAGTCAGCGTGCGCCATTAGCTGGTGGAGCTTTTGGTAACCCAATCCTAAGTGCGTACTTCTTATTGCCTACACGTTCTGCTTACTTACAGGATGGTAGCTATAATTTAACAGCATCTACACTAGGTGGCTTACATAACACTGTAGCGCTATCAGATATTGACAGACGATTCCTAAGAGAAGTTAGCGTACGTGGTGGCGCAAACGCTGAATATAAATTCTCAGAGAACTTAAAATTCCGCAGTAACTACGGACTTGATTATAATACTGCTGAGGAAGATCAGTACAATAACCCGATTCATGGTGATGGCCAGGCCACAAACGGTCGTGCATTCTCCTATTACACTCGTTACTTTAATTGGACATTTACAAACACATTAGACTATACGCGTGACATCACAAAAAACGGTGATTTATCACTTTTTGCGCAACTAGGGTATGAAAGTCAAAAGTCTGCCGGCTATTTTAGCTCACTTCGTGCTGACCAATTTCCCCCCTCGCTTACATTGGTTTATCCCGCGTCTGGCGCAAGCCCTATCACTGCAAATGCCTCAATCAGTGATTATACCTTTGAATCAAGATTCATCAACGGAAATATCAATTACCAAAATCGTGTAGTTCTTTCCGGCAGCTTCCGTCGTGACGGATCTTCTCGTTTTAGTTCTGCTAATCGTTATGGCAACTTCTGGTCAATAGGTGCTACTTGGAACATGGAAAAAGAAAAATTCATGGAAAAGTTGACCTTTATTAACCAGTTAAAATTGCGTGGATCTATTGGAGTAAATGGTAATGCAGGTATCGGAAACTATGATTCGCCTGCTTTATATGGGTTTGGGTTCAACTACAACCAAGGCCCAGGTAGTGCTCCAACTAATGTTGGAGACCCTAACTTGACTTGGGAGTTGAATAAACCAACAGATATCGGTATCGATCTTTCACTTTTCAAAAGCAGAGTAAATATCACTTTTGACTACTACATCCGTAAATCAGAAGGTTTATTATTGAATGTACCACTCTCATTGACTTCTGGATTTGGATCAGCGAGAAGAAACATTGGTTCTATGGAGAATCGTGGTATCGAATTTGAAATCAATGTAGTTCCAATTGTTACAAAAGACTTCAAATGGGATATTGATTTCAACTACGCTGCTAACAGAAATGAAATTACCAGCCTTCCTGATGGCAAAGACATCGGAAATGGAAGCTATATTCTTCGTGTAGGTCAAGCACGTTTGACTTATTTTCAGCGTATCTATGCAGGTGTTAACCCAGCAAATGGTGATCCATTGTGGTTTACCGATGAAACACGTACAACCACAACAAATGTCTACCCAGGGGCTAATTCACGTGCTTTGGTTGGACAAGCAATGCCTAAATTCTTTGGTTCACTTACTAACAGCTTTACTTACAAAGGATTTTCATTTAGCGCACAGCTTTACTACAACTTCGGAAACTTAGTGTACGATACTTGGAGTGGTTATTATTTGGGTTCGGGTTTTGGCGCCGTATACAACAAGGTTCAAAGACAATTAAACCGTTGGACTAAACCAGGCGATATCACAGATATCCCTCGCTATGTATACAATGGTAACCGCAGCTTCCAGAGTGCATCTACTTTCAACTTAGCTCAAGGGGATTATATCCGTGTTCGCGATTTGCAAATCGGTTACGACTTGCCAAAGCGTGATGTAGAGAAAGTTAAAATGAGTGCAATTCGTGTATATGTACGCGGTAGTAATTTGATAACTTGGGTAAAGGATAAACGCTTGGCATTTGATCCGGAGCAAGGTGTTTCAGCAACAACCAACCTGAACGTGTTTATTCCTAAGACTGTCACATTTGGAATTAACGTAACCCTTTAATACAAACCATGAAAAACTACGTTATGAAAAATATATCTGCAAAAGTTTTACTGGTTGTGATGGTGCTAACCACCTTCTCATCCTGTAAAAAAGATTTTCTGGAGTTAACTCCACCCACAAATCTGACGCCTGAGCAAGCGCTTCGTACTGAGGCAGACTTGCTTGTAGCTTTACGTGGAGCCTATGCAGGGTTACGTGCCACTGCAATGTATGGACGTTCATTAATGGTTATTGGTGATATGATGGCCGATAACACTTATCAATCTGTATTGAATACAAACCGTTATACGTTGTTTAATAATTATACCTACAACGTAACAGATGGAGATGTTTCTGGTCTTTGGTCACAATCCTATGCCGTAATCCTGCGCACAAATAACATTATTAATGCAAACGTGAGTGGTGCTATGGTTAATCAATATAAAGGTGAAGCTAGAGCAATACGTGCCTTATGTTATTTTAATCTAGTACGTTATTTCGCCAGACCATTTACTGATAACCCAAATGGATACGGGGTTCCGATTGTTACAGTATATAATGCAGACTTAAAGCCTGGCAGAAATACTGTTGCGGAGGTTTACAATCAGATTCATGCAGATCTTAGCTCTGCTTATACATTGATGACTACTTTCTCTAACTCTTCTCAGTTTAGCAAGTTTGCTGCCCGTGCATTACAGGCTAGAGTATACTTGACACAAAATGATAAAACAAATGCCAGAACGGCTGCATTGGATGTAATCAACAATAGCGGATTTACTGCTGTAACAGCCGCCAACCATGCTGCATATTGGGCTAACTCTGTTATCAGAACGGATCGCGTTGAGACACTTTTTGAAGTATCATGTGATGCAGTTGCTAACAATGCTTTTGATGCATTGGCTTACATCTATAGCCAAGCTGGTAATTACGGCGACATGCTTTGCGCTGATGACCTTTATGCTTCATTTGAAGCAAATGATGTGCGTCGCGGATTATACGCAACTGGTGTAAGAGGCGGATTACCCTCAGTCTTTGTAAATAAGTACACTGTGTTTACAGGAGATCACTCTGATACAAAAGTGCTTCGCCTATCTGAAATGTACTTGATTGCTGCAGAAGCTTCACTTCCTGCAGACGAAACAAATGCAAGAAACTATTTAAATGCAATCACTGCACAGCGTGGCGCAACTGCTATCACTGCTACAGGTACTGCATTATTTGATGCGGTGATAAATGAGAGAAGAAAAGAATTAGCCTTCGAAGGAGAGCGTTATATGGATATGCAGCGCCTTAAGTTAGATTTCACACGTGGTGCTAACTACCCAGCAGCGGCTCGTTCTGTTCCTTACTCAAACTTTAGAAGAGTTTTCCCAATTCCTCAAACTGAAATTGATGTAAACTCTACCATTAAAGCACAGCAAAATACTGGCTGGTAATTGAGTTAAATTTATTTTTAAAAGCCGCTTCAACTTGAAGCGGCTTTTTTTGTTACTATATCAAACTCCTTAAAGCATGTTACAGGTAAACGAATTTGAAAATATTATTCAACGCAGACGCTCTAACCGCAGATTTGATGATGCGATAGCCGTACCGGATTCAGTGATTGAGAAGGCCTTGGAACATGCCATACTTGCCCCTAACAGCAGTAATATGCAATGCTGGGAATTTTATTGGATCAAAACAGATGCGGAAAAAGAACGTTTTGGTGCTTATTGTCTGGGGCAAGGTGCTGCACGTACTGCAAAATATTTGGTTGTATTTGTTACACGTGGTGACCTTTGGAAAAAAAGAGCAAAATGGAACCGTGACAGAATATTACAAAGTATTCAGGGCGAGCCCTCCAAAATGCAAAAGCGAGGGTTGGATTACTATGGAAAACTAATGCCCCTTGCCTACGCGAATGATCCTATTGGAATATTGACAGCAGCAAGAAGAATAATAAGTTTTTTTGGCGGCTTAACTAAACCATTCATGCGATTTGGTGGAAAAGCAGATCAGCGTGTAACTGTCCATAAATCCTGTGCACTGGCTGCAGAAAACTTTATGCTTTCTATTGCCGCAGCGGATTTTGATTCTTGTCCAATGGAAGGATTTGATGCAAAGCGAGTGAAAAAAGCATTACAGCTTCCTTGCGGTGCAGAAATTAATATGATCATTGGAGTAGGAAAAGGAACTCCCGAAGGAACTTGGGGACCACGTTTAAGAGTACCTTATGAGGAAGTTGTGAAAGTAATTTGATCCAACTCACTCTTCACAAATTTCATCAACTTGCTAATCGCTGTATTGGAGAAATCAAATTTCAAATCAGCTGCAGCAAATAGTTCAGGCAGTGTTTTTGTTCCGCCTAACGAAAGAGCATTTAAATAGTTATTGATTGCCCGTTCCGGATCATTTTTGTATTGCTGCCACAGGCCAATGGCACCCAACTGTGCAATACCGTATTCGATATAATAAAAAGGTACTTCAAATAAATGTAATTGCCGCTGCCACAACACAGCTCTATATTTTTCAAGACCTGAAAAATCTACAACAGGAGAACTAAATTCTTGTAGAATAGACATCCACATCGCATCGCGTTCTTTTGCTGTATGAATAGGATGTGTATAAAGCCAGTGCTGGAATTTATCAATCGTAGCAATCCATGGGAATATTGTAATCACACGTTCTAATTGCTGCTCCTTTGCACGAGAGAGTTCATTGGAATCAGAGAAAAATACATCCCAGTGTTGCATAGTAAATAACTCCATAGCCATACTGGCTACTTCTGCAATTTCAGTGGGGTATTCTTTAAATCCATTTAATTCCAAGGAATGACATAAAAAAGAATGAATCGCATGTCCCCCTTCATGAACCATTGTAGTCACATCATCTAATGTACCCGCTGCATTCATAAAAATAAAAGGAGCCCCGCTCTCTGCTAATGGACAATTATAGCCACCAGGCGCTTTACCCTTTCGACTGTCTAAATCTAAATGCCCCATTTG
>JBEDEC010000021.1:0-22930 GCA_041175905.1 Bacteroidota bacterium
TCAATAGCATTGGGATCAATCATATCAAAACCAGAAACGACCCCATCCACCATGATCAGCGGACTTTGTCCAGCATAAATAGAGCCTAATCCTCTGATTCGGATGGAAGCACCATCTGCGCCAGGTCGACCAGACTGCTGTTGCACTGTTACACCTGGTGCTAAGCCTTGTAATAAATTACTGGCTGTCGCGACTTGTCTTTTAGTCAAATCCTCTTGCTTAAGTGTTACGACAGAACCAGTCAAAGTAGCCTTTCGTTGCTGGCCATAACCAACCACTACTACTTCTGACAATGTTGCATTAGAAGCCTCCATTTTGACTTGCAATGCGTTGCCAGTTACCGCTAACTCCTTGTTAACAAGTCCTACGCTGCTAAAAACCAGCGTTTGGCCAGTGCTAGCAGCAATACTGAACTCACCAACTGAGTTCGTAACTGCACCGGCCGATTTGCCTTTGATGCTTACAGAAACACCTTCTAGAGCATTTCCATTTGCATCAGTAACCTTACCGGTAACTTTTGTTTGCTGTGCCTGCAGAAAGCCCCCCAAAAGAGCGAGCAGCGAGCACAACAGGATTGCTTTTCTCATAATGTTGAATTTTGATTTTAGTTTATGGTGATACATAGTTTCCAAAGTGGTCAATTTTAATTGAGTAGAATGGATTTAATATTTTATCTATTAATACCGCTAGTTCTCTTTTTTTGATCAATCGGTCAGGATTAAAATCAGCTAAACCCCAAGCAACCCAATTTGTTCGAATAAATTGATCAAAAGCCATTGGTTGCACAGCATTATGCGTAGATATGGCGGATTGAATAGTTCTCTGCAACAACTCAACCCAATAAATAGAGCTAGCAATAGATAGACGCTCCTCTTTATTTAATGTAGCCTCTACTAAAAAAGGTTGTGTTTTCCCTGTAGAATTTTGAAATTGTAGTGTGGATAAATCATTCACAAATTGGTAGGTAAAGAGCGTTGAGTCCGGCTCAAACCAAGTTCGATTTGCCCAGGCATTGGGTTGCCCCTTCCCACGTAAAAATCCAGTTGCACCAATACGTTGAATTGAAAGAAAATCTTTGTCGGAAGGACTCACATCGGCATAGGGCAGCAGATACGCTTTTTGAGATAATAAAGCAGACTGTACATCACGAACAGAAACTGCTGTTGCAGAAGAATGCTTCCCTTTTATAGCTAATGCGGCCAATGTACCGGCAGCCTGTCCAATTAACAATACACAAGGCTGTAAACGAGTTGTTCCATTTACTACGTTGCTCACACTAATTGCTTTTTCTGCTGCAATTAGCCCTTCAACTTTTTGAGAAGGTAGCAACACACCCAAAGGAACAGAAAAAGAGGGTATTGGGTAAAATCCTAAATGCTGCGGCGCTACTGGGTTTTTTCTGTGGTGGTGATCAATAGGATAATCGCCTACTGCAATTCCTGTGCGGTAAAGAGGATTAGGTTGCAGATAGGGCTGACTAATATCTTGTACTTTAAAACGAATTAAACCCTGCATTCTTCTTCCCTCTCTGTGATATGGGATGAGTGCCAACCGGTCTGAAGTCGGAAATTCATCAACCGCTAATCCTAAATTTTTATACCCTAGTTGATGTTGCAAAAAGTAGATATAACGTAATGTTTGCTGTTTTGCTTTTTGCAATTCGACTTCCCGCTCTGCGGGTGAAAGTGAAATAATATTCAGATAGATATCATTTCCATGTCCTGGCCAGTTAAGCATGTATTTGTTGCCAGGCAACTTGGCATAAGTAATCATTTTAGCACAATCAACACCTGGCTTGATTCGTGTAGTGTCAGAATAAAAATCCAAACAACAACCATCAAACTCTGTTGGATCATAGCCCTCCGGTTTTGCAATAGTGCAGTCAGCATTTTTACCATAATCCTTCAGCACTGCCACATACGTTAAATCTTGTATGATATTATTAGTAGCAGGAACATTTACATTTTCACCGGTAACAGTACTTGCTTCCATCCCTATGTCATAGGGAACACGAGCACTGGCTAAAACATCACCTAATTCTGTTGCGTCAATCACTTGCTTAGCGTATACCTTAAATTTTTTCTGATTCTCTAGGAAGATAAATTGTGCCCCCACTATTTTTTTCCCTCGCACAAGTGCTTTTAAAAAACGTACACGATGCAAAACTTTTAAATTACGCTCCTCCTTGGCTATTTCTTGCCAAACTTGATTGGCTACATGCGGTTCAAAATGCGTATTACTAACCCACCCGGTTGCTACCTTAGAAGCACCCCCATAATGAGCATAAATTCTATTTCTAAACTCGCCCCACAAACCAGAGGGTAACAGATGGTTTCCATCAGTTGCAGAAACACCCGCAGCACTTAGCATTCCTCCTAGCCAAACCGTTTCCTCCGCAATCAAAGTAGAAACTCCCAACCTTGATGCTGCAATTCCTGCCGCAACTCCAGAAGTTCCGCCACCCACCACTAACAAATCAACAGTTTGATTTTTTTGCGCAAACAGCCAAATGCAGTTTGCCTGCAGCAAACAGCAAAAAAACAGATATGTCAAGCTTCTGATCAACGTTACTATTCTTTTAGGTGGTAGGCACTTTTAATGTATTCCAAACCTGATAAAGTGAACGAGGAATATGAAAACATCCTTTCCACTTTCCTCCTTTCAATGACAATAGAACTTCTCCACGTCGATTTAAATATCCAAACCACTCACCGTGTTCTGCGTCTCTAAAATGATTCCACGTATATTGATGCACTTTCTCAAACCACTGTGCACAATTGACATCACCGGTAAGTTGATACCCCTTTGCAAGGGCTACCAACGCCTCTACATGAACCCACCATAATTTTTGATCCCACTCCAATTGTTGGGTAGGATGCCCTTTGCAATCCAGAAAATAAAAGATACCCCCGTATTCTTTATCCCAACCCAATTGCAACATGTGCAACATGATGTCCTTTGCCTTGTGAACAAGGGCAATATCATTTTTACGTACAGCCAAATCCATAATAAACCACATAGCTTCAATAGCATGCCCAGGATTTAACACTCTGCCCTCAAAACTGTCACAGAAACTTCCATCGGTGTATACATTTTCTAACACTAACCCTGTTGAAGGCTGATAAAAAACCTCCATTACCTCGTGAATTACTTCTGGCAATAATGCGTCCACGCGTCGCTTTCCAATCAAGGGTTCCAGCTCCAACGCAAGGTTGCAAAGGATCATTGGCAAGCTAAAGTTCTTTAATGAGCGTGTACCTGGAACGGCTTTGCTATATACACCCTTCCAATTATGTTGTCGACGAAGAATATTTTCAAATGTATTAATTGCAATTGCTTTGTATTTGTCAGAGGGACAGGCCTTGTCTAATGCCGCAAAGCCCATCGTGGCAAAACAATCGCTGAAGATATTATATGGTTGTACAAGCGGACGACCATCCTGTGTCAAGGAAAAATACCAGTTACCAGCATCGTCTCTTCCATATTTTTCCATGAACTGAGCTCCATGTTGAGCCATCTCAAGCCACTCGGGACGTGCTTCTAAATTTTTGTACATGTAGCTAAAACACCAAACCTCACGACCCTGCAACCACATAAACTTGTCTGTATCATAAACCTCTCCTACACGATCTAAACAGGTGAAATAACCACCGTGCTTTTCGTCCTTACTATTCCGTAACCAAAATGGGAGAATATTATCTGTCAGTTCAGTTAAATACTGATCAGCATACCTACTCAATAGATGTCCCTCTGAGGCAGTGGTAGTTTTGGCAAGCATTAAAGTCGACCTTTCGGTTATAAATCTAGTACGTACAAATTTGCTAATTTTAATTATTAAAACCTACTTTCTTTTTAAATTTTTTTAATTAGTCCCCTTTTTGGGGCCCGAATCCCAGGTTTTGAATACATTAGAACGTAGCTTTCCTACCCTCTAAATATGAAGAAACAATCCCCCCCCTCAACGCAACGCATTCTTGAGTTATTCAGTAACACGAATGTTTCTGGGGTTGCTTATAAAAACAAATCCCTTAAAAGAGCGATCATCAACCATCTTGATCTGCATGGCGAGTTTACCATAACTGAACTAAGCAAAGAATTAAACACCAGCGTTCCCAAAATCACCAGCTTGGTAAATGAACTGATTGAAGATGGATTGTTACGAGACAACGGAAAATTTGATTCTACGGGAGGAAGAAGAGCTAGTATTTACGGTTTAGTTTCTGATGCCTGTTATTTTGTTGGCGTAGATGTCAAGCGTTACTACATCAACATTAGCTTGATGGATTTTAAAAAGCACTTAGTCAATTTAAAAGAGAAGATTCCCTATCGCCTGGAAAATACAAAAGAATCGTACCAGCAATTATTAACAATTATAAAAGACTTTATACAATCGCATCATAGTAAGAAAGAAAAAATACTGGGACTAGCCATTAACTTATCAGGTCGAATCAACAATACAAGTGGATATAGCTATAGCTATTTCAATTTCCAAGAGGAGCCACTTGCAGAGATCATACAACGTTCGATCGGAATTCCCACTTTTCTAGAAAACGACTCCAGGGCCATGGCTTACGGTGAGTTCTATGCAGGAGATGTTGGAGGAGTCCGAAATGTTTTATTCGTAAACATAGACTACGGAATCGGCTTGGGCATTTTGCTGGATGGCAAACTTTACTATGGTAAATCAGGTTTTAGCGGTGAGTTTGGACATATCCCATTTTTCAACAATGAAATTCTATGTCATTGCGGAAAGAAGGGCTGTTTAGAAACTGAAGCCTCCGGACAGGCTTTGTTACGCAACTTCAAGGAGAAAATTAAAAAGGGGTATAGTTCCTCTGCTGCAAAACGCAAAAAAGATAACGCAGACATCAATCTTCTTGACATAATTGCTGCCGCTAACAATGAAGATATGCTCAGTATTGAACTATTGGCAGAGGTTGGCGAAAAACTTGGAAAAGGTCTTGCTGTTTTAATTAACTTATACAACCCAGAGTTATTGATTTTAGGAGGGACCCTCTCTGAAACTGGCGACTATTTACGACTACCTATAAAAAGCGCTATCAACAAATACTCTTTAAGCCTTGTTAACAGCGATACACAGTTGCGCAGTTCTAAACTTGGCGAAAAGGCTGGCGTTGTTGGCGCCTGTCTCATCGCAAGAGATAAGACGCTTTCCCATTAATTTAATATTGAAATAATTTTCACAACTGTTAATAAGTAATTATTGGATTACTTCATTTTGAGTGTTAATATTGAATAAGCACTGATTCAATCACTACTCTAAATTATTCGCATTGACAGAGACAATCATCAACCTCGAAACGGTTAACCCCATTGAATTCTTCGGCGTCAACAACGGAAAGCTCGACATCCTAAAAAAGAAATTTCCCTTATTAAAAATCCTCTCCCGGGGTACACAACTAAAACTAAGTGGTGCTCCAGAGCAGATTGAACCCGCCCGAGAAAAAATCTCGTTAATCGTATCCTACCTGGAAAGAAATGGACATATGAGTCAACAATATTTTGAACAGGTATTGGGAGGAGATGATGCAGAAGTAATTGACCACTTTCATGAAAAAAATCCAGCTGAAGTTTTAGTATTCGGCCCCAATGGCAAATCAGTAAGAGCACGCACCTCCAATCAAAAGAAGTTAGTACAAGAAGCTGATCGAAATGATATCGTTTTTGCAATCGGACCCGCCGGTACAGGTAAAACATACACTGCAGTTGCGTTAGCAGTAAGAGCTTTAAAAAACAAACAAGTAAAGAAAATCATTTTAACTCGCCCAGCTGTAGAAGCAGGCGAAAGTCTTGGATTTTTACCAGGTGATCTCAAAGAAAAAATTGACCCCTATCTGCGTCCATTGTATGATGCGCTAGACGATATGATTCCTGCAGATAAGCTTGGATATTATATGACAACAAGAACCATAGAAATTGCTCCACTTGCTTACATGAGAGGACGTACATTGGACAATGCTTTTATCATTTTGGATGAAGCACAAAACGCAACTGACCTTCAATTGAAAATGTTTCTCACTCGTATTGGAGCTAATGCCAAAGCAATCATCACCGGTGACATGACCCAAGTAGACCTACCTCGCAACCAGCGAAGCGGACTGCAAACAGCAGTTCGAATTTTGAAAAATATTGACGGTATCGGTCACATCGAATTAGATGAGGAAGACGTAGTTCGTCACCGACTTGTTAAACAAATATTACGTGCATACAATAAGGAACATGAGAAAGATAATGTTGTTTAATTCGACACACACACGCTGCATTCAGCTTTTGATTCTATTGATTTTTGCGACAGGTTGCACAAACACTGAAAATAAAAATAGCTCAGAAGGCAGCAATGATATAGACGCAGGAAGAAAATTTGTTAGAGCTGCCTTGGATGGTAAATTTGATCAAGCACAGCAATACCTTTTGCTTGACACGCTGAATTTAAATTATCTGGAGATAGCAGCGCGGAGTTATGATAAACTTTCCAGCGCTGATAAAGAGAACTACAAGGGCGCATCAATTCTTATTCACGAAAGTAAATCTGTAAACGATTCTACCAGCTTACTCATTTTTTCCAACTCATTTAAAAATGACCGAGACACCTTACGCGTGGTACGGAAAGAGAACAGATGGGTGGTGGATCTTTCTTATTTGTATTTGCACGAAACCGGATCTGCTCCACAACTGCCTGAACCAAAAAAAGATTCACTTCGATGAGTAGCACTTGGTTTTTTGTGTTTACAGGAGGAGGAATCGGATCTGTCATACGATTTTTAATTCAGCAACAACTAAACCCCGCTAAAACAAACGAATTTCCACTGGGGACTTTCATTGTGAATGTGCTGGGCTGTCTTTTGATTGGACTTTTATGGGGCTGGAGCGAAAAAGCTACGCAACTCAACCATGAGCTAAAATTCTTCCTATTCACCGGCATTTGCGGCGGATTTACCACTTTTTCAGCATTCAGCCAGGAAAGTATCTTTTTACTTAGAAGCGGAGAGAACCTTACCCTCCTTTTCTATGTTGTTGCGACAGTAATAACAAGCCTTTTACTGACTTATCTAGGCTACAAATTGCTGTGCTAAAAGGTCAAAGTTTTTCAAAAACTTCTTTAGAAAACTCTTCCAACGAAGGATCTCTTGCTCCCATTAAAAGCAGAACACAATCATTGGTAAGATGGGGACGAACCGCTTGAACGAAGTGTGAGCGATCTTCAATAAAATATGCATTGACACCTAATTGATGCAAATCGTTAATCAGGTCGCCAGCAGAAATATCCTTGATAGCAGTACCCCCGGCGTAATAAATTTCGCTCATCCAAATTTCATCTCCAGGTCGTAAAGCCTTTGCGATGGAGTCTACAAAATCTGCACGTAAAAATCGAGTTGGCTTATACCCATGGGGCTGAAACCATGCAATGACTTTTGGTGCCAGGGGATGACATGCTGAAATTGCCGCCTCACATTTAGCTGGATTGTGCGCATAATCATCAATTACAATCACCCCATTTTTAGTTCCTAAAATTTGATGCCTACGGTAGATGCCTTGGTATTGCTTCAATGCAGTAGCACATGTTTCTAGTGAAACTCCTACTTGGCTCGCAACCGCTGCAGCGGCCAAAGCGTTTTCCATGTTATGGCGACCTAGCTGTTGCAATTCAAACGGAATTTTATTGATTGTAAACTGAATAGAAATTCCTTGCTGAAAAAATTGATCCGCTTTATAGCCTATGGTTGCAGATAGACCCTCATCATCTTGCACTGCAAAATCATTTTCAGCATGAAGTGATAGTGATGCGGCAATCGAGTGAGAACGATTGACTGAAAAATGGATGCTATTTTTTTTAAACTGCTCAAATAATTGAAGAAGTGTTGTTATTTCATCGTGGTCTTTATCAACGTTTAATAACAATCCAATTTCGGGGTGATAATTAACGATTGAGCCATCACTTTCATCCGCTTCAATTACTAACCATTCTCCCTGCCCTACTACTGCATTGCCAATTTTTCCCTGCTGGATGATTCTTGTAAGGCCCGCGCCACTAATAATGCTTGGCGATAGCCCCCCGTACTCTAACATATCAAATAACATCGCAGCCGTTGTACTTTTTCCACTAGTGCCAGCCACTGCAATAGTTTTTTTACTAGATGCAATTAATGCTAGCAAAGCAGCCCGATGGATGATAGGAATTCCTTTTTCTTTAGCAATAACCACCTCTTGGACAGTGGATTCTATAGCAGTTGATACAACTACAAGATCAATCGCATCAACCATGCCACTTCCGTCTTGTGGATGACAGGTGATACCAGTTTGTTCCAGTTTATTTTTTGTAGAAACCCCACTTGCTTTTGAGAATTCTCTGTCACTGCCGGCCACTTGCATGCCGATTCCCTGCAAATACTGCGCAATTGCACTCATACCAGTGCCTGCAATACCAATAAAATAGGGACGAGAAAAATCCTTGAGGGATTGTACCATTTTACTTACGCACGTTGCTTCTGTCTTGCTGTACTTTTTGTAGCGGGAGATTTAGCCGAGGCTTTTTTGGGTGCAGCCGATTTAGATTTCGTCTTTTTCAACGCATTCTTAATTGCAGTACTCAAATTAGCGTAGGTAGGCTTACCCGGAACTAAAACATCATTGATGAAAAAAGCGGGTAAATCTTTTATACCCCGATTATGACCTTCTTTTAAGTCATCTTGTACTTGCCAACCGTAGACACCATTAACAAGATCATCCAGAAATTTTTTATTCTTGACCCCAGCCTCTTTACTATACAATTTTAAACTGGTCGTACCCAAATTGCGACGATTATTGAAAAGCACATTGTGCATTTCCCAAAATTTTCCTTCCTGGGCAGCAGCGATAGCCGACTCACTAGCCTTTAAACTTCTTTGATGAATCAGGGTAAGGGGGAAATGACGAAATTGGAATTTTATCTTTCCGTCAAATTCCTCAAGCAATTGCTTGACTATTTCATTCACCTTAGCACATTCCTCATTTTCATATTCACCGAACTCAACCAATGTAATAGGCGCATCTTTTTTACCTACAAATATTTCACGGGGTTCTATGATGACTATGTCATCTTTTTTAAAAGCCATTGTTATTTTTTTTGATGCAGCACCTGCTATAATGTTATAACAACGAACTGCCTTTTCTGTTGGCCAATACCTTATTTTTTAATTTAATATGTCTTGCCAACCGGCTGAAGATAGGGGATTTTATAATCCAGCCTTCGTGCATTCATTTATTTTAACAAAATTTAATCAAATAGCTGATTTTGAATAATTTACAACCCTAAAAACTAAGCCAGATTATAAGCATTTACACCCAATTACCAAAAATCAACCGAAAAATATGTGGATGTTTGTTCCATTAAAATGACCCGAATCATTAAACAATATGAGTGTCGTTAGTTACGAAATGACCTTTTCAATTGCTTCATTTCGAAAAACAACGGTGTTGTCAAAAACATCCACTAGCACAGGCTTCGACTTATCAATTTCACCCCCAAGTATCTTTTTGCTGAGCGTATTTACGATTTCCTTTTGCAGAAGTCGCTTAAGCGGACGAGCCCCTAATTGCGGATCGTACCCATTTTCCGCAAGATACTTCAAGGCATAATCTGTAAATCTCAATTCAATACCAGTGGTGGCTAATAACTCCTTCAAAATATTCAATTGAATTTTTAATACGCCTACGATATCTTTTGAAAGCAAAGGATGAAACAAAATAATTTCATCTACCCTATTTAAAAACTCGGGACGAATGGTTTGACGCAGCAATTGCATTACTTGCACCTTTGCTTTTTCAGAGGCAGTCTGCATACCTTTTTCGGATACCCCCTCAAAAGCATCCATGATCAATTCACTTCCTAAATTGCTGGTCATGATGATGATGGTGTTTTTAAAATTCACCACTCGACCTTTATTATCTGTTAAGCGACCATCATCCAAAACTTGTAATAATACATTCCATACATCGGGGTGGGCTTTTTCAATTTCATCTAATAAAACAACACTATAAGGCTTTCGACGAACCGCCTCTGTTAACTGCCCACCTTCCTCATAACCCACATAGCCGGGAGGAGCGCCCACTAATCTACTAACAGAGTGTTTTTCTTGATACTCACTCATATCAATCCTCGTCATCATAGATTCGTCGTCAAATAAGAAATCGGCAAGCGAGCGAGCTAATTCTGTTTTACCAACACCCGTGGTACCTAAAAATATAAATGACCCGATAGGACGTTTTGGATCCTGAAGACCTGCTCTACTTCTTCTAATTGCATCCGAAACAGCTATAATCGCCTCCTCCTGACCTACTACACGTTGATGTAACTGTTCCTCCAAATACAAAAGGCGATCTTTTTCGCTTTGTAACATTTTTGTGACTGGAATCCCGGTAGCTTTCGCAACAGACTCTGCAATATCTTCAGCATCGACTTCTTCCTTTAATAACCTTTTTTCTGTTTCGTGTGATAATTGATCACTCAAACTCGTAATCAAATTTTCTTGTTCCTTGATTTTTCCGTAGCGAATTTCGGCCACCCTTCCATAATTACCTTCTCTCTCTGCACGTTCTGCTTCTTGCTTTAACTGCTCCACAGAAAGCTTTGCTTTTTGTAACTGATCTACCACTTCTTTTTCTGCAACCCACTTTGCCTTCAATGTATCGCGTTGAACAGCAACATTGGCAATTTCTGTATTAAGTTCTTTTAATTTAACCTCGTCATCCTCACGCTTAATAGCTTCTCTTTCAATTTCCAGCTGACGAATTTGCCTCTCTAAAGTATCCAACTCCTCAGGCATTGAGTTCATTTCTAATCTTAATTTGGCAGCACTCTCATCAATTAGATCAATGGCTTTATCTGGCAAGAAACGATCGGTAATGTAACGGTTTGAAAGTTCTACGGCCGCAATGATAGCTTCATCTTTTATACGAACACGGTGATGCGTTTCATAACGATCTTTCAACCCTCTTAGTATTGATATAGCATCCTCTAGCGTGGGCTCCTCAATCATCACTTTTTGAAAACGACGCTCCAACGCCTTGTCTTTTTCAAAATACTTTTGATACTCATTCAAGGTGGTAGCACCAACTGCACGTAATTCACCTCTTGATAGTGCCGGTTTTAAAATATTTGCCGCGTCCATAGCCCCCTCTCCTCCACCGGCTCCAACTAGCGTATGTATTTCGTCAATAAATAAAATGATTTCGCCTTCAGAGTCCGCCACTTCTTTTACAACCGCTTTTAATCGCTCCTCAAATTCTCCCTTGTACTTTGCGCCAGCAATCAACAGCCCCATGTCTAAGGCATAAATTCGCTTTGACTTTAAATTTTCAGGTACGTCACCATTTACAATACGGTGAGCAATTCCCTCGGCAATCGCAGTTTTACCCACTCCTGGCTCTCCTACTAAAATGGGATTATTTTTTGTCCGGCGGGAGAGAATATGCAGGGTTCTTCTGATTTCCTCATCTCTTCCAATTACTGGATCTAATTTTCCTTGTCGCGCTAACTCATTTAGATCTTTAGCATACTTTGATAAGGCATTGTACTGTTGAGACTGTGTTGAAGAAGTCACTTTTTCTCCTTTTCTTAATTCCTTTACCGCAAGAATTAATCCACTCTCCGTAAGACCAGCATTCTTTAAAAGTTTACCTGCCGAATCATCGCCTTGTACCAACGCCAGCAACAAGTGCTCTGGAGTAACAAATTCGTCTTTGAATATCTTTATAGCTGCGCCAGCTCGTAAAATAACCGAGTTTGCCTCTCGACTAATTTGCTGCGCAGGCTCCCCACTAAAGGGTGAAATTTTTGAAAGAAGCTCATCCAGTTTGGACGAAACAATATTCACACTCACATTATTTTTCTTAAGCAAGTAATCAACGGGTGTATCAGCCGCTTCGATTATCGCTTTTAAAATATGAACAGGCTCAATAGAGGCAGATTTTTCATTGAAAGCCAATTGCTGTGCCTGTTGGATAATCTCTGCAGCCTTTATGGTAAAATTATTCAGGTTCATGTCCTTTGCTTTAAATTTAAATGTACGGTTATGACTTTCCGTTAATAATGACGGACAATCATACCTCATCAAAAATCATTCAGGTCAAGTTGATAGTGCGCCAAAGAGTAACTTTGTCACATATCTCAAATAAATACTGCATGAAAGTCAGAAAACAGTCCGCATTTCTGCTATTCTTGCAGTATTCAATAATTTTTCAGTTAGTTAAAACAACTGCTTGACGCCAGCTGAACATACCCAATTTGTAAAATCCTTGGCCCACGAGCTTGGCTTTGACTATTGTGGCATTGCAGCTGCAAAAAAACTAGAAGAAGACGAGCGCAGACTACACAATTGGCTCTCAAAAGGATACCAAGGTCAAATGCAGTATATGGAAAATCATTTTGATCTGCGAATAGACCCCACCAAATTGGTTCCTGGAGCTCGATCTGTGATTACATTATTGCTGAATTACTACCCAAGTCAAGTCATGGATCCCAACCAACCAAAAATCGCAAAATACGCCTACGGAAAGGACTACCATATTGTAATCAGAGAAAAACTAAACACTTTTCTATACCGAATTCGCGAAACCATTGGAGAAGTGCAAGGAAGAGGTTTTGTCGATTCTGCACCTGTGCTCGAACGAAGCTGGGCACAATTAGCTGGTTTAGGATGGGTAGGCAAAAATGGGAATCTGATTCATAAAAACGCCGGATCATTTTTTTTTATCGCCACACTAATCACAGATCTTTCTCTCGAATATGACGACCCTTTTGCAAAAGACTTTTGTGGCACCTGTACACGTTGCATTGAGGCCTGTCCAACAGCTGCAATTCTACCGGATAAAGTAATTGACGCGAGCAAATGTATTTCTTATTACACCATTGAACTGAAGAGTCATCTTAGCCCCGAATTAAAAAAAGGTCAGCTAGACGGCTGGCTATTTGGGTGTGATACCTGCCAGGATGTTTGCCCTTGGAATCGCTTTAGTAAACCTCACTCTACCACTGCCTTTGAAGCAACACCTGTGCTATTTTCAATAAAAGCAACCGAGTGGGAAGAAATGACTGAGGAATCTTTCAAAAAAATATTTACTAACTCGCCACTCCAACGTACAAAATTTAGTGGAATCCAACGTAATCTAAAACTGCTTCGGGACACCCAGGATGCAACTGTTGACAAATCAACGAATCAATGAGCAGGCTCGATATGCGTTTTGAGTTGTTGCAATTTTTTTTCTAGAACACTGCCATATCTCGTTTCCACAAGCAGACTAGCAAACTTCTCCCAAGGATACCAATCAAAATAAAAATCAATATACCATTGCAACGTGGAGGTTTCTGAACGCCCATCAATTAATTGCCAGCCAGTTTCCATTTGAATGGCTGCAGCCTTGTTTCCTATCGCATGAAACGTACGGTCAGTAATAGTTTGTGATACAGGTAAAAAACTGCCATCAAAAACTTGATTGAGAATAGTTGGTTCACCCAAAATGACTCGAGCCTGCTTACTGGGCACTTGCAAGTCGATGGCACGAGAAATACGAACATGAGAAGGAAAAGCAAGTGATACGAGTAGGATAAGCAATGCAAAAAATACGAAGCTGCCAGTCACTAAAAAAAACACTCTTTTCATACAGCTATTTTATTCCCAACGAATCAGTCGACTGGTAAAAAAATAAATTCCAACCATCCACACTCCCATCACAAAAAATTCAGTCCCGCAATCTAAAAGCGATAAGCCCTCAAATGAAATTTTTCGGATAGCGTCATTAAAATGCTTAAGTGGAAGAATTTTACAAATGGCTTGTATCCAATCTGGAAAAACATCCACTGGAAAAAATGTTCCAGAAAGTATCATCTGCGGAAGCGCAAAAAGGTTAATGAGTAAAGGAATATTGGAATCAACTTTTGCCAAACTACTAATCAACAACCCTGCACCCATCAATAGAAAAAGCATAAAAGCAGTAACGGCCAATAATTCGAAAAAGGTAATATATCCATTTGATAAAGTAAAGTCCATTACCCAATGCCCAAATAAAATTAAAATGGAAACACTGATTAGTTGAAAGAATAATCGACTTACCCCTATCCCAATTAAAATATTAATACGGTTAACGGGTGTTGCAAAAAATCGTTTTAACACCAGTTGTTCACGCAACCCAAAAAATGTAAATGCAATTCCAAATAATGTTGAAAACAAAATTGAAAACCCAATTTGTCCTGGCAAGACAAAATCAATGGGTTTGTAAGGACGAACCTGCTCAACTTCTGGCGGAAGCAACACCACCGTTCGGCTGGAGAGAGGAATAGCTGCTGCTTGTTGCTGAAGAATTAAATAGTTTAACTGCTGCAAAAAAGACCCAACTGTATTGGCACTCGCAGATGTAGATTTTAATTGGATATTAATCGATGAAGAAGAACTTTCACTGCTTTGACGACGTATGGATAAAATACCCGTGATTTTTCCGCGAATTAACTCTTTACGCAATTCAGTAGCATCATCAATTTGAATTACATTAATAAAAGGGCTCTCCACAATCGATTTATAAATCGGATGCGTTGTATCACTCCCCTTTTCAATTACCACTTGAAAAACAGCCCCTTTTTCCCCACGAAAAGCGCCAAAAATCAATACAAATAATATAGGAAATGCCACGCTAAATACTAACCCACTTGGGTTAGCGAATATGGCACGAAAACTAGCCCTAATCAATGCAAGCAATGCTGTTTTTTGGCTGTAGGGTGTTTCTTTCTGATTAAACATGCCTGCAAATGTATCTTAAAATTCAAGAAATTTGAATCACTTGAAAGTCATCTAACTAGCCGTTGTATATTGCAGCTCTTGATGCGTTATCAATTCATTACCATAGAAGGAAATATTGGAGTTGGCAAAACCACACTCGCACAGTTATTAAGTCGCCATTTCAAAGCTAGGCTTATCTTGGAGGAGTTTGCAGACAACCCCTTTTTACCCAAGTTTTATGAACAACCAGAACAATACGCTTTTCCTGTTGAATTATTTTTCATGGCCGAGCGTTTCAAACAACTCAAAGAGCTACTGCAACAGCAGGATCTTTTTCAACAAACAACTATATCCGATTACTTATTTACAAAATGTTTGTTGTTTGCCAAAGTAACCTTACCGCCCGATGAGTTTCGCCTTTACCAACGATTATTTGATATCATTCACCAACAACTAATCCAACCCGATCTGCTTGTCTATCTACATGCATCAGTTGACAAATTACAGGCAAATATTAAAACTAGAAACCGTTCGTATGAACAAAGCATCTCTAATGACTACCTGGAGCGAATTCAGGAAACCTACACACAGTATTTAAAACAACAATCCCTACGAACGTTATTTGTAGATGTTTCTGCCGCAGATTTTCTACATAATGATTCGCATCTCCAGACACTGATTGATGCACTCGGCAAAGATTATACCGAAGGAATTCACTACATTCATTTGACATGAAAATCCGACTTTCCATACCCGGTCTCACGCATCAAATCATCAATAAAGAATTTACTACCTACATCATCGCTCGCGTGCTTTTCATTGCAGGATTGCGAATGACTCCCGTCTTGCTCGGGTGGCGATTATATGAATTAACGGGCAGTAAGCTAGCCCTGGGAATGCTGGGCTTGTCTGAGGTTATACCTGCCATTGGGTTGGCTCTTCCAGCTGGAGTGCGTGTGGACCGTAGCGATAAACGAAAATTACTCTCTATTTGCATGGGGCTTTATCTACTGCTGATGTTGGCACTTTGTTTGGTGACCTCATTTTGGTTTACCAATCAATTTTCCAATAAAATAGCAGAATGGGCCATCTATATTTTAATGGCAGGCACCGGGGCAGTTCGCGCCTACTCTGGTCCCGCTTTTAATGCGTTCTTAGCTCAACTAGTGCCCAATGAAAGTTTAGTAAAAGCAGCCTCCATCAATAGCATGGTTTGGCTTGTTGCAGCAGTGGTTGGGCCAGCCTTTGCTGGGCTTTTAATGGGTTATACCAATATCACTATCTCATTTATTCCTGTTATTGTATTACCAACCCTGGCCCTATTACTTTTTCAACGTATCAGCTCCAAGCCTGTCAGCTGGCAAGGCAATTCAAAAACCTGGGAAGGCGTCAAAGAAGGGTTACATTTTGTTTGGAATCAAAAGGCTCTGTTGAGCGCTATGAGCCTAGATATGTTTGCCGTTTTATTTGGCGGAGCAGTGGCTTTATTGCCTGCTTTTGCCAACGATATTTTACATGTTGGACCTCAGGGACTAGGTTGGTTGGTTGCAGCTACATATCTCGGTAATTTTATGGCGTTGGCATGGTTCACGCGATTTCCTCTAAAACGCAAGCAAGGAAGAACACTCATTTATGTTGTTGGGGGATTTGGACTCTGTATTCTGGTTTTCGCTATTTCGCAGTCCTTTTGGCTCAGCTTTATTGCATTGTTAGTTTCAGGACTTTTTGATGGGGTCAGCATGATTATTAGAGGAACTGTAGTACAAATTTTTGTTCCCGATGAAATGAGAGGCCGAGTATCAGCCGTCAATTCAATGTTCATAAACTCTTCCAATGAGTTAGGTCAATTTGAGAGCGGAGTTGCGGCTACTGCCATGGGAATGGTCCCCTCAGTAATTTTTGGAGGAATTATGACTTTATCAATCGCCATCTTTACTTGGATCAAAAGCCCTACCCTTCGAAAATTTGAATACTAACGCTGAGGAATATCCTGCATTAATCGTTCAAGCGTATAATAAGTGATGGGGCAAAAGCTACTGTTTTTTAATGTCAGGGGTGCGCGTTTTACCAAAACATCTTCGTCAGTATACGGGAAACGGCGACAATCAGAGGGACGGTCTTCGTAGATGGAGCAAAAATTATCTGATCCTAAAAAAGGGCAAGGTGTCGTCTGCAAAACAAAATCACCATCTTCATCTTCTTTGAGATAAGTTTCAATAAATACCCCTTCACGCAACCCGAGTAATTTACTGATTCGCTTAATGTCGGGGGTTTTAAAACGTGGAGAGTAATTTTTACAACAATTGGCACAACTTAAACAATCAACCTTGTTGAAAGCCTCCTCATGAATATCCTGCTGACGGCTCAACACTTCATTTTTTGAGACACGTTGCAAGAATTGTTTATACAACTTCTGCCTTTCACGAGATTTCTTTTCCCAGTTTACCAACAATGGATTTTCCATAGGACAAAGAAAGCAAGTTACCCGTAATTTTGCGGACAAATCGAACCTTTTATAATCATGGATATTTTACAGCAACAAGCGAGCGAGTTCTATAACCGACACATCGGATCGGTTGCCCACACAAAAACAATGTTAGAGACGATTGGTGAAAAGGAGTTGAGTGATTTGATTAATAAAACGGTGCCTCCATCCATCCGTATGAATAGATCTTTGGATGTGCCAGGTGCCTTGACAGAACAACAATATCTTTCACACATCCGATCTCTTGGTCAAGAAAACCAAGTTTGGAAAACATACATCGGACAGGGTTATTACAATACAATTACACCTTCGGTAATTCTCCGTAATATTTTTGAAAATCCAGGATGGTATACACAATACACTCCCTACCAGGCTGAAATTGCACAAGGAAGACTGGAGAGCTTGTTGAATTTTCAAACCATGGTTAGCGACCTCACAGGCTTACCTATTGCAAATGCTTCTTTGCTAGATGAGGCAACAGCAGCATCAGAGGCTATGACCATGTTTTTTAATGCACTCAACAAACAAGATCATATTGAACGACCTCGCTTTTTTGTTGATCAAGAAGTTTTTCCACAAACAAAAGATTTACTTCGTACACGTGCCTTGCCTATTCAAATTGAATTAGTGGAAGGTGATTATAAAAATGCGTCAATAGATAACACCTATTTTGGTGCCATCTTACAATACCCAAACAATAAAGGATCGGTTGAAGATTATCGTCAATTCATCGAATCAGTGCATAACAGTGGCGGATACGTAGTGATGGCTACTGATCTTCTTGCATTAACCTTGTTGACGCCTCCAGGTGAGTTGGGAGCTGATGCTGCGGTTGGTTCTGCCCAACGTTTTGGCGTTCCTATTGGATTTGGAGGTCCTCATGCAGCCTTCTTCTCTACAAAGGATGAATTCAAAAGAAGTATTCCAGGTCGTATTATTGGAATCAGTATAGATGCAAAGGGAAAACGTGCGCTTCGAATGGCATTGCAAACCCGTGAACAACATATTAAAAGAGAGAAAGCAACCTCAAATATTTGTACGGCGCAGGCATTGTTAGCCAACATTGCTGCAATGTATGCAGTATACCACGGCCCGGATGGATTGAAAAAAATTGCACAGCGTGTTCACCAATTGACACAGATTGTGGCTAACGCTTTAGAGGAAAGAGGTTATAAACTTGTATCTACACATTTCTTCGACACGTTGGTAATTGAAACCAATCGTCTAGAAGAAATTCGTAAAAAAGCAATCCAACATAAGATCAATTTCCGATATATCAGTACAACACAAATTGGTCTCTCCATTGACGAAACCACAGAGGTTAATGATTTGTATGAACTGATCAATTGCTTTGAAAACGATAAAGATCCTGTTTCTTTCACCCTTGATAAAGAAGAAGTCAAACTAAACTGGCCCTGCGCTTTGCAACGAACGTCAGGTTTTCTGAATCAGTCTGTATTTAATACCTGCAGAAGCGAGAGTCAGATGATGCGTTACATCAAGCAACTAGAAAACAAAGATCTGTCGCTGAACACCTCTATGATTTCTTTGGGTAGCTGCACCATGAAATTGAATGCAGCAACAGAAATGATGCCGCTTAGCTGGCCTGAATGGAATAGCATTCACCCATATGTACCTGCAGAACAAGCTGGCGGATATCACAAAATGATGCAAGAGTTAAGCAACTATCTCTGTGATATCACCGCATTTGATGCTTGTAGTTTGCAACCCAATAGTGGTGCCCAAGGTGAGTATGCAGGACTTTTAACCATCAGAGCTTACCACCAAGCGCAGGGTAATCCTCATCGAAATGTAATGCTGATTCCCATTTCTGCACATGGTACAAACCCTGCTTCTGCTGTGATGGCAGGAATGAAAGTTGTTGTGGTGAAGGCCTTAGAAAATGGCTACGTAGACCTAGATGATTTACGTCAAAAAGCAATTGCACATTCAAATGAATTAGCCGGCATAATGATTACATATCCAAGTACATACGGCGTTTACGAAGAGACGGTTAAAGAGATTACAGGTATAGTACATGAACATGGTGGACAGGTTTATATGGATGGAGCCAATATGAATGCGCAGGTAGGATTAACTGCACCAGGACTTATCGGCGCAGATGTCTGCCATCTTAATCTCCATAAAACATTCGCAATTCCACATGGTGGGGGCGGCCCCGGCATGGGACCCATTTGTGTGAAAGCCCACTTGAAACCCTATTTGCCAGGACATGTCAGCGAAGGCACCACCGATGCAGTTTCTGCAGCTCCTTATGGTTCTGCGATGATTCTTTTGATTTCGTATGCTTATATCCGCATGTTAGGCGCAAATGGGCTCAAAGCAGCTACCGAGTACGCTATTTTAAATGCCAATTATATGCGTGCGAGACTTTCCGGACACTATGATATTCTTTATACCAATCATACTGGTCAATGCGCGCACGAGTTTATAGTTGACCTGCGACCCTTCAAAAAAACGGCCGAAATCGAAGCAGAGGATGTTGCGAAACGATTGATGGACTACGGATTTCACGCTCCTACAATGAGTTTCCCGGTAGCAGGTACCATTATGATTGAGCCAACAGAGAGTGAAGATAAAGCTGAATTAGACCGCTTTTGTGACGCACTCATTGCCATTCGTAACGAAATACGTGCCATCGAAGAAGGGAAGGTAGATAAGAAAGATAATCTTCTCAAAAATGCGCCGCACACGCAGCTAACCGTGATGGCCGAAGAATGGCCGCATGCATATAGTCGCATGGAGGCAGCATTCCCATTGTATTATGTGACCACGAATAAATTCTGGCCTTCTGTATCAAGAGTAAACAATACCCATGGAGACAGAAATTTAATCTGCACTTGTGAACCAGTAGAAAGCTACATGGAGGAAAAAGCTTAGGCTTTTTTATATCGCTGCTCAATCACATCCCAATTAATCAGGGGCCACCATGCCTTGATATAATCAGGGCGACGGTTCTGGTATTTTAAATAATAGGCGTGCTCCCACACATCTAACCCTAACAAGGGCACACCTTTGCATTCACTAATATCCATTAAAGGATTATCCTGGTTGGGCGTAGAACAAACTTTTAATTTCCCATCAGAAGTTTTGACAAGCCAAGCCCACCCGCTACCAAATCGATTTCGAGCAGCTTCTTCAAACTGACTTTTAAAATTATCTATTGATCCAAAATGAGTTTGCAAAGCACTGGAGAGCTCACCCATTGGCGCATTGTCTGATTTAGGCGCAAACAAACTCTTCCAGAAAAATTCATGATTATAATGACCGCCAGCATTATTTCGCATTTTTACGGAGTACGAAGAAATAGTAGCTAGTAAACTAGTTAATGGGAGAGCTGCTGTATTCACTTTTTCAGCCGCACATGCATCAGAAAGATTTTTAGTATAGCCCGCTGCATGTTTGGTATAATGAATTTCCATTGTTAACGCATCAATAGAAGGCTCTAAAGTAGTGTAGGCATACGGAAGCGGCTGCTGCAAATAAGAAATCTCTTCGGCGCTACTTAAATGAGTTGAAAAGTCAGCGAATACTCCAGTAGCTTTAAGCTCTGTGAATGCACCCACAAAGCCTAACACACTTGCACTTTTAATAAACTTTCTCCTATCCGTTGTCATGATCATCAATTTATTACAAGTTACTATATAAATTTGTTGATGCGTATTTCTTTGATTGCCGTCATTTATTTACTGTGCTTCTCGGCCAAATGTATTGCACAAAAGACAGGGCGTATGGATACAGATCGCCCAGACCAAACAGAATCACCTTCCATTACTCGAAAAGGTTATATACAGGCCGAGATTGGATTTAACAATGAGAAATATAATTCAGAACGAATCTGGGTACACCCTACTGCTCTATGGAAGTTGGGCATTAGTTCAGGCTTTGAATTTCGATTAATAACTGAATCCAGCACTATTGAAAAAGGAATGCAATCTATCACTGGCCTCTCTCCAATTCAACTGGGTGGTAAAATTGCAATTTGTGAGGAGAACGGATTAATCCCAAAAACATCATTGATTTTTCACACAGGAATTCCGGCGCTCTCTACAAAAAATTACAGAACACCTCAATTGGCCCCCAATTTTAGATTTACTATGCAGCATACAATTACCGAGAACATAGGAATTGGCTACAATCTTGGAGGCGAGTGGAATGGAGAAGGAGGCTCACCAGAATGGATCTACACGCTAGCTCCGGGCATGAATATTGGAAAGAGATGGTATGCCTATGCAGAGATTTTTGGTAGTGTACGACCTAATCAGACCCCCCTTCATGGAATAGATGGAGGTATTGCCTATTATTTCACCGATGACATTAAAATAGATTTCTCTGGTGGAAAAGGTCTTAATGGAGAATCTATAACTAATTACGTTGCAATCGGACTATCATTCCGATTTAAAATGCTGAAAAACTGATTACTTTTTTTTAAGTGCTCCTAAAAAAGTAGTCTCCACGCTTAGCAGCCAATAACGACGCATCATCCTTTCCATATCAGAACCAAGTTGAACGCGGTAACCAAGATTTAACTTTGTCTGACTTGAGAAAATAAGTTGCAAAGCCGGTGCAACATCAACATAATATCGATTCTGATCCAAAAGACGCTGTGTTATCAACTCAAGGTATACGTTTAGATTAGTTTGCTTGTAGCTGGTATATGTACGCGGAAACAATAAATAGCCAGCAGAAATCACAGATTGAAGAGATTGAAATGCATGTCGACCAGCATGCGCACCCTTATCCCAGCGATAGGAATCTATTACCTGCGTATGACTAACTGTTGCAGAAACAGCAAGCTTATGCCAAAGCTGAGTTAGAATAAGGCCTGCCTCTACGCCTGACCTATCTCCTCCTAGATTTATCTCATCAAAATGAAATGGAGATGATGTTTTTGCGGCCTCTAAAAAGCCTGCCATTCGAAAATGTCGATGAACTGCATCAGAGGAAAGAAAGCGAACCTTCAAATAAAAATTAGCAGACTCCAATTTGGGATTATAGGTATACATATTTGAGAAGGTACTCCCCATTCGAAGGGTCATATTTTTAGAAAGCCCCATAAATACTTGAGGAGCTACGCGATAAGAAAGCCTATCAAAAAATTCATTTTTGCCTGTAAAATGATTTTTAAACTTTACACTTAATGCATGCGCAGGCAAGGAGGAAGCAGGTTCAGAGAATACATAAAGCTCCTGCGAATGCGTGTCGGTTGAAAAAATAATTATCGAAATCAGTACAACTAAATGACGCATATAATTGTGTTTACTGGATCAATTGATCAATCATCTTCTCTATTTCTGCTTCCATCAAATCTCTCCCAACCACATTCCCTTCTTGATCAATCAAAAAAGTAGCAGGAATTTTGTTAACCGCCCAATCAGTTGTTACTGAAGCATACCAACCCCGAGCCTCTCTTACTTGTAGCCATCCCAACCGATCTTTTTTCACAGCTTCCAACCATGACTTTCGATTTTCATCGAGCGAAATGCTAATAACTACTACCCCTTTTTCTTTTAAACGAGGATATATTTTTACCAGATTCTTATTTGCTACTCTACATGGCGCACACCAAGATGCCCAAAAGTCTAGCAATACAACTTTACCCCGGAAGGAGGAGAGTGAGACACTATCTCCTGCTGGCGTAGGCAGTCTAAAATCA
>JBEDEC010000022.1:0-2917 GCA_041175905.1 Bacteroidota bacterium
CCCGGCTCGAATTTTAATCTGCTAAAGTCTGGTAGACCATTTGGCGTAGACTATTGTGGTATTCCCAGGTGAAATTACTCTCTTGGGTCATCAATAAGGCAATCAATTTTTCCTTCGGGTCGATAAAGAAGTGCGTGTTATTCGCCCCTCCCCAATAGAATAAGCCATTCGACGCAGGTGTTTTCGTAGCTGGACCATCCGTAACTACCGCAAATCCAAGTCCCCATTCAGTTCCTGGCGTTTTAAATAAATCCCCTGTGTGGTTTGACGTCATTAATTCCACCGTCTTGCGGCTTAGGTATTGTTTCCCTTTATAGGTGCCGCCGGCCAGCATCATTTGGCAAAATGTAGCATAATCTGCAGCCGTCGAGAACAAGCCATTCACTCCACTCCAAACCGTCACATTCTCATATGGCGGCTGATTTGCAGCCACGGAGATCGTACCATTCTTACCCTTGGTATGCAATGCCACAATTTTGGATTGCTCTTCTTTTGGTACATTATAACCTGTATGTTTCATTTCCAAAGGCTCAAATAAGCGCGACTTCAAAAAGTCATTCACACTCATTCCAGTAAACTTTTCAATCAACACACATAGCACATCTGGACCCGCGCTATAATTCCATTCCGTCCCCGGCTGAGCTAATAGCGGGTATTTCGTCATATTCGCCACACGTTCTTGAATCGTCTTGATACCCGGTTTAAAATAGCCATTTCTGAATCGAATCTGCACCGGATTTTGCTCTAAACCATGCATCAAACCACCACTATGGCTCAGCAATTGCGTGATCGTAATCTCCGATTTTAATGAATCGGTAGGCGCATCTGGGCCATCATTTACGCTACGAATGACACGAAAGTTCTTGAATTCAGGCAAATATTTCGACACCGGATCACTTAACTTAAAATATCCTTCCTCATACAACATCATGAAAGCCGTCGAAATAATTGGCTTCGTCATCGACTGAATATAGAATAAATCATCGGTCGTCATCGGCGTTTTTGTTGCTACATTTTTATAGCCCAAAGCTCCCTGGTGAACCACCTGTCCCTTATGAATAATCATCGTCACGGCGCCAGGAATATTCCCTTTATCCATTTCGGACTGCACAAACTTTTCTAATCGCTTCACGCGATCAACATTAATGCCAGCTACGATTTTAGGCGATTGTCCGTGAATTTCACCTACGAATAGGAGGGTGAAGAGGAGGAGGAAGAGTTTAGTTAGTTTCATCATTTTTTTAGTGAGGAATAATTATCAGTTAATTTAATTAATTATACTTAATTAAAGGTTACATTTATAAAACCAAGGTTACATCTGACCTCTATTATTCCAAATCAAAGAATAAGTACTTACCCCAATTACTCAATTAACATTAACCTTACCCGTAGCTTAGAGAATGCTTCTTATTTGCTATAGTTCTATTGTTTTTTAATCTGATAGGGTCGAATCCGAAAATCCTTAAAAGAGTAGGAGCTATAGTGTAAATTAATTTAAAATGAGAAAAATTGTCTTTTTCATGGGTTTCAGTTGTTTGTTGTTTTTGAATTCTTCGTGTGTGAAAAGTAAGGAAGAGGCCGAATTGGTAGGGCAAAATGCTGAAAATCGACAAGCCTTTATTCTACGTAACGTATCTATGGTTGCTGAAATCCAAAATTTCATGCGGGAAAACCAAGAATTTATTTTAGGTAACCAAGAGAAAATTGTCAAACAGTACGATGGTAATTTGTACGAATTTTTGTCCGCCGTTAAATCTGAAGACGCTCAGTTCAATCGTGTTATTTTGCAATTAAAGCGAAATGATCGATTAAATCAGGTCTATTATTTGAGGAATAAAAAGGTTTCGAGCGAGGTGATTATTTCAGAAATGAAACAACAAGAGAATACCTATACAAAAATGCTTTTGGACGATTCCGGAGATCGCAAAACCTGTATGGCTTTGTATATGCAAAATGCCTCAGATTGTAGATTGACATTTCTAAGAGATGTTACTATTTCTGTTCTATCTGCTGGTTTTGGAGGAATAGGTTGGGGGTTAATTACATCATTTAATGCAGGATGGGGTTTAATCGAATGCCAAAACCGAGCACAAAGAAATTTTGATTATTGTTTGGGAAATATTTAATAATTAAACTCAATCTATATGGAAAACAACGTAAGTCTTTATCTAAAAAAGTATGGCATAGCCTTGTGCTTGATTATTAATCAAACCATTTGCATTTACCTCTTATCTTATCAGAGTGATTTTAAAAGTCCCAGAATTTACCTTCACCTGATAACGCTCGCAACGATAGCACTTGTAGCCATTAAATACCCTGAATACCAGCGAATTCGATGGGGGGCAATGCTTATTATCGCAGTTTTACTCTTGATTTTTTATTTAATGGAGGTCAAATATGCGGTATGAAAAAAGGGCAGCCTTTACAGCTGCCCTTTCATTTTATTTCCCTTTTTTCTGTGCCGCTAACCATTCCATAATGGTAACTGGCTTGCCATTTACGCGAACTGGCGATCCGTCTAAATCGGTTCTTGGTAGGTTTTCATGCAAATAAACCCATGACCAGTGGCCATTGTATTGAAAGCCTTTGCCGCCATAGAAATTCGTAATGTCATTCACTTGATCATAATAAGTGAAATGTACATTTTTCGCGCCTGCTTTGCGTAGACGGTCGAACACAGGAACGACTGTTAAGTCAGGAACGGTGGTTTTGTCGTCTTTGGAATGAACAAACCAAATAGGCACATTCTTGATCTTTTGAATATCGCTATCCGGTATATATTCAGATTTATAGGCCAAAGCACTAATGTAACCCGCCGCAAAATAATCCGGATACAAGAAGATCAGTTTCAAGGCCATATAACCTCCATTCGAGCAACCACCCACATAAATACGGCTGGCATCAATTCCTGGATTTG
>JBEDEC010000023.1:0-2774 GCA_041175905.1 Bacteroidota bacterium
ACTGAAGCAACTGTTTCTTCATTGCTTTTATTTCCTTCATCTTTTGTTCTAAAGAAATCAGTTTGTCATCAAGAATTTCAAGTTTTTGATTCTTTGAATATTTCTCATTGTACCAGGCGTCAATGATTTGACCAATTTCTTTGATAGTAAAACCAACTGACTTCGCTTCACTTATGAATTCAAGCTTTTCAATCGTTACATCATCGTAATGAAGGTAATTATTGGATTTAACTGATTCATCTTGCTTGCCCTCTATCAACCCTGACTTCTCATAGAAGCGTATGGTATGAGCGGAAACACCTGTTTTTTTGGATAATTCATTAATTAACATTCGTCAAATGTACGGTGTTGAAAAATAAATATCAACCTTAGACTATACTCTAAGGTTGTTGGTTCGAAATTAAGCTAATATGTTTGCAGCCTAACAATTATACATACAATGAAAAAAACTATCTTAATTACAGGTGCAAGCAGTGGTATAGGGAGAGAAACAGCCAAATTCTTTCAAAAAAAAGGATGGAATGTTGTCGCTACAATGAGAAATCCTGAATCGGAAACCGAATTAACCGGCTTGAAAAATGTTTTTGTAACGAAACTTGATGTACTGGACCTAGATTCAATAAATCAAGCAATAACCTATGGTATTGAAAAATTCGAAAGAATTGATGTCCTCCTAAACAATGCGGGCTACGGAGCATACGGACCATTAGAATCATTCCCACGAGAAAAGATATTGCGACAATTCAATACCAATGTCATTGGACTTTTAGATGTTACAAGAGCTATACTTCCACATTTTAGAGAAAATAAAAATGGAATAATAATGAATGTTTCATCGATGGGTGGTAAAATGACTTTCCCATTAGGTTCGCTATACCATGGTACCAAATTCGCAGTTGAGGGCATCTCAGAATCTCTAAGATATGAGGTAGAACAATTTGGAGGCTCTGTTAAAATAATTGAACCAGGTTCAATTGCTACAGATTTTGCAGGTCGTTCTTTTGATTTTAACAATGATGAAAAATTGACTGCCTACCAAAATATAGTAACGAAAATTATGACAGCATTCCCAGAAATGCTTAAAAATTCATCGTCAACAAATGTAGTAACTAAGGTCATTTTTGAAGCTGCAACGGATGGAACTAAAAGGCTCAGATACATGGCAGGCAAAGACGCTAAACTCCTCAATCTATTAAATAAGATTTTCGGATATGGATTTATTTATAGAATGAATAAAAAGTTTTTCAAATTATAAGAGATGAATCCAATTGTAAAATATTTTACAGGAGAAAGACTTGAGAGTTTCTTGTTTTTAGGTTTAGGGCTTTTAGGTTTAGCATTAGCAGTAATATGCCTTTCTGTTGCTAAATCATCTTTTATGAAAGGAATAGCAATTCCCTTTCTTTTGGTTTCTTCTTTAGAAATCATAGTTGGCCTAACGTTAATTTATCGAAGTCCAAAAGATATCATAAGGGTGGAAACCTACCTGTCGGAAAAAACTGAAATGATTCAAACAGAAGAAATTCCAAGAATGGAAAAAGTCATGCGGAATTTTATACTTTTTAGATACACTGAAATCACTTTAATATTTTTAGGTGTTATTCTCATGTACGGAGCTAGGCAAAATTCCCTGTGGAATGGAATTGGAGTGAGTTTGTTTATTCAATCAAGTACAGTCTTACTCTTAGATTTCTTTGCAGAACGACGAGGAGAGGTTTATCTTGAATACTTGAAGTCTATGATTGACAATTGAAAAATCACAGTATATTCAACCTTTTAATTTCCTGATAGTCACATACTCAATCATCGCATTATAGCTGCATCTTTCGTCTGTAAGGGGAGCAGATAAAAAAGTAAAAGGGTTATACTTGTATAGTGTAACCCTTTTTGCATTATATCTTCAATGGATAAAACCTACCGGACAAAAGCAGAAACCAAAAAGAAGTATGAATGAGTAAAATAAATTTAATAAAGCGTTTGAGTTGGTATTACCCAATGGAAAAGATGCATGCGTTTTTGACTTTCCCAGCCATCGCTATCTATTTCATTTATAACCAGCCTTTTTCCAATATTATTTTTCTACTGTATGGCTTGGCAATATGTATTTTCATTTTATTCCAGGGGCAACTTTATTGGAATCTCAAGCTCTGTCGTCTTCAAGGCAAGACGATTGAACAGGAGAAAAACCTCACTTTTTTTAGAATATCAAGGAAATATAACTTATACATGATTTTGCTAATCCCGGCTGTTTTATTCATTCAACTATTACTGAACAGCTGGAACCTTGAACTTAACACCATTACTTTAGTTAGCTTCGCGGCAAATGCCTTCGGAATTCTTGAGCATATCAATTATTACCATACCCAACTAATGATAGATAACACCTCTGACCTCAGTTATCTGCTCAGAAATAGAAAATTTAAAAAGGCAAGTCTGGCCAAAGATTTATCAGAAAATTGCATTTAATCCCAATATATCTGAAATTTTAGAGAAGGTTCAATCTTTTATTTTCTTGATAATTTTATACTCAATCATCGAATTATAGCTGCAACTTTCGTCAATTATGGGAGCAAAATTTAAAAAGGGCTATACTCAACAGTATAGCCCTTTTTTATTGCAAAAACTTCTAGAATGTTCGGATTATCGCTCAGTAATAAACCGATTGAATACTGATTTGGCGTTGGCATTTTCAAACAACGACTGATGACCGTACCCCTCAACCTCGTGTACTTGAACAGTCTTGCAATCCAAGCAATCTGTTACTTTTTGCTTAA
>JBEDEC010000024.1:0-2641 GCA_041175905.1 Bacteroidota bacterium
ATATTCCAAAGTAGATGTTCGCAGGGCTGGATTTTCAGTTTATTTGGACTTTAAAGACCTACCTACGGAAGGAGATTATTACCTGTGGAATTGGAAGCATTTTGAAAAAATACGTCTATGCGCTACGTGTACAGACGGTGGACGTTATGATTTCAAGAAATTTGATTGCGTTCAACCTCGTTTCCCAACAGATGCAATTTTAAATTACATGTGTGATGGGAATTGCTGGGATATTTCTACGAACAATGATTTAAATGTGTTCTCAGATGTATTAACCAATGGACAACGTGTGGTAGGTCGACAAGTGGCGCGTATTCCATTTGATAATTGGACTCCTTATTATTTCCGTTTGGAGCAGAGATCAATTACGCGTAGTGCTTATGATTTTTATCAATCATTAATCTCTCAAATCCAATCTTCAGGTTCCTTGTTTGATGTTCCTGCGGAGACTCGATTTAGTTTAAATATCAAATCGCTGACAAACCCAGCAGAAAAAGTAATCGGTATATTCAATGTATTCTCTGTGCGGAAAAAGATATTTATCATTGATCGTTCGAAGAATATTCCGGCAGGGGAATTGCCCATAATTTCAATAACCCCAGGGGAAACCTATACCTGCCCTCCAGGATCTGTTGGTTGTCAAGAGAAAGTACCTTGTTTCGAATCGAACACTAGAACAAAAATTACTCCGGAAGGTTGGGTATTCTAGTTTTTTAGGCACAAATTTGTGCTTTAATAAAAGCTATGATCGGAGTTTTGTTAGTGAATCTGGGAACCCCAGATGATCCAGGTACACCAAGTGTGCGTAAATATTTACGGGAGTTCTTAATGGACGGTCGTGTCATCGACATACCCTATCCATTTCGTTACTTGTTAGTGAATGGAATTATAGCACCCTTTAGAGCGCCTCAATCTGCTAAAATCTATAAAGAATTATGGGAAGAACGAGGTTCTCCCTTGAAGTTTTACGGGGAAGACGTTTGTGCATCTTTAGCCGCGAATCTTGGCGATGGTTACCTGGTACGTCTAGCGATGCGCTACCAAAGTCCGGATCTTAAGACGGTGATGGCTGAAATGCAGCAAGCTAATTTGAAGAAATTAATTGTCATTCCGTTCTTCCCACAATACGCTTCCGCTACAACTGGCTCCGTTTATGAGCGTGTAATGGAAATCATGTCAGACTGGCAAATTATGCCTTCTCTTTCCATTGTAAGCTATTTTTACCAGCATCCTATTTTTGCCAAATACTTCGCCGATAAAGCAGCGAATTACCAGAAAGACGTCGACTTCGATTATTATTTATTCTCTTACCACGGTGTTCCAGAACGCCATATTCGCAAAGGAGATATTACAAAAAATACCTGTGTCTTTGGATCCTGCTGCGAAACAATCACCGAAAAAAATCATAATTGCTATCGGGCACAATGCCATGAGACTACGCGTTTAATTGCGATGGAAATGGGCTTGAAACCGGGGACTTTTGGTACAGCTTTCCAAAGTCGCTTAGGCCGTGACCCTTGGTTACAACCCTATACTGATGAGACCATTAAGAAATTGGTTAAAGAAGGCAAAAAGAAAATCTTAGCTTTCTCACCAGCCTTTGTTGCTGATTGTTTAGAAACCACCATCGAAGTAGGCGAGGAGTACAAAGAGCTCTTCGAAGAAGCAGGTGGAGAACATTGGCAATTAGTGGAAAGCTTAAACAATTCTCCAGAATATGTGGCTTTATTAGAGGATTTAGTTAAGAATTCATAAGATGATAGCTTTACTTTTAACCATTGTTTTCTCCGTCTTATTATTGGTGAATTTTCGGGCACACGCGAAGTTTAACATCGATACACGGATCGCCATTTTACTGAACTATCCTGTTTGTTTTTTAACGGGGTATTTCCATCAGATGGATGCAATACCCTTCCTTTGGCCTTCAACAGGCTATTCTTTAGGTATTTTAGGCATCGGCATTGGTTTCGTGATTACGTTCTTATTATCAGGTTATTCCACCGTTAAGAATGGCATGGCACCCACTTCTTTAGCTAATAATATCTCCTTGGTCATTCCGGTCATGGTGAATTTATTCATTTGGAAGACCGGAGGGGATTTGACTGTTTCCGTTATTGCTGGTCTTTTGTTATCATTTGCGGCCATTTATTTCTGTAGTCCTTCTGGTGCCGGAACTACCCAAAAGCCTGTCATATGGGCATTGGTAGCTGTTTTCGTAGCTTATGGAATCACCAATACGGCCTTTAATTATTTGAATGCGGCGATCGTGCAGCAAGTAGGAGGAAGTATTTCCTTTACGCTGATGCTCCTTTTAGGCTCCATGGCTACTTCTGCCCTTGTTTTAGCCTATTGGACGTTCACAGGTGGTGTTACTTGGTCTTTGCGCTCTGTTTTAGCCTCGATACCATTAGGATTGCCGAACTTCTTCTCATTTTATTTCTTATTAAAGGCATTAGATGCGTATCAACAAAATGGAGCAGTTGTCTTAACGATTTACAACCTAGGTGTGATTCTGTTGAGCGCCTTTACTGCTTTGATTTTATTCAAAGAACAATTAACGAAGAAGCTGTGGGTGGGGATTGGGTTGGGATGCCTTGGAATCGCATTAATCATTTTGTAGATAAGAGAGTATAGATTAGAG
>JBEDEC010000025.1:0-28382 GCA_041175905.1 Bacteroidota bacterium
GTATCACGAATTGCGGTAATCAGTTGTTTGAGTTCTTCACCTGCTTGTAAAATTGAATTAGATTGCTCAGCAATAGGCGTGAATTGCTTGATGGTTAAATCCTCTTTTCTGTCTTTTAAGAGATGGTAGATTTCCTCTGTAATAAAAGGCATGAATGGGTGTAGCAATTGAAGTAATTCTTCAAAGATGTCTACTGTTTTTTGATATGTTTCGCTGTGAATCGGTTGCTCAAAGCCAGGCTTTATCCATTCCAGGTACCAGCTACAAAAATCGTCCCAAATAAGAGAGTAAATGGTTTTAAGTGCTTCACTTAAACGAAATTCTTTAAAGTCAATTTCGAGTGTTGCACGCACCTGTGCCAATCGATTTTGCATCCAGTCAATCGCAAAACTGGGTTTTACAATGGAGTTATCATCTTTGGCTCGCTCCTCAAAGCCTTTTACAAGCTTCAAGGCATTCCACAATTTGTTGTTGAAATGTAGTCCTTGCTCATTGGAGCTTTCGTCCCACAACAGGTCATTGCCGGCTGGCGAAGAAATAAGAATGCCAAATCGTACAGCATCTGCACCATATTTATCTATCAGCGCAAGTAGATCTGGAGAGTTTCCAAGGCTCTTACTCATCTTTCTTCCCTGCTTATCGCGTACGATACCTGTAAAATAAACTTCTTTGAATGGAGCCTTTCCTTGAAACTCATAACCAGCCATGATCATGCGAGCTACCCAAAAGAAAATAATCTCTGGTGCAGTAACTAAGGTATTGGTAGGATAGTAGTAGCTGGCAGCTTTGTTGCCAGGGTTGCTTAGCCCTTCAAAAACTTCAAATGGCCATAGCCAGGAAGAAAACCAAGTGTCCAGGCAATCTTCGTCCTGTGTCAATGTATCCGGCGTTGTACCGTATTTTTTTTGATAGCTTGCTTGAGCCGATTTCAAATCGGCTGCTACCACCATATTGCCTTTTGTGTCATACCATGCGGGGATTTGATGTCCCCACCATAATTGACGAGAGATGCACCAGTCTTTTATGTTCTCCATCCAGTGTCGATACAGATTCTTGAATTTGGCTGGATAAAATTTTATTTCCTCTTTTTCTACAGCAGAAAGTGCAGGGCCGCTTATTTTTTTCATATCGACCCACCATTGTAAAGAAAGGCGGGGTTCCACCACTACATCTGTGCGTTCACTATATCCAACCTCACTGGTATACTCTTCTGTTTTAACTAGAAAACCTTTTTCGTCTAACTCCTGACTGATTAATTTTCGAACTTCAAACCGATCCTTCCCTATGTAGAGCTGCGCTTCCTCGCTCATGGTGCCATCGTCATTAAAAACATCAACCACTTGTAGATTGTGTTTCTGGCCTAGTTGGTAGTCGTTTTGATCATGTGCAGGAGTTACTTTAAGCGCACCTGTACCAAAATCCATGCTCACATACTCATCAGTAATAATCGGAATTCTTCTGTTGATTAGTGGGACAAAAGCGAATTTTCCGTGCAAATTTTTATAGCGTTCATCATTGGGGTGTACACAAATAGCAGTGTCACCCATTATGGTTTCAGGTCTAACTGTAGCGATAATGATATGGGAATCTCCCGGCTCATCAATTTTATAGCGTAGGTGGTATAACTTTTGTTTTGTTTCTTTTCGAATTACCTCCTCGTCGCTCAATGCTGTTTTTGCACGAGGGTCCCAGTTAATCATCCGTTTACCCCGGTAGATATACCCCTTCTCATAGAGGTCAATAAAAACATTGATGACTGTCTGGTAATAGGAGGGGTCCATGGTAAAATGTGTTCTCTCCCAATCCAGGCTGCATCCCATTTTTTTTAGTTGTTCCAAAATGATGCCACCATATTTTTCTTTCCACTCCCATGCATGTGAAAGAAAGGCGTCTCTGCTAAGCGAAGATTTCGCAATTCCTTTTTCGCGTAGCAATTGAACTACTTTAGCCTCTGTGGCTATGGAAGCATGGTCGGTTCCTGGAACCCAACATGCATTTTTACCTTGCATACGGGCTCTGCGGATCAGCACATCCTGAATTGTATTATTCAGGCAGTGGCCCATGTGAAGTACACCGGTCACATTGGGGGGTGGGATTACAATTGTGTAGGGTTCTCTGCTATCCGGCTCTGAATGAAAATAACCTTTTTCGTTCCAGTGTTTATACCACTTTTGTTCAGCCTGACTATGATTAAAACTTTTATTCAATTCCATGGGGCACAAAAATACCCTGTTTTATAAGCATGACAATGAGGTAGTAAATACTCCTTACCACATTATTTAGAGCCTAGATTTTGATTTCTGTTTTGTAAAATCAATGCCAGCTCCTATCTTTGCACCCTTCTTGGGGAGCTTAGCTCAGCTGGTTTAGAGCATCTGCCTTACAAGCAGAGGGTCGGCGGTTCGATCCCGTCAGCTCCCACAGTGAAAATCAAGGGGTTACTAAAGTGACCTCTTTTTTTATTTTAAGTAAGCCATCCGTTGAAAAAAGTAGCCTTTTCAATTTTACTAATTGCAATAAGTACTCTTACCGCTTTAGTGATCGGCGAGACAGTTATCCGTTTTTTATACAAAGACAAAATAGTTTTATTCCCTCGTTATTTTACGGATCGCTGGTTTGGTTCTTATCATTTACGTCGCATGCGTCCCTCTATGCATTTCACTCATACCAGTGCGGATGGAACTTTTCATTTTACAACTAACCAACAGGGGTTTAGAAATCAAGAAGAGATTCCCTATCAAAAAAAGAAGGAGGAGGTTCGGGTACTTGTTTTGGGAGACTCTCACACGTTTGGTTATGAAGTAAATCAAGAACAAACCTTTGCGGCCGTTACACAGCAATTATTGCGTAAACAGGGCATCAATGCAACCGTAATTAACGCTGGTCTATCTGGGACAGGAACTGGTGAGCAATTGGTTTTTTTTGAGCAAGAGGGAATACGATACGAACCCGATTATGTCATTCTTGGATTTTTCTCAAATGATTTTGATGATAATTTAAAGGCTGGATTTTTTGCGGTGAATGCCGACACATTAGTGAGCAAAAATAAAGAGCATGTTCCAGGCGTTAAGCTGCAAAATTTTATTTACCAGTTTGGCCTAATTAGATGGTTGAGTGAAAATTCTTATCTCTACAATTTTGCTTTTAATACGATTTGGGATTTTTTTAAAAATCGTTCATTGCAAAAAGAACGCAATTTGAAAGAGGAGTCCGTGCTTGGTAAATCCGGGTCAGTTGATGCACAATCGCAGCAATTAGAAAGTCTTTTGCTCAAAAGACTTTTTTCTAAGACAGCAGGAAAATCCAAATTAATCATATTGGATATTCCTACTTATGAAGGGGCGTCCTCTATACCCACTAATCTTTTACCTGCTTTTCGCTCCTATTCTGATACATTGGTCTACTTTCCGCCTCTGCTTCCACTTTTTAAAAGCCAGGGGCCAACTCATGTTCCGCATGGGCAGCGTCACATATCCGCCTCTACACATGCTTTATTTGGAGAGTTGATTGCGGTGTATATTGCAAAGGATAGACATTCCTCAAAGGACCAATGAGAAGTATTCTAGGTATATCTGCTTTCTACCATGATGCTGCTGCTGCTATTGTAGTGGATGGAAAAATTGTTGCCGCAGTACAGGAGGAGCGATTCACTCGTAAGAAACACACGCCTGATTTTCCTATTAATGCAATCCGTTACTGCCTAGACGAGGCAGGGTTGTCCATTGATGAGCTGGATGCTGTTGTTTTTTATGACAAGCCGCTTTTAAAATTTGAACGACTTCTTCAAACTTATTATTCATTTGCGCCCAAGGGATTAATTTCATTTTTAAAAGCGATACCCGTTTGGTTAGATGAAAAACTGTTTTTAAAGAAAAAAATTTATGACGGGCTTCGTCAGGTTGAAGAGTACAATAAAAATCTAGTTACACTTTTATTCACTCCACACCATCTTTCTCATGCTGCTAGTGCTTTTTACCCGTCTCCGCATGAACGTGCTGCTGTTTTGACGATTGATGGAGTAGGAGAGTGGTCTACTGCCTCCATTGGTATTGGAGAAGGAAATAAACTATCCTTAATCAAGGAGATGCAATTTCCTCACTCTGTAGGTTTATTATATAGTGCCTTTACCTATTACCTTGGTTTTACTGTTAATTCAGGAGAGTATAAACTCATGGGATTAGCTCCTTATGGAAACCCGACATCTCAGGAAACGGAGCGGTTTAAAAAATTAATTGAAACAGAGCTCGTGCAAATCCAGCAAGATGGATCTGTTTGGCTTAATCAATCTTATTTTAATTATGCTACTGGCCTTCGGATGGTGAATGAAAAAAAATGGGAGAAGTTATTTGGGTTAAAAAGAAGGAAACCGGAAGCCGAGTTATTGCCTTCTCATTGTAACCTTGCGCTGGCTATTCAGGAAGTAACAGAAGAGATTGTATTGAGAATGGCTGCTGAAGCGAAGCGTCTAACGGGGGCAACTGTCTGTTGTTTGGCAGGAGGAGTAGCGCTCAATTGTGTTGCAAACGGTAAATTATTACGAAAGCGTATTTTTTCTGATCTCTATATTCAGCCCGCAGCTGGCGATGCAGGGGGCGCACTTGGGGCCGCAATGGCTATTTATTATCAGTATTTTGAATTGGAAAGAAAGTTGCCTACGACTGCAGCGCAATTTCAAGATGCCATGCAAGGAAGTTATCTGGGGCCATCTTATTCCAATCAGGAAATTGAGCGGATGAATAAAAAAGTAAAAGCGAATGCCCGTTTTATACAAAATGTAGAGGAGTTGACTTCAATAATTGCAAGTGAACTTGCAAATGGAAAAGTGGTGGGTTGGTTTCAAGGAAGAATGGAATTTGGTCCTCGAGCACTTGGTAATCGAAGCATCTTAGGAGATCCTAGAGACTTTGAAATGCAAAAAAAATTGAATTTAAAAATTAAATACAGAGAGGGGTTTAGACCTTTTGCCCCCTCTGTTTTGGCAGAGGATGTTTCCACTTTTTTTGAGTTGAATTCACCATCGCCCTACATGCTTATGGTGGCACCCATACAGCAGTCCATACGTTTCTCATTACCTGTGAATTTTCAAGAACTCCCTCTGTGGGATCGTTTATATTATAAGCGAAGTCAATTACAAGCAATTACCCACCTTGATTATTCGGCTCGAATACAAACAGTGCACAACGAGACTAACCCTCGATATTACCAATTACTTCAGTCTTTTAAAAAGCTAACTGGAGTAGGGGTGTTAGTAAATACAAGTTTTAACGTTCGAGGGGAGCCTATCGTTTGTGCACCTTATGATGCATATCGTTGTTTTATGAGCACGGAAATGGACTGGTTAGTGATAGGCGATTTTATCTATAAAAAAGAAGAGCAGCAAGATTATCTAAATAAAGAAAAGTGGATGGTAGAATTTGCAAAAGATTAAATTTAGTATATGGAGTTTTTAAAAGACTTATGGCAATTTATGAAGGAGCGGAAAAAATTTTGGTTGGCTCCTCTTATTGTAGTTTTGTTGTTACTTGGTTTGTTAATCGTTTTGGGAGGTAGTAGTGCGTTGGCTCCTTTTGTTTATACCTTGTTTTAATCTATGAAACGTAATAGGACTAATGCACAAGCGGCTCAAACCGTTTTTTTGCTGGTACTAGCTGCAGTTATTGGGTATCTCTGGAAACAACATGTTTATTTTTTATACCCGGCGCTTCTTCTATCTGTAGGGGGTTTTTTGAGTCCCTCATTTGTTTTATTTGTAGATAAAATATGGATGAAGTTGGGTTGGCTGTTGGGTCAAATTATTCCAAGGTTACTTTTGTCATTCATTTTTTATTTTATACTAACTCCGCTCGCCTTGCTTTCTAAGGTATTAGGTGAAAAAGATCCATTGCAATTACGAAAACCTACAAATTCTTTGTTCAAAGAGGCTTCTTCGTTGAACACTAAAGAGTCATTCAAAAAGATGTGGTAAGGAAGTGGAACGTACTGGACTCGAACCAGTGACCCCTACTCTGTCAAAGTAGTGCTCTAAACCAACTGAGCTAACGTTCCAGAGCGATTGTAAAGATAATTTTAATTGTTTATATTCTCCATTCAATAACTTGATTCACCCACTCATTTCGGTAAGGAGTTGTGATTCTGATATAGTTGTCTGAGTATCCCTCCATCATATCTCCTTTCTCTTGTTTTTCAAACAAAATTGGTCTTAGTTTTCCTCTTTGTTCTTCTTCAAACTTCATTTGTTTTTCATAGGAAAGGGCTCGTAATTTTTTATTTCGTGCATGTCTAATAGGAACGGGTACTTCATTTTCCATATCGACAGCTAATGTATTTTCACGCTCTGAATAGGTGAACACGTGAAAATAGGATACGGGAAGAGACGCAAGAAAAGAGTAAGTCTCCATAAACTCATCTTCTGTTTCTCCAGGAAAGCCCACAATGACATCTACCCCAATGCAAGCATCAGGAATGAACTCTTTGATTAGTGAAATTCGCTTTCGGTATAAGTCGCTTTTGTAACGCCTACGCATTCGGCCAAGAATCTTATCGCTTCCGCTTTGTAACGGAATATGAAAGTGAGGCATAAATTGTTTGCTTTGCGCAACAAATTTTATGATTTCATCTGTTAGTAAATTAGGTTCGATAGAGGATATTCGGTATCGAATATTTAATTGAAGTGCATCAACAGCTTGTATGAGTTGATAAAAATCCTCACCATTTTCACCAAAATCTCCCAAATTGACACCCGTGAATATAATTTCTTTAGATCCTGCCTTTGCAATTTCTTTTACATTCTCAAGAACATTTTTAATTGAATCGCTTCTGCTTTTACCTCTAGCTAATGGGATTGTGCAAAAAGAGCAATTATAGTCGCATCCATCCTGTACTTTTAGAAATGTCCTAGTACGGTGCTCTGCAGACCAAGACGCATTAAAGCCAGAGACTTCCTCAATGTCACAACTGCAGATTTTTGTTTCATCTCCTTTTTTTAAAGTTTGCAAATGAGAGGAGAGATCAAATTTTGCGCTGGCCCCTAGTACTAAGTCTACCCCTGGAATAGACGCAATTTCTTTTGGTTTAAGTTGAGCATAGCAGCCAGTAACTACAACCAGACTTTCCGGTGATTTTCGCTGCACTCTTCTTACTAATTGACGGCACTCCTTGTCTGCATTATCCGTTACAGAGCAAGTATTGATAACATAAATGTCTGCCTTTTCTTCAAAATCTCTTTGTTCGTAGCCTTCTTTAGTAAGTTGGCTTGCCAAGGCAGATGTTTCAGAAAAATTCAATTTACATCCCAGCGTATGAAAAGCGATAGAAGTGGCTTTGGACATGGGGTGCAAATTTACCAATTCCTTGCCATACCGGTTCCTTATCCTAATTTTATACTCTGTGTCTATGAAAACCCTACTTGCGCCCTTTCGGTGGCTGTATGTGATTTACGCGTTGCTGATTTTTATTGCAATCATGCTAGTGATACTCCCTTTTTTTGTGATTTTTTCTTGGGGAGGGCGTTTTCATGGAGCAAATCGGATGATGCGACTTTGTATGTTTTGGGCAGATTGTTGGATGCCGCTAGTATTTATGCGGCATAAAAACTACTTTGAGACTCCGCACGATCCAAGTCGTCCGACTGTTTTTATTGCCAACCATATTGCATATATCGATGCGGTTATTTTGGTGAAAACTATTCGCCAACATTTTCGTCCCTTGGGAAGGGCAGAGACGGCTGCTATTCCCATTTTTGGGTTTATTTATCGTAATGCTATTGTAACGGTTAATCGAAGTGATCCAAAAAATAGAGCTGAAAGTGTTAGCAAGTTAAAAGAGTTACTTCAGCGAGGAATTTCCATTTTTGTATTTCCGGAAGGAACTTTTAATATGACTTCAGCTCCACTTAAATCGTTTTATGATGGAGCTTTTAAAATTGCGATTGAAACGGGTACGCCCATAAAACCACTTTTATTTTTAGATGGTTATAAGCTGATGCATTACCGACATCCTTTTTCATTATCTCCAGGATTTAGCAGGTCTGTATATCTTGAAGAGATTTCAGTAGAGGGGTATACCTTGGAGGACCTCCCTGTTTTAAAGCAGCGAGTCATGGATGTTATGGAAAAAAAATTGATCGAGTATCAGGCTCCCTGGATTAATCGCTAACTAATGGTTGCAGATAGTTTGGTAAATTAGATTTAACATGTCCTCCCCAGATCAGCAACCGATTTTTTTTGCAGATATTTTAATTCCAGCTGCATTACCAACTACGTACACTTGGTCTATTCCGTCTACATTAGTTGATCAAGTAAAAGTAGGTTGTAGGGTGGAAGTGAATTTGGGAAAACGTAAAAGGTATGCGGGCTTAGTAAAAAGAGTATACTCCTCTAAAACCGAATCTAGGCTGGTTAAGCCTATTTTGCAGGTGTTAGATCCTAAACCAATTATTTTTTCTCAGCAACTTAAATTTTGGGAGTGGATTTCCAATTATTATGTGTGCACCCAAGGGGAGGTGATGGCGGCAGCATTACCCGCTAATTTTCGTTTAACTAGTGATACTGAATTAATTTGGAATGAGGATACAAGTGATGATTTCTCTCATTTATCTACTGATGAGTATTTGGTGGCAGAAGCTTTATTCTTGCGAAAAAAATTACAGATTAGTGAGGTGCAATTAGTACTGAATAGACAGCATATTTATCCGGTGATTGAAAAATTATTATCGCAACGTGTGTGTTTGATTCAAGAATCGTTGGTAGAGCGGTACAAGCCACGTAAAGAAAATTATTTATCCTTTTCATCCCCCTACTCAAATGATAGTAATTTAGAAGCGTTGGTGAATAATTGGAAGGGCTCCGAAAGGCAGCTAAATCTTATTTTACATTTTTTGGATATTAGTAAAGGTGATCGGGCAATATCTGCTCAACAGTTAATTAAGTCTTCTGGTGAAAATATCTCAGTAGTAAAAGCATTAGTAAATAAAGGAATACTAGTTGTTCAAGACCGTCAAGTTAACAGAATTGAAGAACTATCTCCATTTGTTTCAATTGACTTTACTTTATCGACCGCCCAGCGCCAAGCATATAAAGAAATTGAGTCCGTTTTTGAAAGAAAAGATGTCTGTCTACTTCATGGTGTGACATCTAGCGGTAAAACCAATATTTATATTGAGCTGATTGCATCGGCTATTCAGAAAGGCAAACAGGTATTGTATCTACTTCCCGAGATAGCCCTGACTTCACAAATAATTCGGCGCCTGCAGCAACATTTTGGGGGATATGTAGGAGTATATCACTCTAAGTTTTCAGCGAATGAAAGAGTAGAAATATGGAATCGTGTCTTGGCAGGAGAGTATAAGATTATCTTAGGAGCGAGATCCGCTATTTTCTTACCTTTTACATCTTTAGGTTTAGTAATATGCGATGAAGAGCATGAGTCGTCTTATAAACAACAAGATCCTGCACCCCGTTATAATGGCAGAGACGCAGCCGTTTATCTAGCTACTCTTTTTAAAGCAAAAGTGTTACTGGGCAGTGCAACTCCATCCCTGGAAACATATAAACATGCAATTGATGATAAATATGGGCTTGTAACGCTGACAGAGCGATTTGGTGCGGTGTCTGTTCCTTTGGTGGAGTTGGTAAATCGAAAGAATGTAGCAAGTCAAAAAAAGGAAATTCAAATTTTGACTGCTCCATTGCAAGAAGCTATTCAAAAAGCTCTTGATGAGTCGCGGCAAGTGATTTTATTTCAAAATCGTCGAGGATATTCACCCTATCAGATGTGTGTGCAATGTGGTTGGGTGCCGAGGTGTTTGCACTGCGATATCTCTCTAACTTATCATAAGCGAGAAAAACAGCTACTTTGTCATTATTGCGGAAGTCGATATTCGACTCTATTTCGTTGTGGATCCTGTGGTAAGGAAAAGTTTGCGCAGAAAAATTTTGGCACCGAGCTAGTTGAGGAGATATTAGCTGATCTTTTTCCTGCTGCACGTATTGGCAGAATGGATATTGATACTATACGGGGTAAAAATGCACATGATAAGCTTGTTCAAACTTTTGAAAGGGGTGAAATCGACATTTTAATAGGGACACAAATGGTTGTTAAAGGGTTAGATGTTGCAAAAGTTGATGTTGTTGGGGTCTTAGATGCAGATGGGTTATTGCAGTTTGCAGATTTTAGGGTTCATGAGAGGGCGTTTCAATTAATCGAGCAGGTGAGTGGGAGGGCTGGAAGAAGGCAAAAAAAGGGGAAAGTAATTGTTCAAACCTATAATCCTCAACAGCCTTTATTCGGTTTTTTAATAAATCACGATTACCTCTCTTTTTTTAAGGAGGAGCTTTCGCAACGTGAAACTTTTTTTTATCCTCCTTTTAGTAAGTTAATCGTATTAAGTGTGCGACATATGGATGAGCTAGTTTCTAGGGGTGCTAGTCACGCTCTAGTGGAATTACTGAATAAACAATATAGGGAGTATATAGTAGGTCCAGCTCCCTCAATTGTCTTTCGTGTTCGAAATCAATATCGAATGGAGATTTTGTTAAAATTGCCTCGAAAGGCCTCTTTAGTGGAGCAATGCAAAGAAGATATAAAAAGTGCTGTTCTTTCTTTACGTAAACTAAAAAAGTTTAGTAAAGTAGCTGTCGTTATTGATGTAGATCCTAATTGAAACGAATGGATTCTTTAACCCATATTGTATTAGGCGCTTGCGTAGGCGAGGTGATCGCAGGAAAGAAATTAGGAAAGAAAGCTTGGTTAGCTGGGGCAATTTTACAAACGATTCCCGATGTAGATTTTATAGCAGGATTTTGGTTAAGTCCCGCAGAAGATTTGTTGGCACATAGGGGATTTACACATTCGTTTTTATTTGTAGTTCTTTTATCTCTTTTTTGGTCGGAGTTGAGTAAAAGAGTGGGGTGGGGCACCGGATTATCTAGAAAGGGGTGGTTAATATTTTCTTTCATTGAGTTGCTTATTCATGTATTAATTGATTCTATGAACGTTTATGGAACTGGATGGCTTGAGCCTTTTAGTCATATTCGTTTTGCGTTTAATGTTTTATTTGTTGCCGATCCTTTTTTTACATTTCCTTTGTTAGCTACATTTATTTTATTGTTAATTGGAAAGGTTTCTGTTAGAAACCGACCAGTTCTTGCAAAATGCGCTTTAGTATTGAGTGGTCTTTATTTACTCTATGTTTTATTCTTAAAGTGGCAGGTTGACGCGGTTGTAAATGATAACTTGAATAGAAGAGTTGATAAATATGAAAATTATTTTTCAACGCCTACTCCTTTCAATCCTTGGTTGTGGTATATAGTAAGTAAGAAGGATGATTCGTTTCAGTTGGGGTATTATTCAGTTTTTAATCTATCCGATTCAATTGATTTATTTGATATTCAAAAACAAGTACATCTATTGCCGCTGGCAACCACCCAAGAGGCTATTCCCCATTTAATAAGGTTCTCAAAAGGGTATTATGCATTACAGCAAGCTAGGGACACTATTATTTTTAATGATCTTCGATTCGGTAAAATAATGGGATGGGCGAACCCTGCTGCGCCATTTGTGTTTTATTACTATCTGAGTACATCTGCTGATAATAGTGTGGTAATACAGCGTGGCCGGATGCAAGGCTGGTCGGCTAGTTCATTTTCGTATTTTGTAAGACGTATTTGGGGCTATGAAAAATAAACTTGCCTTATTTCTTTTTTATTTTCTGCTGCCGCTCTATGTTTTTTCGCAAGACCAATTACTAAAACAAAAGGTGATTGACTTAGCTAATAGATTTTATGAGCAGGGTTTAATCAAGAAGCCATATCATAGTTTTGAAATGAGAAATTCATTGTTTGCAGATTCAACTCAATGGGCTCAATCTATATATTTTAAATCGGCTTTGTTGATTACAGAGGAATTAATAGATCCCACTTCGGTTAAACCTTGGTTTACATTTGATGCGGTTTCAAAGCCGATACTAGATAAAAAAATACTCACTTTACGAGACAAGCTTTCTCTTGTTAAAACCGCCTCTGATCTTGAATCTTTTTTTTCAGCTCTCACCCGTCCAACAGGAACTAGTACTAAAATGCTTTATGATGAGTACCAGCGCCGCTTGCTCCTTTTCAAACGATCTTCCGCTAAAGTTGATCGTGATACGTTAAACTGGCTAAAACACGCTTTGGACGTGTACAACTGGATCGATCAATTGGAGCAGCCTCGGTACCTTATTGTTGACATCGGTAGTGCTGAATTAAGGTATGTTGTTAAGGGGGTTGATTCGCTTGTGATGCGAGCAATAGTTGGGAAGCCTTCTACGCCTACTCCTTTTTTTGCATCTTGGACTGATCAGCTTGTTTTGTATCCCTATTGGCACGTTCCCATGAGTATTGCAGTTGAAGAATTTTTGCCTAAAATAAAACGTAATCGATCATGGCTTCAAGAGCAAAATATGCAGGTTATTGATAGAAAGGGATTTCTTCTGGATGCCGATACGATTAATTGGCGAAAAATGAATAGTGAGTATTTCCCATACACATTGCGTCAGTCGACAGGATGTGACAACGCACTTGGTGTTTTAAAGTTGGAGTTCTCCTCGCCCTATGGGGTGTATATTCATGACACCAATAATAAGGCTTCTTTTTTGCGGGCATATCGATTTTTGAGTCATGGTTGTATAAGAATTGAGGAGCCACTTTTGTTGGGCCATTTGTTGTTGAATGATAAAATTGATACGAGTTTATTACAATCATGTTTGCTTGAGCAAAAATCGATATATAAGAAGATAAGTAGTCCCATACCCGTTTTTGTTATTTATACATTGGCTCACCCTTCAAAGCGGGGTGGTGTTTCTTTTACGCGAGATGTATATCGTTTTTTCAATTGATCTCTTGTTTTGTATTGGTTGATTACAATAGAACTTGATTAAAATCACGTATGAAATATTTTCTCACCCCTTTGACGTGTAAAGAATAGTTCTTTCTTTGATGCTTGTCATTTTATTTCGTTATCTATTCATTCATATTGCATCTATCAACGTTGAACAGATTCGAATCACAAGCAAACAATTTTTAATTATTTCAAACAAATTTCAATGAAACGTTTATTCTTTTCGTTGCTGGCAGCATTTAGTTTTGCAATTGCCAGTGCACAGCCGGCATCAGATGCCTCTGTAATCATTTCACGCTTACAGTTGGACAATGTTATCTTGATGATCCCTCCAGCTGATTTTGTCCAGGCTCATTTTCATGATGCCTTGGACTATCTGAATCCTTCCGGTCAGGTTCTTGAGGATATTTATGGGAACTCCTCTACTCCTTTTCTTGTATTCTCTAATCGCAATTTTAATGTGGCTATTAAATCAGCTACGCCAACATTTGCATATATGGGAACAGGAACAGGTAATAACGTGATGCCATGTAGTGTTCTTGAGTATAATCTTTCTAGTAATGGAACGGGGGGTACTAATGCCACTCCTTCTTTATGGAACGATTTAAGCACTACTAGTGCGCCTGTTATTACAGGAGGAACTTTTGGTGCTGCACGTCCTTTTGCACTTAAGATGAGAGCGAAACCAGGTTGGAATTATACCGGTGGTGCTTATACGTTGGGTGTAATTGTCACTGCAACACAGCTATAAGACTTTACATTTCGGGTTGCCCACTCTTACAGGTAAGAGGTGGGCAACCCTCTTTTTATGAATCAAATCATTTTTGATGGAAAGGAATCTCCTCCGCTATTCCTATTCCGGCTTCCTGCTCTTTTATTTTTTTTGGGCTCCTTTTCTTTTTTGCCAATCGCAATCTTTGTCAATTATCAGCTTTACTGATTCGCTTGAATGTCAAGAAGATTCCTATTTTTTATATACTTCATTAAAAATAAATGAAGCAAATCTATTGAGTTCCTCAAGATCTCTCCAGATTTTTCCACCCATTGGATGGAAAGTACTAGGGAGTTCAACCTTTGATTTGAAGTCAACTGGATTACATGCTTTACTACTCCCTATAACATTAGTGCGGACGCGGGTAGCTTCTGCTTATTGGTGCAGGGTAAGCGTTAGGATCTATGACTCCTTGCAATCATGTATAGTTGATACATTTTTTCATATCAAGGGGCCCACCATTAACGATTTTCAGGTTTTGGGTGACAATTCAGAGATAGAATTGTCTGATTCAAGTTTGTCTACAGCTGTTGCAATTCAAGTCAAGAATTTGGGAAGTACAATCGGAGTGTATCATCTTTCTGCAAAAATGGGTACACTGCCTCTTGCGCAATTAAAAATACCTCCATTGATGCCAGGAGTGGATACATTATTGAAAGTTCCCTTATCTGTTTCTCATTTCACAAAGGAGGATCAGTACCGATTACAAATTCAAGTTTCGGACTCTTCCGGACTAATTAAAGCGTTACCTATAGAAATTAATCGTCGTTATACAAAGCGGAAAGTCCACCCCTCTGCGTTTAAACAATTCCCTTTAACTATTGAAACGGGTGTTTTTTTGGTCGAAAAGCGTATTTATCATTTTTCCGAAGCTCGCTTATTATTTCCCCTAAAAGAGGGAAGTCTTAGCTTTTTGTTTCGCACACGTACATTTGGGCAGCTAAAAACCATTGAGCGAAATATATTTTTAGTCGAGCTAGAGAAAAGTAAAGTTTCAGTTGGTCTCGGTCTACTATCTGAATCTACACATTTTTTTGCCTATGGCGACGGATGTAGATTCTCGTACAGGCCTTCCCCAAATATTGAGTTAGGATTTAGAGGAATTATACATAGAGAATCACAGGTTTATTCAAATAATAATTTTCAATTTTCAATTCGTCATCAGCATCGTGGGCTTACTTATACACACCAGTTGCATTTGAATCCTGATCGCATCAAAGGTGTTCATGGTTATTTGCTTTATAATGAGCTTTTTTGGCAAAAGAAAGAGGTGGTGAATGTGCGTATTAATTGGGGAGCTGGTTGGGAGGATTTTAAGACAATTCGTGTTTTTCATAGTGGAGATCTGGGTTGGGGACTAGGGGGACTAGTTAACTATCGTTTAAAAAAATGGGAGTTTAGTGGCGAGGCACGTATTTTTCAAAAAAGCTATCCTGGTTTAAATAAAGGATTTAGATTACATCAGTATGAGTTGAGAAGAAGTAAGTTCAATCGATCTATAGGTTTATTTTACTTATATAATCATAACACAAGTTCTCTTTTAATTGATACTATTTACTTATCTGATGCTTTTACTTTTAACATCGAAAAAGCAGGAATGAGGCTGGGGACAAATCGGTCGCTTAACAGCCGTACTTTCAGTGTAGGGTGGTTAAAACAAACGGGGCAAACTGCTTCTCAGGTGCCCAACTATTTATTTGGCGAAGGTTTTTTTAGTTGGCGTACAAAGTCAAAACTAAGTATTCAATTCAGTACAATTTCTGGATATGCTGCAAATAAAACAGTGGATCGAAAAGTTTGGCTGACTAATACTTCACTTGATCTTAGAAAGGGAAAATTCGGGATTAGAGGTTTTTATGTCCAGGTTCCTTTATTGCGTGACAGCCTCACTAAAATATTTATTCGTTATAACCAAACGCTTTTATTGTCTCCTTACGTAAATCTGGATTTATTCAATAAAATTCGTACTGTTCTAAGATACTCTTACTCTAAATCCTTATTTGATAAGCGTGAAATTCATGGGCTTGGTTTTTCTTTTTTCTATCGAAATAGTAAGGGCGATTGGCAGATTCAATGTAATGGAAGTATTCCGATCTCTGCTACTAAAACTAATAGAATTGTGGCAGCCAGTTTTCCATTTGTTTCGCTCTCTATTCGAAAAGAGCTTAAAATTCCCTATTTTTTTAAGCGGAGGTATCATAATTTAAAAGTAAATGCTTTTGAAGATTTAAATGGGAATAATGTATTGGATGACGGAGAAAGGCCAGTGCCACAACTTCGATACAAAGTCAATCAATCCAGATTTCTAACAGATTATAATGGTAGTTTTCAGTTGCTTAATGCGGATACAGGTATTTATTCCATCACGCTGGAGCCTAGTCCGTTGGCAAAGGGCTTAGTTTCTTCTGTAATCAATCAAGTCGTCTATTTGGATCGTTCTAAAGAGGTGTTTTTGCCCTTACGAAAAGGCCATGCAATTAGTGGACGGGTAACAATTGAACTAGATCCATATTCAACTAGGAAATTTACTCCTGATAATATTTTGATTAATATCCTCGATAAGGCGGGGAAAAAATTTACAACTATCACAGACTCCACAGGGCGATTTTACTTGCCGCTCCCATCAGGTAATTACAGCGTTTATCTTAACGAAGAAGCATTTACTGGTGTTTTACGTCCCGTACAGTCATCATTTGAGGTTGATCTTCAGCATGAAACACTTGGGAAAGTTGAGTTTATTCTACGAGAGAAAAAAAGGGAAATTAGGTATCGATCTAATTAGTGTATTTCAATTTGTAATTGCGCTGCCTCTAATGCCAAATCTAAGCCGGCGTCAATAATGGCTGTAATTATATATTTTCCTGCGGCTAGTTGCGTGGGTATTTCAAAATCTATAAATCTTGTTTGTTCTGGGAATAAAGGAAATTCTTTGGGTTCTATTTTTATCTTCTTGCCATTTTCTATGGAAACGATTTCTAAATAACTGGCACATTGGAGTTGTGTCTCGCCTTCGTTTTGGCAGGTGATGCGATAGGCTCTATGTGCAGTATCAAGCTGATTAAATGATAAAAGCTTGATTTCTTTTTTTAATTCACCAGGAGGATTTTGATAGACATGAACACCAACACGAAATTTATTGGTGATGGTTGTAGTAACACCTATGGTGTCGGTTATCATTTTTTCTTGTATGGTTTCTATAAACAACATGCACCAGCTCATTTGTTTATCTCGTGTTGAATCTGCTGGATGATTCATAGTTACAATTAGTTCTTCTGTCTCCCCTGGATTTAGTTCAAAGAAGTTTTTGCTAAGTTGTATCCACGCTGCGCAGGAACGAGGGTCTTTTCCAGGTTCTGTATAAACATGCGCCCCTGTGGTATCCCGACGCCAATCTGAAACATAGACGACAAATTGTTTTTTTTCATTAAGTGCATTCGTTATGCTTACTTTTTGGGTTCCAGTTTTTGATGACTTTAAAGAATATTCAAGCGTTACTGGTCTTACCGCAATTCCAGCTTGTTTTTCCGGTTGTTGTGCAGTAACTAGGTGTATGAATCCTAAAATAAATAGTGCTAATGCTAGAGACTTTTTCATTGACTAGATTTTCGGCAAGCTAGTTGCATACAATCAGCAATTCAATGATGCTAGTCAGGACCTAAATTGAAAAACGCCCCTCTAATTTTCTTAGAGAGGCGTCTGTGCCCGAGATCGGAGTCGAACCGATACATTCTTGCGAACGGCAGATTTTGAGTCTGCTGCGTCTACCAATTCCGCCACCCGGGCGGGGGATTGCAAATGTAGGGAAAATAGAAATTTAGTGACCCATTTGCTCTAGCCTCTTTCTTAGACGATCAATATATTTTTTTTTGTAATAGTAGTCTTTGATCCTTTCAAGTTCGCCAGGTTTTACAGATGCTGCATTTCCGTTTTCAATGCTGTTTTTAACCTCAATTAGTAAGCTAGCTTCGATAGCGTCTAGCTGGGTACTGCATTGTTTAATTTCTTCAGGATCATTTGAGAGTAACAGTTCATTAATCTCCATCATCTCCTGTAAAAAATCAGCGGCTAGAGTAGGGTTATCTCCCTCTTTAATAGCTCCTAAAAGTTGCAAAGCGTATTGTAGGGTAAGTAAGGGATCTTGAAAAATTTGCCATGCTTTATTGACGTGAGAAGTCATCTCTATCGCTTCCTGCTGTGCGTCAGCATCTTCTTGGGTGAAAAAATCTGGGTGATACTTTCTGCTCAGCAAAAGAAATTTCTTTTTTAGTTGGGGCGTGTCAACTGAAAATTGCGTTGGGATTTCAAATAGATCAAAATAGTTGATGGGAGAGGACATGCGCAGGCTTACATTTGCTTAACGATTGCAAAGGTATTGTTATGGCTAGGATTGGAATCATACGAGAAGAGAAAATTCCAGTAGATAATCGGGTTGCTTTGACTCCTGCACAGTGTAAGTGGCTGTTAAAGAACTTTACAGGGCTATCTATCTTTGTACAACCATCTTCTACTCGCTGTTTCAGTAATTTGGAATATGAGCGAGCAGGGGCTGTTTTAACTGAAAATTTAGAGGGGGCGGACATTTTATTTGGCATTAAAGAAGTGCCCGTGCAGTGTCTTCTTGCCGATAAAACCTATTTATTTTTTTCACATACTAAAAAACTACAGCCCTATAATCAGGCCCTTTTTAGGGCAATGGTTCAAAAGAGAATCACGCTGATTGATTACGAGTGTCTGGAACATGACGATGGTCAACGCATAATTGGATTTGGCTTTTTTGCAGGCGTTGTCGGAGCTCATAATGGGCTTATGGCCTATGGAAAAAGAACCGGCTTATTTAATTTAGATAGAGTTTATAAGTATAAGGATTTCAGGGAGTTAATTCATAGTTATTTTGAGTTAAAGGTCCCCCCAATTCGAATTGCTGTAACGGGTTCAGGGCGCGTGGCACATGGGGTGATGGAAGTCCTGAACTTAATGGGTGTCCGAGAAGTTGAACCTGACGAGTATCTTGAAAAAGTCTTTAGTTATCCTGTCTATACACAATTAAAGGGAGGAGACCTTTATCGAAATCGTCAAACCGGTCAATACCGTCGGGATGAATTTCATGCGAATCATACTGCCTATTCGTGCATTTTCAAGCCTTATTTATCTAAAACAGATATTTTATTAAATGGTATTTATTGGGAAGCTGGGATGGAACGATTATTTGATGAAAATGACGTGCAAGCGGATGATTTTAGGATTGTAACCATTTCCGACATTACTGATGATGCATACGGCTCCGTTCCAATTAATTTAGGGGATCAAACCATTGAGGATCCTGTCTATGGAGTAGATAGAATTTCAATCAAAAAAACAATGCCTTATCAGGACGGGTCTATAGATGTGGTTGCAGTAGGTAATCTGCCCAATGAGTTACCACGCGATGCCAGTCGCTATTTTGGTGAGCAATTGATCAAATTCATTCTGGAAGATCTCCTACTGAAAGAAGGCTCCATTACGTTAAATCATGCAACGATGTTAAAGGCAGGTCAGCTAAATGCGCCTTATGAGTATATGAGAGAATATGCTGGGCTTTGAAACTATAAGGCAAGATAATAGTCAGCTAACAAATGATAAGCTTCTTCTGAATAACCTTTGTTATTTCCCTGTACAATCAATTCTGTTTGATCAGCAATCCTTGAGGAGAAATTACTTGATTTGCAGCCTCTGTAAAACACCCTGCTAATTGGTTTTTTTGTTGTGGATCGTAGGTGGCAGCTAGCTTGTATGCTAAGTTGACTAAACTCACACCAGTGCAGTAAATCAGCCTCCCTTTTTGGCGGTAGCAAAAGAAAAAATAGGCCACCGGGTTTTAATAATTCGTTGATGCGAATCAGGAGTTGTCCTAGTTTGATACCATTATCATGAAAGGCTAAATTTTTTTCAAGTGAGGTTGCTTTTAGGTCGTTTTCATAAAATGGAGGATTGCTAATAATAAGGTCATAGGTAGAAGGAGAAGTGAAGCTAAGTATATCACCCTCTACTATTTTGGTGCAATTACTCCAGGGAGATTGATCGCAGTTGACTTGGGCTTGCTCTGCCGCTTTTATGTCCAGCTCAACACCCGTAATGGTGGCTGGGTTAAATTGTTGAGCCAGCATTAATGTGAGTAGTCCAGTTCCTGCACCTATATCTAAAATCTGTAAGGATTCATTTTTATATGGGGCCATTTCTCGGCAAATCCAAGCTCCAAACAGACAGGCATCTGTTGTGACTTTCATTGCACATTGATCCTGCTCAATGGTAAACTGTTTGAATGCAAAAGAAGTGCTTGCCATTGTAAATTACCAGTTAGCCCTTGCGCTTGAGGTTTGGCTTAGCGGAGTAAAGTCCTTTGCCAAAAATTTATGATAAGCTGTAATGGCAATCATGGCTGCATTGTCTGTGCAATATTCAAATGAAGGGATATAAGGTTGCCAACCTTCAGCAAGGGCTAACTCATTAAAGGATTGACGTAGACCTCTGTTTGCGGAGACGCCTCCAGCAAGACAAATTGATTTAATCCCCGTTTCATCTGCTGCTTTTTTCAACTTTTCTAAAAGAATCGTAATAATTCTATGTTGGATAGAAGCGCAAAGATCATTGAGATTAGTTTGAATGAATTGGTCTTTTTCAAGTGTAGAAACCTTCAATTCAGGCTTGTAGGAAAATGTTTTTCCTGCATGTTCTAAAAAGTATAGAATAGAAGTTTTTAGTCCGCTAAAACTAAAATTGAGTCCTTCAATTTGTGGTTTGGGAAAATTAAATCGGGTGGGGTTTCCACTTGCTGCATAGTGATCAATTAATGGGCCGCCAGGATAAGGGAGTCCTAATAATTTTGCAGATTTGTCAAAGGCTTCACCTGCTGCATCATCAATTGTTTCACCAATTATTTTCATCGAGTAGGGAGACTCGCAAAATACAATTTGAGTGTGTCCTCCACTGACCGTCATACACAAAAAAGGAAAACTGGGAGCAGGGTCGGCGATTAAATTAGCCAGCACGTGCGCCTGCATATGGTGCACAGCAATCAGTGGGATATTTCTGGAGTAGGATAAAGATTTGGCAAACTGTCCTCCTACTAAAAGCGATCCAATTAAACCGGGGCTTTGGGTGTAGCCAACCGCATCAATTTTCTCAAGTGTAAGTGAAGCTTTTTTAAGTGCTGCGTCAACTACGGGAACAATATTTTGCATATGGGCCCTTGAAGCTAACTCGGGTACAACTCCACCATATTGTTCATGAATTTTTTGACTGGCAATGATATTACTAGTTATTTTTCCGTCTTCACAGATTGCCGCGGAGGTTTCATCACACGAAGATTCTATGGCCAAAATGCGAACAGGCATGAATGCAAAAATAGGAAACTATGGCTGCTTTATTTACTTCTAATCGCAACTACCGGATCCATTTTTGCGGCTTGACGGGCGGGCACAAATCCTGCAATAACGCCAACCAGTATGCAGATTCCTATTGCAAGAAACATATTAGAGGAAGAAATGAAGACGGGAAAATTAAGTGCATTTGTAAGAATCTGTGTCAGGATAAATACAAGCGAAAGTCCAATGATACCTCCGATGATACATAAAAAGGAAGATTCAAGTAAGAATTCTGTTAGGATTACTCCACTTTTTGCTCCAATTGCTTTTTTAAGTCCAATTTGACTGGTTCTTTCTCTTACTGTTACAAACATAATATTGGCAACTCCAAACATTCCCACTATTAAGGAGAGCGTAGCAATGGCCCATCCGCCAATATTTACATTGACAAAAATGTCACCAATTACTTTACTAAAATCATTGATATCATTCAATGCAAAATTTTCTTCTTGTGTGGGCGAAAGTCTTCTGATTGCTCTCATTGAACCGGCTAATTCATCTTTAACAGCTTTACTGCTAAAACCAGGTTTCCCTTGTACCATAATCAATGGATCAGCTCTGAGCTCATTCATAAAGGTTCTGGCAAAGCGATAGGGGGTAAAAAGGCTGTTATCAAATTGCCAACCTCCATCTCCAAGCATGCTCTTGCCTTGTTTTTTTACAACTCCGATTACCAGAATTTTCTTTCCTCTTACTTCTATGAATTTTTCTAGAGCTAGGGCAGGGTTACCAAACAATTTTTCGGCTACTTCGTTTCCAATTACGCCAACATTCGCTGCGTTTTCAAATTCCCTTTCGGCGATAGAGCGACCACTTGAGATTTCTACAGATTGAATTTTTTCAAAGTCTTCATTGATGCCGTGAATATTTACACCGCTCAACTGATTACCGGCAAACTCAACCGAGTTGTTGATTTGAATATGGAATGCGACAAATTGAGCGGTGCTTGTTCTTTCTTTGATCTCTTGTACTTCAACATAGCGGGGAGAAGGTCTTTTGACATATTTCCACCAAGGATAGTCTGGCCCACCACCGCTATACTCCCATTTATCAATGTAGATGGTGTTGTTCCCTAATGATTTTATTTCATTTTGAATGTTCTGTTCCAAACTATTCACCGTGGCTAGTACGCCAATAATGCAGAAGATACCTATAGTAATGCCAAAGAGGGACAAAAACGTCCTTAATTTGTTCTTCCAAAGTTCCTGGATAGCCATTTTGAAACTGCTGGAAATGATCTCTATCGTTCTGCGGAGCATATGCAAATGTAGATTCATTTTTTTGCCATTCCCCAACAAATTGACAAGCGGTAAATACAAGGGGTGGCTTACCTTTGCGCGGCAACCATGAAGTATCAAAGCGAAATAGCAAAAAGGCGCACATTCGCCATCATCTCTCACCCCGACGCAGGTAAAACTACTTTGACCGAGAAGTTCCTTTTATTTGGTGGTGCAATCCAAGTGGCAGGGGCTGTAAAAAGTAACAAGATTAAAAAGCACGCGACCAGCGATTTCATGGAAATTGAACGTCAGCGGGGTATCTCGGTCGCTACCTCGGTTATGAGTTTTGAGTACAATGGAACGTTAATCAATTTATTGGATACACCTGGTCACAAGGACTTTGCTGAGGATACATTTCGTACACTGACTGCAGTGGATAGTGTCATACTGGTAGTAGATAGTGTGAACGGGGTAGAAGAGCAGACACGTCGATTGATGGAGGTTTGCCGGATGCGCGATACGCCGGTTATCCTCTTCATCAATAAAATGGACAGGGATGGAAAAAATCGTTTTGATCTTTTGGAAGAAGTAGAAAAGGAATTATCAATTGAGCTTCACCCCATGACTTGGCCCATCAATAGCGGAAAGGATTTTAAGGGGGTATATAACATCGCACAGAAAAACTTATTATTATTCCAAGCTGGAACAAAGGGAAATGAAGGTAACCTTACCATTACGGATCTGCAGGATGCAACACTAGAGGAGCGTCTGGGTGAGAAAGACGCTGCAGTACTGCGTGAAGATGTTGAACTAATAGACGGCGTACACGGTGCATTAGATGTAGAACGTTATTTAAAAGGTAAGGTTGCGCCTGTATTCTTTGGTAGTGCAATTAACAATTTTGGCGTGCGTGAAATGTTAGATACATTCATTCGCATTGCTCCGACTCCCCAAATGCGTCAGACCTCTGTACGAGTAGTGCAACCCCAAGAAGAGAAAATGACGGGCTTTGTCTTTAAAATTCATGCCAACTTGGATCCCAAGCACCGAGACCGAATTGCTTTTTTGCGAATCTGTTCTGGAAAATTTGAGCGAAACAAATATTATCATCATGTTCGATTAGATAAGGATATTCGTTTCAGTAATCCTTATTCCTTCATGGCAAGGGATAAGAGTATTATTGAAGATGCCTATGCAGGCGACGTGGTAGGCTTATTTGATACAGGTAATTTTAAAATAGGAGATACGCTTACAGAAGGGGAAGATTTCTATTTTACGGGCATCCCTTCCTTCTCTCCCGAGATTTTTAAAGAAGTTGTCAACAAAGACCCTTTAAAAACTAAACAATTAGAAAAGGGTTTACTACAGTTGACTGACGAAGGAGTAGCGCAATTGTTTACGCAATTTGGGGGAACTAAAAAGATTATTGGTTGTGTAGGGGAGTTACAATTTGAGGTTATTCAATATCGTCTTTTGCACGAATATGGAGCCTCTGTAGTATTTAATGCGTTACCTTTTTACAAGGCTTGTTGGTTAACCACTGAAAAGCAAACTGTTTTAGAAGATTTTCTTCGCTTCAAACAGGCTAATGCCGGAGTGGATAAAGATGGAAATCCGGTTTACTTAGCTCAAAGTGAGTGGTTCTTAAATACTGAAATATCAAATAATGCTGATATTCAGTTTCATTTTACCAGTGAGATTCACCGATAATTTTTAATTGATTGGCGCATGCACACCCGTATAGTTATGTGGTGTGATTTGTTTTAATTCTTTTTTAAGCGCAGCTGATATTTTTAAAGAATCAACAAAGCGATGTATTGTTTTTTGATCAATTTTTCGCTGCCCTCTTGTCAATTCTTTTAGTGCTTCATAGGGATTTGGATATTTCTCCCGACGTAAAATTGTCTGTATCGCTTCGGCAACCACGGCCCAATTTGAATCGAGGTCTTCGTAAATTTTTGCATCATTAAGCAATAATTTACTAATTCCTTTTTCAATCGAACGAAATGCAATCAACGTGTGCGCTACAGGAACTCCTAAATTCCTTAATACAGTAGAATCCGTAAGATCTCTTTGTAGCCTTGAGATGGGAAGTTTGTTAGCGAGATGTTCAAAAATCGCATTGGCTAATCCTAAATTCCCCTCCGCATTTTCAAAATCGATAGGGTTTACTTTGTGAGGCATAGCAGAGGACCCTACTTCCCCTTTTTTAGTTTTTTGTAAAAAGTACTCTAATGAAATGTAGGTCCATACATCTCTACACCAGTCAATTAAAATTGTATTGATTCTGCGCATGGTATCTAATTGCGCAGCCAATTGATCATAATGTTCAATTTGAGTCGTGTGTTGCTGCCTAGTTAATCCAAGGTTGGATAAAAATTCATTTCCAAACTTTATCCAATCTGTTTTGGGGAAAGCAACGTGATGGGCATTGAAGTTACCTGTGGCTCCACCAAATTTGCCCGTGAATGGAATGCCAATAAACTGCTCAATTTGCGCCTGAAGTCTTTCGACAAATACGGCGATTTCTTTACCTAGACGCGTAGGGGAGGCTGGCTGGCCATGTGTACGAGCTAGTAAAGGAATATCAATCCATTTTGCAGCCAATAATTGTAATTCTGTTTTTAAGTTTAATAAATTAGGAAGGTATTCGTACTCAATGGCGTGTTTCCAAGCAAGTGGCACAGCGGTGTTGTTGATGTCTTGTGAAGTGAGTCCAAAATGAACCCATTCAAGTTGCGCCTCAGCTCCCCAGGTTTTTAATTTTTCTTTGATGAAATACTCTACTGCTTTCACGTCATGGTTTGTGGTCTTTTCAATCTGTTTGATCTTTGCAGCATCCTCAAACGAAAACTCTTCTATGAGTGATTTTAATTTCTTTTTTGTTGCAGTAGTTAATGAAAAAAACTTCCTTTTTTCCAGAGCTAACAAATACTCCACCTCAACCCAGACGCGGTATTTGTGAAGTCCATATTCAGAGAAAAACTCATCTAATTGATGTACTTGAGCATAGTAGCGTCCATCAATTGGTGAAATAGCATTTAGTGTGTTTAGTTCCATGGATAATTTAGATTACCATCGTTGTTAGGCCTAACTTTGCCCCCGTAAAATTAATTCAATTGGAGAAGATACGGGTAGGTATTGTTAATTATTTAAACACCAAGCCTTTATTAGTTGGGTTACGAAAATTACAGGAAGCAGGTCAAATTGAATTGATAGAAGATTATCCCGCTCATATTGCCACTTTATTGGCAAAAAAAGGAATAGATCTGGGTTTGGTTCCAGTTGCGGCACTCCCAACGATTCCAGATCATTCTATAGTGGGTTCTTATTGTATTGCAACGAATGGAGAAGTTGGTTCTGTCTGTTTGTTTAGTCAGCAGCCAATTGAAAAGGTAACGCGTGTGGTTCTTGATTATCAAAGTAGAACCTCTGTACAATTAGCTCGCCTTCTATTTAAACAGTTTTGGAAAAAAGAAGTGGAATTCATTCCAGCCGTAGATGAGGGGTATATTGATGAAATAAAAGCGTCAACAGCTGGTATTATCATAGGTGATCGTGCATTAGAGGCGCGTCCTCATTTTCCCTATATCTATGATCTTGGGGCAGCTTGGAAGACTTTCAGTAATCTTCCCTTTGTATTTGCTGTTTGGGCTTCAGTTGTGCCACTTTCTAAGGAATTTATTACTCTTTTTGATGAAGCCAATGGAGTAGGATTTACTCAATTGAAAGAGGTGGTTGCTACAAATCAACAGGTGACCCAATATGATCTTTATCAGTATTACACTGAAAATATTGATTATCGACTAAGCCCAGAAAAGGAAGAAGCAATCCGGGTATTTCTTCAAAAATTAGAGCAAATTAAGTAGCCTTTTATTTTCTGAAGGCAAAGATATTCAGCTGTAGGTCGTACGGATGGGTTGAATTCTTTTGTTGGAATGGGTGCGTGAAAATAGGAGCCGCCTCTCGAATATAATAGTGGAAACCCGCTTGTTGTAGTAGCGAAAGAATTTCAGTTAATTTTTCTTGTTCCTTAAAGATGCCGTGGTACTCTACAAAAAGGTGCTGGACATTTTTAAGTTCAGATGCACAGTCATTTAAAACCTCCCACTCAGCACCCTCAATATCTATTTTTAAAAAGTCTATTTTTTGATTTAGATATTCTTTTAAACGAACGGCAGGCACTTGAATACAATTTTCACTCTCATTCAAACTAATTCCACTTGCCATTCCTTTTTTAGCAGCGAAAGTGATTGTAGTATTTTCTATCCAAACTGCAGCTTGATTACACTGGATGTCTTGTAGTTTATAAGATTCTATATTTTTTTGTAAGAGGGTATAATTCTGCGGATCGGGCTCAAATGCTATAATGGTTGCCTCTGGAAATTGTCGCTTAAAATATAGAACACTGAGTCCAATGTTTGCTCCGCAGTCAATAATGGTTGGCTTGTTGGCGAGTGTTTGTCGATATACTTGCTCTAAAAATATTTCCTGTAGGCCGTGTAAAAGTTCCTGGGGGGCCTCATAAAAAAACAGTTGTCCAAACAGTTTAATCGAGCGCATTTTGCCACCCGGCAAGTGCTTCAAATACTTTTGTTGCAACCAGCCAACAGAGAGTCCTTGTAAATGCTTGTCTCCTCGCCGCTGTAGCCTATATTTTATTCCTTTTAGAAGGTTCTGTAAAAAAGGGATGGATAACATTTTTAATAACTATCCCCTAAAATTACGAATTTAGCTCCGATGACTCCTCTATTATCAATTTGCATACCTGCTTATGAGCGTCCAGATTTTTTAAAACGCTTGCTGGACAGTATTGCGCAACAGGTATTTAAAGACTTTGAGGTAATCATTACCGATGATTCAGTTTCGCGCGATAATGAGGAGTTGCTTTTTAACACGCCTTATAAGTTTTCTATCCATTACCAGCGTAACGCCAGACCATTAGGTACGCCCCTAAATTGGATGGAAGGAATTAAACATGCTTCCGGTCATTGGATTAAAATCATGCATGATGATGATTACTTCACTGATAAGTATGCGCTGGAAAATTTTGCGGCACAGTTAGATGAGGGAGCTGACATCCTTTTTTCCGGATATTATTCATTTGATGAACGAACGCAAACCAAAAAGAATAAGACAATCAGTATACCTGCATTTCAATCAATCAAAAGGGATCCTTATCGGCTTTTCAGTGATAATTTAATCGGCCCGCCTAGTGTTGTTTTGTTTCGTAAAAGCATGCAAGAATTGTACGATCCAAAATTGAAGTGGTTAGTAGACTTGGAAGCCTATGTACGCATGATGCGTCGTTATTCCTGTCGCTACATTGCGCAGCCACTTGTAACAATGAGCTATAATGACTCACAAGTTACTAATGCTTGTTTTCGAGAACCCTCGGTAGAAATTCCTGAAGCGCTGTATTATTATAAAAAGCATGGACAGGCTACTTTTCGCAGCATAATAAGTTATGATGGATGGTGGCGCTTGATCCGTAACCTCTCTATCCGCTCTGAAGGGCAATTAAAGGAATATGCCGATGGGCAATCGGTTCCCTCTTTTTTAGTTCGGATTGTCCGTTTTCAACAGCGTATTTCGCCCGCAGTGTTACGAATAGGCGTCTTTTCAAAAATACTTATGGGAATTTCCTATCAGTTTAATCGATAACATGGTTTCTGTCATTATCATAAACTATAACACCTTTCAGCTAACCTGTGATTGTATCTCATCTGTATTCAAATTCACTAAAGGAGTCCCTTTTGAAATCATTTTAGTTGACAATGCATCTACAGAAAGAAATTCTTCTCACTTCTTAGAAAAATTTCCTTCCATCAAGTTAATAGAAAGTAAAAAAAATCTGGGATTCGCAGGAGGTAATAATCTAGGCATTCAACACGCAAAAGGGGATACCATTTTATTATTGAATAGCGATACGCTATTAACAGAGGATAGTATATCTCTCTCCGTCGCTCAATTACAAAAAGATCCCTCAATTGGTGTATTAGGTTGTAGACAGCTTTTTCCGGACGGCGCTCTTCAATACTCGGCCAGAAGATTTCGTTCGATAAGTTGGGAATTGTTAGACCTTTTTCGATTCGTACTTTATTTCTTTTCACCTAA
>JBEDEC010000026.1:0-8933 GCA_041175905.1 Bacteroidota bacterium
ATTTAACATAATATAAATTATAGGAATAAATTGACTAATAAAGAAGCCTGGTCTTAATCGTTGCGGGAACGTCTTTAAGTAACGACTGGGCCTTTGCTGACAATTTATGATCAACATCTAGCACAACATAGCCTATTAAATCATTGGTTTTCAAGTATTGACCGACAATATTTACATTATTACTTGAAAGGGAAGTGTTAATTGCGGATAAAACACCCGGAACATTTCGGTGAATATGCAAAATACGGTGGGCGCCTTCTTGAGGAGGCATAGCCAACGCCGGGACAGTATGAGAACCAAAACTGATTCCTCGTTCCAAATAATTGAAGAGTTTATAGCTAACATCTTCACCAATGTTTTTTTGTGCTTCCTCCGTGCTGCCTCCAATATGTGGCGTTAGTAGAACATTCGCCAGATTTTGGAGGGGCGACATAAAATGGTCTCCATTTTTTTCAGGTTCATTTGGAAACACATCAATTGCAGCACCTCCAATTAATTCTTCTGTAATTGCCTTGGATAAGGCCTCAAGGTCAACCACTTCTCCCCGAGCATAATTTATCAAAATAGCGCCCTTTTTGAATGAGCGCAAGATCCCTTTGCCAATTAAGTTCTTAGATTGTTTTGTTTCTGGTATATGCAAAGTCACAATATCAGACTCACTCACAAGTTCTTTTAATGAACGGCACTCCTGTGCATTCCCTAAAGGCAATTTTTTTTCAACATCATAAAAAAGCACCCGCATACCCATTGATTCTGCCAAAATGCTAACCTGACTACCAATATTGCCATAACCTACAATGCCCATGGTTTTTCCTCGTAATTCAAAGCTGTTTTTTGCATCCTTCATCCATATCCCCGCATGTGCTGCTTTATTCTTCTCTGGGATTCTTCTTATTAATAAGATAGAAGCTCCAATTACTAATTCAGCAACAGATCTTGTGTTTGAATAAGGAGCATTGAAAACAGCTATTCCTCGTTTGGTAGCAGCTTGTAAGTCTACTTGATTGACGCCAATACAAAAACATCCTATGGCCTGTAATTTTTTAGCTGCCGTTAATACTTTTTCGCTAATCGTAGTTTTAGAACGGATACCTAATATATGTACGTCTTTTATTGCTTCTATTAATTGTTGCTCTGTAAGTGCGCGACTAACTTTTTCAATTTGAACATAACCATTGGATCGGAAATTTTTGACGGCCGATTCACTTATATTTTCAAGAAATAAGATTTTAATCTTTTCTTTCGGATAGCTGGTTAAGTTGCCTGTAGACATATATAACAAATATATTACCAAATTGGCGGAGTCCCTACCTTTGAGCGATTTCAAAAATCCCAATTCGAATGCGCCTAACGCTTGTTTGTTTATTCATACTGACGACATTTTTGATTACATGCAGTCTGAATGAATCATCCGTTTCTCCTGCGCTACCCTATATTCCCCCACCCTTGTCGAAACTAGAACAGTGGAAAAAAAATAGACTTTCCAAGCAAATACAAGCCTATTTCAATGAAACATTACTTCGATATCCAGGTGCTTTCAATGGCGGCATATTAGTTGCAAAAGGCGGGCATGTTCTATATGAAAACTATCAAGGTTTCAAAGATCTACCCACAAAAAAGGATGTATTAGATGAAAACGCTTCATTGCATATTGCGTCAACGAGTAAAACATTTACAGCCATAGCCATCCTTCAACTGATTCAAGACAATAAACTTTCTCTTACAGATAAGGTCGATTCCTTTTTTATAGGGTGGCCCTATCCGGATATAACTATTAAGGATCTTCTGAATCACCGAAGCGGACTACCGAATTATGTTTATTTTATGGAGCCGCCGGTTTCAAATCTTACAAAGGATAGATTTACAAATACGGATATCATCAATTACATTATCCAAAATAAACCTCCGCGTCACGCAGCTCCTAATAAACATTTCGAATACTGTAACACAAACTATTTATTATTAGCAAGTGTACTTGAAAAAGTTTCAGGTCTCTCGTATCCGGACTACTTACAAAAAGCTATTTTCAATTTCTTGGGAATGAAAAATAGCTTTGTTTATCAACCCGCTGATTCAAACCGTACTACACCTTCCTACGACTATGCAGGTCGTTCATGGCCATTTGATCATTTGGATTTGACCTACGGAGATAAAAATATTTATAGTACCCCTAGAGACCTTTTAAAATGGGATCAGGCTTTGTATACCCAACAATTAGTTGGTGATTCTTTGTTAAATGCTGCCTTTACACCCTACAGTTTTGAAAGGCCTGGTCAAAATAATTACGGATTGGGATTTCGGTTAAAATTACTTCGCAATGGTAAAAAAGTAGTTTATCATTTTGGAAGGTGGCATGGAAATAACGCAGCATTTACACGCTTGACGGATGAAAAGGTGACGATTGTCATTCTTGGAAATAAGTTTAATCGTCAGATCTACTCGACTGCTACCCGCTTATATGGTCTTTTTGGTCCTTATAACAATGAATTTCTAGGTGAGGACGAATAATGGATTACGTTTCAGAATTTCGGAACTTTAATCCATGAAAATATTTTCTGCAGAAGAGATTCGTGCTTGGGATGAGTACACCATTAGAGAAGAACCCATCAAATCCATTGAATTGATGGAACGTGCTGCGGCTCAATGCACAAACTGGATCGAAGAGAAATTTTCTGTATGTTCCTCATTCAATATTTTTTGTGGTAAAGGGAATAATGGAGGCGATGGTTTAGCAATTGCACGGTTACTAGCAGAAAAAGGAAAAGAAGTTCAAATTCACATATTGGAATTTGGATTTCCTGGTACGGATGATTTTCAACAAAACCTTGCTCGACTACACCAGTATCCTACTGTGCAGATTCAATATATCCAAAGTGAAAATCATATTTATCCGATCCGGGAAGGAGCTGTCGTTATTGACGCCTTATACGGATCAGGTTTGAATCGCAAGTTAGAGGGGCTCTCAGCACAACTCGTGCAACAGATTAATTTGTCATCTAATCCAATTGTATCAATCGATATTCCAAGTGGGCTTTTTTGCGATCAATCCTCAAAAAATAATATTTCAATAGAAGCGAATTACACACTCAGCTTTACATGCAAATTGGCATTTTACCTCGCTGAAAATGACGCTAAAATTGGTGAAGTTCATTTACTTGATATTAAACTTCACCCGTCATTTTACCAGTACACACAGAGTCAATTTGAAACAATCGAAAAACATTCTATTGTTCAGCTACTAAAAAAAAGAAATCGGTTTTCACACAAGGGAAATTTTGGCCATGGTCTATTGATTGCAGGAAGTGTAGGAAAAATGGGAGCAGCAGTTTTAGCAGCGCAAGGTGCTTTAAAAGCGGGTATTGGTTTATTGACATGTCAAATTCCATCCTGTGGGTATCAAATTATTCAATCATGCACACCTGAAGCGATGGTGAATATGGATTCAAAAGAATCACATATTTCTAGTTTTCCTACCAATCTCTCCCCTTTTAATGCAATTGGGATAGGTCCTGGTATTGGACAAAATAGTGATACGATTGAAATGCTAGAATCACTATTAGAAAAATATAAAAGTCCGATTGTACTTGACGCGGATGCACTGAACATACTCTCAGTAACACCCAATCTGCTTAAAAAAATTCCACCTCATTCTATTCTCACTCCTCATCCTGGAGAGTTCAATCGATTATTTGGCACATCTGAAAATGATTTTGACTCTATCCAGGTAGCTATACAAAAAGCAAAAGAGCTGAACGTTTTTATTGTTTTAAAAGGCCATCATAGTTTTATTGCCAGTCCCACAGGAATTCATCTTTTCAATACTTCGGGAAACCCTGGTATGTCAAGAGGAGGATCAGGAGACGTACTTACTGGAATTTTGACCTCTTTACTAGCGCAAGGGTATCCCCCAGAACTAGCTGTAGAAATTGGGGTCTATCTTCATGGCTTAGCTGGCGATATTGCTGCCCAAGAACACACCGAACAGGGAATGAGCGTTAGCGATTTAATTCATTCTATAGGAGCTGCATGGAAACAGTTGATTTTCAGAAATTAAAGGTCCAACTACTCTCGCCTAAATGCCCATAAAAACATAGGCAGAATTGCTCCAATTTAGAGGCTAGATGCCTATCTTTGCCGGCCGGTAAAATGGAACGAAAAGTACCTTTTACCTCTTCATTAAAAGATCACATTAAACCGAACTGCTGAAACAAATTTTATGGAAAAACTGATTTATCTGGTGCCCGTGTTTGGCCTGATCGGCTTGATTTACACCCTTGTAAAGTTTAATTGGGTTTCTAAACAGGACGCAGGTACTGATCGTATGAAAGAGATCAGCAATTACATCGCCGAAGGCGCAATGGCTTTTTTAAAAGCTGAATGGAAGATCCTTGGCTATTTTGTTGTAATCGTGGGAATCCTTTTGGCTCTCATGGCCAGTACTAATCCTCACTCACATTGGTCAATTGCTGTGGCATTTGTTGTGGGTGCTGTATTTAGTGCAACTGCTGGTTATATTGGTATGAAAGTGGCTACTAAGGCAAATGTTAGAACTGCACAGGCTGCGCGCACAAGTCTTAGCAAAGCACTAGAAGTATCTTTTACCGGTGGTGCCGTTATGGGACTTGGAGTATCAGGTTTAGCTGTGCTTGGTCTTGGTGGACTTTATATCATTTTAAAGCAGGTATTTGCTCCAGATGCTGCTGTTAATTCAGATGAAATGATTCGTACCATCGAAGTCTTGACTGGATTCTCATTGGGGGCTGAATCAATTGCGTTATTTGCCCGCGTAGGTGGCGGAATTTATACTAAAGCTGCAGACGTTGGGGCTGACTTGGTAGGTAAAGTAGAAGCTGGAATTCCTGAAGACGATCCTCGTAATCCAGCAACAATTGCTGATAACGTTGGTGATAATGTTGGTGACGTAGCAGGAATGGGTGCCGACCTATTTGGTTCTTACGTTGCAACTGTATTGGCTACAATTGTATTAGGTCAACAGACAGTAGTTGTATTTGGCACAGATATTTTAGGTGGGTACTCCCCTATTGTATTACCAATGTTAATTGCGGGTGTAGGAATACTTTTCTCAATTGTTGGTACTTGGTTTGTACGCGTTAGTGATGCAGCTGGTATAAATACGGACAATGTTCAAAAAGCATTGAACATGGGTAATTGGGGTTCAATAGTTTTAACTGCTATCGCTTCGGCTGCACTTGTCTATTATATTTTGCCTGAAGCAATGGAGCTCAGAGGTTTCATATTTACTAAATGGGGCGTTTTAGGTGCCATTGGTGTAGGCCTTGCAGTTGGTGCATTAATGAGTATCATCACAGAATATTATACTGCAATGGGTAAAAGACCCGTTCTATCCATAATCAGACAATCTTCAACAGGTCATGCAACAAACGTAATTGGTGGATTGGCTGTTGGAATGGAATCTACCTTCTTACCAATTTTAGTTTTAGCTGCAGGTATTTTTGGATCCTATCAATTTGCTGGTTTATATGGAGTTGCTATTGCTGCCGCTGGTATGATGGCAACAACAGCAATGCAATTAGCTATTGACGCATTTGGTCCTATTGCAGATAATGCGGGTGGTATTGCTGAAATGAGTGAATTACCTAAAGATGTTCGTGAGAAAACAGACGTATTAGATGCGGTTGGTAATACTACTGCAGCAACTGGTAAAGGATTTGCTATTGCTTCAGCTGCTTTAACCGCATTAGCCTTGTTTGCTGCTTTTGTAGGGGTGGCTATGCCTAATAACCAGCACATTGATATTTATAAAGCTGATGTATTAGCTTCTTTATTTGTAGGAGGAATGATTCCTCTTCTTTTCTCTTCATTAGCCATTCGTGCGGTTGGGGAAGCTGCCATGAGCATGGTTGAAGAAGTGCGCAGACAGTTTCGCACAATTCCTGGCATTATGGAAGGAACAGGAAAACCAGAGTACGATAAATGCGTAGCAATTTCTACAGAAGCTTCTATTAAGAAAATGATGCTGCCTGGTGCCATTACTATTGTGTCTCCTCTGCTTATTGGATTTTTATTAGGCCCTGAGGCACTAGGTGGATTTTTAGCCGGAGCAACAGTTAGTGGTGTGCTAATGGGAATGTTCCAAAATAATGCTGGTGGAGCTTGGGATAATGCAAAAAAATCATTCGAGAAAGGTGTTGAGATCAATGGAGAAATGTTCTATAAAAAATCAGAACCCCATAAAGCGTCTGTAACTGGTGACACAGTTGGAGATCCCTTTAAAGACACTTCTGGTCCTTCTATGAACATTTTGATCAAGCTAATGTCTATTGTTTCTTTGGTAATTGCTCCCACACTTGCTCAATTGGACAATAAAGACACAACACCTTTACAACAGACGCCCGTTTCTCAACCCGCAGGTATTAATAATACAACAAAACCATTCGGTACCTTTATCCTTACTCCAAAGAGCCCTAAGGATAATTGTTAAGAAGCTAATCATAACCATTACAAAAAGTCCTGCTGTTTCTACAGCGGGGCTTTTTTTTAATCTTTAAGTTGTAGCTTACAAACCAAATCTGCTGCTATGAAGATGTCCAGCGAAGTACTCAAACCCACAGAAAGTGAATTAGAAATTTTATCCATTCTTTGGGAAAAGAATGAAGCTTCCGTTCGCGAGGTACACCAGCAAATTAATTTTTATAAAAAAACAGGATACACCACTACATTAAAGTTGATGCAATTAATGTTTTTTAAGGGTCTAGTTTCTAGAAAAGAAATCGGAAGAAAACATATTTATTGGTCGATTGTAGATCGTCAGGCGCTTTCAAGGGCGCTTACCGATCGGCTTATTGGATATTTACACAATGGTTCGCCTGCTCAATTAGCGGCAGAAGCGATTCATTCATCATATTACACTAATACACTTGATGAATTGCTCCAGCTTGTAGAAAATGTAAATAGATTAATTGCCGCTAAAAAGCCTCAATAACAACGCGGACAGGCCTCACTATACTTATTGCCCAATAGTATTCCAATCACCAATTCATGCGTTCCATTATGAAATGGGGATAAGATATTAGCTCCATTGTTTCTAATCCAATCCGAATTTATGGGCAGATCATATGAGTAGCTAACTGTTATTCGATTACCCATATTCAAGCCAAACATTCCTGCATAGCTATCTCTAAAACGGTAACTTCCCCCAATCCATAATATATCACGGTATTGGATTTTCGCATTAAATTCAGGCTGATAACCATTGCGGGAACTTCCGTTGATATACTTTATCATAACGGAGGGAATAGCATTAAAATCCTCACCTATCATAAACCGATAGCCAGCAGTCAAAAACATGTGTGGAACCAATTTACTTTTAGTCAAAATTGTTGGGTCATTATTGACAAAACTGAGTGTTTGAGGAATAATTTGTTGTGCAGAGAGGCCCACAAAATAACTTCGTGCATACAACCAAATTCCTGCAGCCATCTGTGGTCTAATCTTACGTAATTCACCAGTCAAAACGGAACCAAAAGCAGGATCAGAAGGGTCGCCAAAACCTGTAAAATCATGATTTGTTCTATCAATTCTGATTGAAGTAATACCTGCAGATAATCCTGCGGATATATTGGTGGTGGGATTTAAACCCAAATGATAGGCATAAGAAGCAGAGGCTGACAAGAAATTAAAGCTTCCCGTACGGTCATTTATAACACTAAGACCTACCCCATGATGTGGTGCAGCAGCCGTATAATTTTCCCAATATGACTTACCTCTGGGGTTATTACCGGGTACAGCGAATGAGGTTGAACTTAACCGATAATCACTTTTACCAAGTGGGGCATGAACAGTTAAATAAGAAGTGCGAGGAGCCCCTTTTAAACCAACCCACTGATCACGTGCAGAAACTTTTAAATCACCATAATTATCTATTCCTGCTATAGCTGGATTGATAATAAATGGGTTGATTACATATTGTGTATAATGAGGACGCTGTTGTCCATTTGCGTAAAAGCTAACACACAAAAATGATAGTAGTATGGTAAAGAGACGTCTCATTTCTATCTAATTATATCAACATAGCCGGCTTTCTTTTTACGACCATTTTTAGGATCAATTACATAATAATAGGTACCAACGGGTACATCTCTACCATTCACTTTTCCATCCCAAGGAGTTGGATACCCAATTGACCTGTAAATAAGATATCCGTAACGATTTACAATCTCAACTGTACAACCAGGATAACTGTCTAAGTAAGGTATGACCCAGGTATCATGAATGCCATCGCCATTGGGAGAGAAAATGTTTGGAACTGGCGGATCTTTCAAAACTTTAATAAACATTGAACTAGTGTCACTACACCCTTTATTGGTTGTTACAGTAAGTAAATAAGTGATATCATCGGGTGGTCTAGCTATAGGATCGAGACGTGTGGGATCATCCAAGTAAGTTGCAGGTGTCCATGCGAATGTTACAGGCATGGGGTAATTATTAGGAGGTGTAATTTGCACTTGTCCACCCTCCAACATAAGTTTATCCGGTCCAGCCTCGGCGTCAGGATATCCATTAACATACACTGTTTTTGTAGCAACATTGCTACTACATCCAAAATTATTTACAATATAATGGCTCACTTGATAGGTACCGGTATCAGCATATGTGTACGAGAAGCTACTTAGTGTCCTTATCGAACCATCACCCATGCTCCATTGATATTGCGAGATTGTACCATCTGCCCCATTACTAGTACTTGTAAATAAAAATGGATTACCTACGCATACGTCTATGAAGTCTGTTGTGAATGAGGCTTGCGGTTGAGGATGAATTGTATTTAATACAATAGTCGTGTCATGAATGCAACCTTGTGCGGTAGTGACTTCTAGATTAACACTATAAGGTCCCAGATTAACATAAACGTGAGCTGGATCAGTTAAAGTGGAATTATTAACAGCACCACT
>JBEDEC010000027.1:0-2751 GCA_041175905.1 Bacteroidota bacterium
TATTGAGTGTTCCACCCATTTTGTATACATAGGGGCCCTCTCCATAAGTGCCGATAAGTAGATAGTCTTTATACTTGAGCAGACTCCTAACGCAGTTATTGGGTAGCTTTAAAATGGTATCTGTGGTGTTTAATTTTGTATTATAAAATGTTAGCCCATTGCAACTGGCTATTGCCACTGTTTCATTGTTGATTTTAACTACACTGATGGGGTCTGCCTTTGTTCTGTTTGCCCTTGGAATAGTGAGAAGCGTTTTTCTCTCCGGTAAAATTTCTTCGATTGTACAGTCTGTAGCTATATAAACATTTTTATTGGACTCCCATACGCCAAAGTTGTTTCCTGTTATGGGAACAGGATATTCTTTCTTATTTTTTGTTTTATAATTATATGATGAAATAGTAGTAACCTCTTTGTTTTTACTGAATTGTTGAAACCAAATACTTGAATCGGAGGTCTGGTAAAGACTTGTGCCAAAAATACCATCAATAGGTCTTGTGATCTTTTTGGTGCTTGATTTTGATAATAAGTGTCCTTGATTAGTTAAGATAATTTCATTTTCGAGCTCTAGTTGATTATAATAAGCTGTTCGTTGCTGGCTTGGATTATTGAGCAGTTTGATAGGAGTAATTTTTTTTCTTTTCAAAACGGCTATTCCTTTTGAGTCTGTTCCAATCACAATCATACCAAACTCTTCGATATATTGAATATGCTTTATAAAGCCCTCGCGTGGAAGATTATTTACAATTAGACTTGCTTGCATCTGTCCCTTTAATTTGGTAAGCTTCCAGGCCTTTTCGCCATTAATCAAAATGGGGTACTTATTTCCTGTTTCCCAAAGTATATAGCTTCCTTTGGGAATTTGTTTTGTTTTTACTCTATTATCAATTTCGAAATTTTGTTGGGACCCAACTTTTTGATCAAGTGTAATTTGGACGATTTCGCGATTTTTTGTGACAGCAAAAATTTCATTATCAATTTTAAAAATTGTTTCAAATTTTTCTTCTGTTGGGGTAAGTGGATTTATTTTAGAAGCTGTGCCTTTATCTATCCACAGCTGATTTTGGTGAAGAATGATTGTATTTAGAGTGTCTATGTTTGCCAGTTGGGCGAAGGGTAAATAAATGGGCTCTTTAATTGGATTTTTTAGCTGGTTTTTAAAAAATGACTCGGATACTTGAAGCCCATATAAGGCATGATCATTTTCTTCCGATTTTGTTTTTACTGTATGAAATATATGAGGACTTGGGCCTTTGATTTTTATCGAATTACCATTGTAGTCTGCAACAAAAATTTCGCCTTTTTGGTTTTTGACCATGAAGTTGATTCGTTCTGAGGTAACGGCGGGCGTATTTTTTTGAGTAAAAGTTAGAAGGTCAACGCCATTGTATCGTACAATCCCCGCCTCGGTTGCTATCCATACAAAATGTGTGTTGGGGTCCCATTGTAAACCTTTTATTCCATTGGAAGGCAGGCCATTTTCTGTGTTATACCATTGTATGGTATATTCATTTTCAGTTTGTCCAAATCCAATTTGAATAGCTAACAGCGATATAAATGCGAGCAGGATTTTCTTCATAACTTCCTGCACCAAGTTAGCAAAAGCTTAATAATTAAGGTTGTAAAGCGTTGCCATTTCTAATAATTCTTTCAAGTTTCCCGCACCCGTTTTTTCAAAAATTCGGTGTTTGATGGTGGAAATCGTACTCATTTTTAAGTTTAGTGTATCTCCGATTTCTTTTGTGCGTAGACCTCTCAGTACGTAGTGTAAAATTTCTAGTTCGCGTGGGGCTAATTGCGAAAAAGGGTTGAGGGGAGCGATAGTTTTGCCAATCATTGAAGTAGTGGGCAAATTGGACATAAACTTGGTCAAGCCCTCTATAATTTGATCCTCCTCTTGGCTTTTTGACATATAATTTGAAATCCCATACTGTTTCAAGGCATCTGCATATATCTCTGGGGGCTGCATAGAGAAGATCATGATCTGCAGGTCTGGATAGACTCTTCTGATATTGGGAATAACTTCTAAGCTATTTCCGTCTGGCAAAATGATATCCAGAATCAAATGAGTGTACTTGTTTTTAACAAGTTCTTTCATTAAATCATTGCAGGTTCCGACCTCACGTATAATGACATTCTCGTCATTCAACTGCAGGAAAAGTTTTAATCCTTTCCTGATCATGCTGTGGTCATCTGCAATTAATACTGAAGAGTTCATTCATGTTAAAGTTCATGTACTCATCGAAAACCTAAATAGAATTTATTCTACACGAGCTGGTTTTCCCACAGTTCTCATTTGAATCACATCTACCAAAAAGGCAAATGCCATAGAAAAATAGATATATCCTTTTGGAATATGGAAGCCGAGACCATCGGCGAGTAATGCGACTCCAATCATCAATAAAAAGCAAAGGGCAAGAATCTTGAATGAGGGATGTCGGCTAATAAAACTGCTTATCGGGCCTGAAGCTACTAGCATAATTCCAACGGTGATGATTACTGCTGCGTACATTACCCATAATTCCTGAACCATTCCTACGGCTGTGATAATTGAGTCCACCGAAAAAACTAAGTCTAGTAAAATTACTTCGCCTAAAAGTTGTCCAAAACCTGCATTTGAAGGGGCTTTAACAACTGGTTTATCAGCCATTTCAGTTTTATGATAAATCTCCTTTGTGCTTTTATACAGAAGAAAGAGTCCTCCTGCAACCAAAATCAAAGACTTTCCAGTAAATACTGTTTCGTTGAAAGTGA
>JBEDEC010000028.1:0-8475 GCA_041175905.1 Bacteroidota bacterium
CTGGCTAGTAAAGACTGCGCTGCTCTTTCTTTATTGCCAATTGCTAAATCCATTTGAGCGGCTGCATATAAAATGATATCTCGATAAGCAGAATATTTTTCTTTTTCTGCCATGTTCAACAGGTTCGAAATATTGATCTGGTTATTTTCTCCGCTTGAACTTCGATCTACTCGAATTGCTGCAATGCGTGATTGGATCTCTAAAATCAAATCTGTAGAGTGTGGAATTGCTTTTGAATAAAATAGTTTAGCGGCTCCATTATTTCCTGCTAGTTCATAGAGCTGTCCAGTTAAATATTCCAGTCGGGCTTTTTCATTGGTATTGGAAATGCCTGTAAGCATTTTCGCTACGTAAAAAGCGGCGCTATCCCATTTTTGTTGTTTGTAAAAAGAAAGTGAAATGACTTCATTTAAATCCGTACGCAGTCGCGCCGGGAAAGTTGCATCTACTCGTAATGCTTGCAGCAAGCCAGCGGCCTGCGCAAACTGTTCTTGTGCCAGATAATTTCTGATTTCCCAGATTAGTGCGTCATTTCGTTTAGCAGGGTCTCCAGCAAATACTCCTTTTTTCTCGGTAGTAGCGATACTCGTTGCCTTATTTCCATCTCTTGCGCTCCCAATTGTTTTAAAGTAACCATCTTTTTCACGAGGGGCATAGTAGTAGTTGATGAATTGAAACAACAGATGAGCGGAATCAAATTTTTCTTGCAGATGATAGGCGATTCCCCATAATAAGTAGAGATCATCGGTCCAATCATTGCGAAGATCGTGTAGGGCAATGCCTGAGGATGCTTTTTGAATAACACTGTCCAGCTCCAGTGAGTCTTTTCGAGTAACTGATAAGCTGTAGTTGTAAAAGGGAAGTAGGGTTGCATAATCATCCCGATGTACCTCTTTTGCTTTTTGCAACACGTCATTTAGTTTCCGCGTTGCGTTATAGGTGTAGTTGAAGTGAGTAACCGTATTTTGTACAACCTTTCCAGGTAATCGTAGTTTTCCCTCTTTGGTTTTTTCAGAACGAAGAACTCTTTCCTCATATTCCTCTGGCTTGGGCAATTCGATCTTGAAACCCATTTGGGCGCTGGCGGGACCTTTTATAAAAAGGGCTAGCATAATCAAACTTCGTATGAGGGGTACAAAGACCTTTCGCATAGGGACGCAATCTAATTTCTTAATAACTGATTTTCAAATTAAATAGTGTATCAAACCTTAATTTTTTGTGAGTATTTTCAATGGAAATCAATGTTTTTGGGGCAGTGGTCTCCTTACCTTTATCCAATCCAAGTAAAAAATGGCAAAACTGGAGCTACCTTCTGGACTAAAGCGTCTTCGCAACCGGTATCGGTTGGTGATTATGAATGACGATACCTACGAGGAGGTAGTAACATTCCGGCTCTCACGCTTAAGCGTTTACACCGTATTCAGTATGATTTTTGTGGTATTGGTAGGACTGACAACTGCTCTAATCATTTTCACTCCCTTGAAATATTACATTCCGGGAGCAGGATCTGATTATGCTTCTGTGATGGCCTTAAAGCGATTGCAATACAGAGTTGATTCGGTCGCTCGTGAAGATGCCTTGAAAAATCAGTATATTTTAGGTCTCAAAAAAACACTTTCTGGCGATAACAATGTGGTGTTAGATACCATCCCCATTGAAATGCCTGCAACCGAAGTAACAAGCGACTGAACTTAATTTAATTCTATGTTTACAACTAAATCCAAACCCGAAATGCAAACTTCTTATCCGCAATCCGGCAACGCAGCAACATTAATCAGTGCCGGTACTACACTCAAAGGTGATATCAGTAGCAATGGAGATCTGCGAATTGATGGAACTGTTTTGGGCAATGTAAAAACTTCTGCAAAAATTATCATTGGAAGTACAGGTGTAGTAGAAGGTGATATTGCCGGAAATCAAGCAGATGTAACCGGAAAAGTAAATGGTAATATTCGCGCTACCGAGTTATTACAGTTACGTGGTGAGTGCGTTGTTTCTGGTAATATTTATGCTGGTAAATTACAGGTTGAACCTTCTGCTACGTTCAACGGTCAATGTCACATGGGAGCGAATGTGGTAGAGATGAATAAAGATGAGCAACAGCCACAAGCCCTCGTCCGCTGATTCTAAAAAAGAATGGATGCGATATGCTGGCCTGGCTTCTCAGTTGCTGGTGTACCTTTCTTTATCTGTTTTTGGAGGGATTAAATTGGACCGATGGGTGGGCGTTTTCCCATTGCTAACCATCTTGTTTCCTATCCTTGTGTTAGGAGCGTTGTTTTATAAACTCTTTAAAGAAACGGGTTCGTCAAAATAAGAAGGCATGAAAAAAAGAAATAATTCACTCTTTCCTTTTTTGGTGCTTTATCTTATTATTTGGGTTGTTTTTAAAGCAGCCCATTCGTGGCTAATAACGCACCAAGTTGACATCAATGTTGCCCAGGGAGCACATGTATTGATCTGGCTTCTCACTATGGTTTCTTACCTGATCACACAAAAGAGTTTTGCTAATCCAAATCCTCAGGCTTCCGTGCGGGCTATTATGATCAGTTTTATGATCAAGTTTTTTGTAATTGCTTTAGCAGCTTTTGTTTATATTTTTCTCCAACGAAAAATGGTCAATCTGCCTGCCTTGTATTTGGCTGCTCTGTTTTATATATTGTATACCACTATGGAAGTATGGTTGTTATTAAAGCAACTCAATAACAGGTCTGATGCCGAAAAAAGAAGTACCCCTTGATTTTTTGACAAATTTTCTTCCGCTAGGTACGCACGAGTTGGTTCATTCATTATTGCAAACGTATCGGGTTCACTTAACGATTACGCGCGAACGAAAAACACTTTTGGGCGACTATAAACACCGCGCAGGTCAGCCTCATCAGATAAGTGTAAATGGCAATTTAAATCCGTATGCTTTTTTGCTGACGCTACTTCATGAATTAGCACACCTGGTTACTTTTGAAAAGTACGGACAACGCGTACTAGCACATGGCAAAGAATGGAAATTTGTATATGGGCAATTGTTGCAATCCTTCTTGCAAAAAGAATTAGTGCCTGCTGATCTTCGAGCTGAAATAGAGCAAATGCAACATAATCCAGCTGCTACTAGTTGTGCTGAGGATGGATTATTGCGTGTACTCAGGCGTTATGATGATCCAGCTAAAAGAACTTGTTTTGTAGAGGAGGTCCCAGCTGGATTTTGCTTCCGAATAAAAGATGGACGCATATTTAAGCGCGAATCATTACTACGCAAACGATACAAGTGCAAAGAAGTATCCACCGGTAATTTTTACCTGTTTTCACCAGTGTATGAAGTTGAGCTGGTAGCAGATGCTGACCTTGCTTAAGCTACTGCCTTTTTTACCAGTTCGGCAGCTTCGCTCAGAAGAATGGCTGACTGTACTTTGAGTCCGCTCTCGTCAATCAATTTTTTCGCTTCCACTGCATTGGTTCCTTGTAAACGAACAATGATGGGGATATTAATGTTACCTAAATTTTTGTACGCGTCAATCACCCCTTGTGCTACTCGGTCGCAACGAACAATTCCGCCAAAAATATTGATGAGGATTGCTTTTACTGCTGGGTCTTTTAAAATGATTTTAAAACCCGCTTCCACTGTTTGTGCATTGGCAGTACCACCCACATCTAGGAAGTTTGCAGGTTCGCCTCCACTCAATTTAATCATATCCATGGTGGCCATGGCCAGTCCAGCACCGTTAACCATACATCCTACGTTTCCATCCAGCTTAACAAAATTCAAGTTGAATTGTCCTGCCTCTACTTCTGTCGGGTCTTCCTCAGTTACATCGCGCAGTGCAGCAAGATCAGGATGGCGCATCAACGCGTTGTCATCTAAGTTCATTTTGCAATCAACCGCAACAATCTTGTCGTCGGCAGCTTTAAAAAGAGGATTGATCTCCAACATAGAACAATCTAATCCCACGTAGGCATTGTATAGGTTAGTTACGAATTTTACACAGTTTTTGAATGCATCTCCGGTTAGTCCTAAGTTGAAAGCTATTTTTCTTGCCTGGAATCCTTGTAGTCCACCGGAAGGGTGTACCCATTCTTTAAAGATTTTCTCAGGGGTGTTATGTGCTACTTCCTCAATGTTCATTCCGCCCTCGGTGCTATACATGATTACATTCTGTCCTTTAGAGCGATCTAGTAGAATGGATAAATAAAATTCTTTTCGTTCAGTGGGGCCATCATAATACATGTCCTGCGCCACTAATACTTTGTTTACGACTTTACCTGTTGCACCCGTTTGTAAGGTAACTAGGGTGCCTCCTAAAATTTTTTGTGCAAAGTCTGCGATTTCCTCTTGACTTTTTCCAACTTTCACCCCATTAATTCCTGTCTCTTTGATGGTCCCTTTACCGCGACCACCGGCATGAATTTGAGCTTTTACTACAGCAAATTTGCTCCCAAACTTTGATTGAATATTAGTGTAAGCCTCTTTCGCTTCTTGTACGGAGGCACAAGCGATTCCTTCCTGGACAGGAACATTATATTTTTTTAGCAGTTCTTTAGCCTGATATTCATGCAGGTTCATAAGTGAAAAATTTCCGCGAAGATAGGGCAAAATACAAGTGGTGTAGGGCAGCATTTTAACGGTTGCTTTGAAAACTTGCAGTTATTTTTGTACCCACCTTGACTGCTACCCGCATCCATATCGTTTCGCTTCTGGTTTTCACATTGATGGCTAACATACAGGCCCAGGAGCTTCCCGTTATTCGTAACCAGGGGGGTAGAACGAGATCGTTGGATCAATTAGGCCAAATGGGAATGGGGAGCATGGGTGGGGGGTTGATGCGAGGAATGAATTCGGGGGCTACAACAAAGGATAGTTTGAAGCGGAGGGATAAGTTGGAAGATTCAATAACGATATCATATCGCTATATCAACCAACCTGTTTCTTTTTTATTGGACTCCACCGTCGGCGATTTCACTAAACGGTTTCCGCTTAAATCAACCTCTCTCAATTTAGGTAACTTGGGAGGAGCAACTCGATCACTACTTTTTACTCCTGCGATGTTACCTGGTTTTGATGCGGGCTTTCATGCTTACGATAATTATAAATGGAATATTGACGAGGTCCCCTTTTTTCAAACGACGCGCCCATACACAGAGCTTCAATATTCGTTGGGGTCCAGAGTGGAGCAAATTATCGGATTGCAGCACACGCAAAATATAAACCCACGATGGAATTTTTTCTTTCATTATCGTATGATCAATTCTCCGGGAATTTTTCAACACCAACGCAGTAATCATAACAATTTTGCATTCTCCTCTCGTTACCAATCCCAAAATCTCCGCTATCACAGTTGGGTTATCTCACTTTCCAATAAGTTACAATCTGAAGAAAATGGCGGAATAGTTGATACGACTCAACTATTAGACGATCCTATATTCCAAGACCGGTTTAATATTCCTGTGTATTTGGGCGGTGCAGATAACTTTAGCTCAAATTTTTTCAGCACCAAAATTAAAACAGGAACACAAATTCGTCATTCTGTTTTCTTGTGGCGTAATCAATATGATTTGGGACGAAAAGATTCCCTTGTGACAGATTCTACTGTGATTCCTCTTTTCTTTCCACGGGTTCGATTAGAACATCAATTACGGTTTGATAGGGAGCAGTATGCTTTTATTGATAAAGTGCCGGGTGCAGACTATTATAAAACAGTATATGACCGTATTATTGGTTTCCGAGATACAATTGACTTACGAGATAAATGGCGTCGATTCACCAATGAGTTTTCTATTTATCAATTTCCAGATGCAAAAAATCTGAAGCAGTACATTAAAGCCGGTGTAGCATTGGAACTTATAAATGGTACAACTGCTACCACGTCTCGTTCCTTTTTTAATTCCAGAGGACAGTTTGTATACCGCAATATCACCAAGAATAAAAAATGGGATCTCTCCCTGGATGGAGTATTATATTTAGCTGGATTTAATGCTGGGGATTATTTGGCCGCTGCACGATTACAGCGATTGTTTGGGAAAAAGAATAATAGTATCACACTCAGTGGAAGTAATGTAAATAGAACACCATCTTTCGTTTTCGATAACAGAAGTAGTTTTTATTTGAGTTCAAGAAATTTTGACTTGAGAAAAGAAAATAATACTTCTTTTAGTACCTCTTTGGATTTGCCCTCATGGGGTGCAACCTTGACGGGGTCCTACTACTTACTTACTAATTACACCTATCTCATAAATTTCTATGAGCCTCAGCAGGAAAATTCATTGTTTACAATGGTGCAAGTAGCGGCATTAAAAACTTTTTCTCTTGGAAAAAAATGGAAGTGGCACGCAGAGCTCTATTGGCAGCAACGAATCGGTGCTGCTCAGGTAAATGCCATTCCGTTTTATCTGCGAAACAGAATTGCATATGAAGGTAATCTAGGCTTTAAAAATTTGAATCTCGCAACGGGTTTGGAAATACGATACCGGCCACCTTACAAGGCTGATAATTATTCCCCTTTGTTAGGGCAGTTCTTTTTTCAGGATAGTGTGACGATCAAGAACCCGCTTCCGGATATTTCTTTTTACGCTAATTTCCGCATTCGTCCCTTCACCGCTTTTGTTCGCTTTGACAACCTGAATACTGCTCGAAATTTAGATGGATTTGGATTTACCCGAAATAATCTTGTGGCTCCCGGTTATGCCCTAAACGGTCTTCACTTGCGCATTGGAATCTTTTGGCGTTTTGTTAACTAGGGTAATCTTTTTTTGCTATAATTTTACACCCGATGAAGAAACTAGTTTTTACCCTAGTAGCCCTTGTGTATTTTTTTGCTGTCACCGGATGGCAAATCAATATCCATTATTGTATGGGCCGGGTAGATAGTGTTTCACTTGTCACTTCCCATAAAGATAGTTGCGATACCTGTGGCATGACAAAAACTGAAAGTGAGGGTTGCTGTCATGATGAAAATCAATTTGTTCGTTTAGCACAAGATCAAAAGTTACCAGTTTCACTCCATTATCAGCTGGTTCCTCCTGTAGCAGAACTTGCGGTTATAATTCCTCCAACAATTGTATCTCCAATTTTAGCAAGAAATTCTTCTGCAACGTGGGCAGGAATGGATCCCCCTGTTGCAAAAACTCCGGTATTTATTCTTAATCGGGTTTTTAGAATTTAGTTTTTGCTGCTTCCTTGTTTTATAACCGCTTGGTCGGTTTACTGTTTCTATTTGTTATTAATTAAACTCATAAATCATGAAAACGATTAAATTTTTAATGGCGACTGTCTTGTTTCTTTTGTCTGTTAATTTGGTAAGTGCACAATCAGTTACAGAGGTATTTGCAGTTTCTGGTAATTGCGGTATGTGTAAAAGCAGAATTGAAGCAGCTGCAAAAGAGGCTGGTGCTACAGCTGCCTCATGGGATACCGATTCGAAAAAGTTAAAAGTTAGCTTTGATGCGAGTGCCACATCACTTTCTAAGATTCAAGAGAAAGTAGCAGGTGTTGGGCATGACAATCCAGGGTTTAAGGCTTCCGATGAGGTGTATAATAAATTACATGGCTGTTGCAAGTACGATCGTACTACTGCTGAGCAAACCATGACTACAACATCTTGCTGCAAGGATGGTAAATGCAAGGATGGCTCTTGTAAAAACATGAGTAAGGACTGTTGTCAAAATGGTACTTGTGATAAGAAAGGTAAAAAGGGTAAGAGCTGCTGCGACAATTGTAAGAAGTCTTAATTTGTATGCGTGCTAAATCCTTATTGCTGTTGCTCCTCCTAGTAGGGGGGCAACAGTTTTGCTTTGCACAATTTCAGTCAGCTCGGTTACAAGCGACAGGCTTGACTTGTGCTTTATGTAGCAAGGCGATTCATGAATCTTTACAAAAATTGCCATTTGTAGCTAAAGTGGAAGCTGATATTCAGTCCTCAGCTTTTGCTATACTGTTTAGAAATGGAGAAACCCAAGACCCTGATGCATTAAAAGCAGCTGTTGAAGAGGCTGGTTTTTTTGTTGGTGAATTATTGTTAGAGGGGCAATGGGGTGAAAATATGCCTGCCTCTTCCTTGCCTTTTAAATGGGGCGGAAATTGGTACTACTTTTTATCATCCAAAGCGGTGAAGGATAAGTCTAGTTTTACACTATCTGTAATTGATAAAGGCTTTGTGACAGATAAGGCGTACAAAAAGTATTTATCCCAGTACAAGCAAACCTCACTATCGACAGGTTTCTTTACAGAGGATTCGCTGAATCCGGATAAAAAGCAACGCTTGTTTCATGTACTAACTGTAAAATAATTCTATGCGGCTTCTTTTAGTTTTAGTTTTGCTGGCTCAGTTTCCTGTTAGTGCCCAACCACATTTGCAAATTCCTGCAATTGATTTTAGACTGCCTACGCCAGCAGGAGATAGTGTCTCACTCTCCTCCTTCCGGGGTAAAGTTGTATTGCTAGACTTTTGGGCATCTTGGTGTGCGCCATGTAGAGTAGCAAATAAGAAT
>JBEDEC010000029.1:0-3358 GCA_041175905.1 Bacteroidota bacterium
GATGTACTAAGAACTTAGATAATTTAAATGTTGATCCCAATAGACCTAAGTCTGTAACTCCCGGTGTAATGTTAGGACAATTGCAGTATAGAGCGGTTTCTTCGACTATTCGAGCGTCTAGAAACTTTACACATGAATTAATGCAAGTACACGCTCCTAGGTCAAGTCCAAGTGGTTTAGGTTTACATCGATATGTTGTAAACCCCGGCGCAGCTCTTTGGACTCCCATGTACTCTTACTTAACAGATATAGAGGACATAATTAGAATTTCAAAAGAACTGAAGGAAGATAATTATCGGGCCATTGCTTTGATATACAGATCTTGGATCTATTCACTTTTGACAGATGCATACGGCGATGTGCCATTTACTGATGCCATTAAAGCGACACAAGGGGTACTTCTGCCAAAATTCGACAGTCAGAAAAATATTTACATTCAAATTTTGAAGGATCTTGATACTGCTAATGCCATAATCAACACAACAAAAGCATTGACATATGGTGGAGATCAGGTTTATAATGCCAATGTTCTTACATCAGGGATAAATACCGGGATGGTTAAATGGCGTCGTTTTGCTAATTCGTTGCGCTTGCGTTTATTGTTGAGAATTATTAAGAGGGATGGAGAATTACCTGTACGAACTGAAATTCAAAACATGTTGGCTAATCCAGTAAATAATCCAATTATAACTTCAAATGTAGATGAAGCAATTTTTAGGTTTCCTGGAACATTTCCATATTTCAACCCATATTATAATGAAAGACAGCTAGAGTGGAGAGATGGAACCTATTTCACGACATTCTTTTTAAATCGATTAAATGCTGATAACGATCCACGAAGAGCAATATGGGCAAGAACAATTACAGTAAACGGTCAGCAAGTATATAGAGGAATAGAAAGTGGCTATCCATCTACGGTAGAATACCAAGTGGGGGCTAACTCTAGTTATAACGATGCAATGAAAACTGCGAGTAATCTTGGAGTAATGTTAACCTATTCAGAGGTGGAGTTTATTTTGGCTGAGTTAGCGCTCAGAGGATTTAATACTGGTAAAACACCTAAACAGCACTACGAGAATGGAATAACTGCTTCCATGGTACAGTGGGGTGTTACACTACCTACTGGTTTTCTTACTCAGCCTACAGTTGCATTTAATGATCTTGGAACTTTTGATAATAAGCTTGAGCAAATAATGATGCAAAAGTATATTGCTTATTTCTTTGTAGATTATCAATCTTGGCTTGAAAAAAGGAGAACAGGATATCCAGTTTTACCTCGTGGAACAGGAATACCTGCAGCGAATGTTTTTCCATCCCGATCACCTTATCCAACTTATTTGCAGTCGTTAAATGCAGCTAATTTAAATACTGCAATTTCTGCTATGGGTGGAGATAATAGCACTATAAAAGTTTGGTGGGAGAAATAAACAATTAACTACCTATGTTAACAAGAGTTATATCTATTATACTAGTTCTATTCACTTCGTTTCATTCTTATGCAAATAATAGTGATACAACTAGGACACTAATCGTTTTTTTTGATGGGCTTCGTCCTGATTATATTACTCCCACATTAATGCCTAACTTATTTGGGTTTAGTCAAAAAAGTTCACAAGGTTTAACTCATCGTAGCATATTTCCTACAGTGACCAGAGTAAATGCTACATCTTACTCTACTGGTAGTTACCCTACTACTCATGGTATTCTTGGAAATAGTATTTACTTTCCTGGTACAAATTCTAATAAAGTTTATAACACTGGTGACATAAAAGACTTGCGTGAAGCCGATTCTGTTTTAAATGGTCATTTAGTAAGTGCGGTCTCATTAGGCGACATTCTGCGTGCTGCAGGAAAAGAAATGGTAGTTTTTAGTTCTGGGTCTAGTGGGCAAGCGTATCTACAAAATCCATCTGGAAAGAGTAGAATTTTTAATACAGACCTCAAGCAGGCTGATAGTGTTATAGCAAAACTTGGTCCTGTACCTCCTGCTCAAAAGCCAAATACACTTAGGCATAAATGGGTGACTAATGCTTTAATTACCTATGGCATTAATCTTGGTGGTCCATTGGTAAGTGCAATATGGTTTTCCGATCCTGATGGTGCTGCACATAGTGACGGAATCGGTTCTCCTGCTGCCATTGAATCTATAAAGAGTGTTGATAGTGAATTTGGAAGAATCCTTACTTCCTTACATGAGACAAGTCAGTATGAAAAGTACAACATATTGATTTCGACTGATCACGGTTTTGTTACATACATCGGAAAAGAGTCTTTAGCTAGCTTTTTAATAAAAAAAGGGTTCAAGGAAAATGCAAAATCAACTGATGTTGTATTAGCTGGGGGAGCTATCTATATTAATACAGGCGACACGAGCTTAAAAAGAAAAATAGTTTATTCTCTTCAAGAGTCTACGAATTTTGGTGCCATATTTACACAACCTAAATCAAAAAATAGTTTAGAGGGTGTAATCCCTGGAACCCTCTCATACGATGCAATCAATTGGAATTTTGTTGATCGAGTTCCCGATATTCTTGTGGATGTGAACTGGAGTGATAGTGTCAATAGTAATGGTTATAAGGGTTCTTCTTATTCTGTTGGAGTAGCCGGACATGGCTCTTTAAGTCCTTATGAGACAAGTATTAGATTATTGATTTCAGGTCCATCCTTTAAACAAGGATTTACTTCAACTTTGCCAACTGCAAATGTTGATATCGCTCCCACGATTTTGAAATTACATGGATTAGAAATACCCCAATCTATGGAGGGAAGACCTGTAGATGAATTTTATAAAAACAGCCGCGGAGCAGATTTGGCTAAAGCAAAAAAACAAGTATTAAAAGTTTTCAATACAATTAATGGAACGCAATACACTTTAAAACTGTATCGAATACTTTATAAGGACAGAGCTTATATAGATTATGCAGAGACTATTCGTAAAAAAGTCACTAAGTGAGTGCGCGGATCGAACCTTGCGCTATACCCCCCTGATTTGTAAGCAGTAAAAAATAGCAGGCGAGAAAATGTCGCCAAATCGTCGCCTGCTTCTAAGATTTAATAGCTCCTGCAAACGTTTCTCACATCATTAATAAACGAAGCCGGGGGCGTTACTGTGTACCTGTCAATATACTCCAGCACCCAACTGAGTTTGTAATACAACTTACCTCCATCTTTGGCGTATTTGAGTTTTCCTTCTGCCCGCAGATCCGCTGCATGGCGTTTAGAGATATGAAGCATCTCACATAGTTCAGTCTCATCTAAGATAACCTGGTCTGGCGATCGTTGGGCTTTTTCAACCGCCATGCGGAGTTCACGTACAAAATCCTGCGCCTGGCACGAATTAAACAGATTAGCGTAATTC
>JBEDEC010000030.1:0-3899 GCA_041175905.1 Bacteroidota bacterium
TGTTTTCACAACAATTTGCATCCCGCAATGCAGAATATGGAAGACTCTATTTGAAAGGAGTGATGGAAATGGATACTGTGAAAGCGAAAAAAATGTATCCTGATGCTACTTTCACCATGCGAGTGAGTTATGGAAACGTAAAGAGCTATCAGCCCCGTGATGCCGTAAAGTATGATTATGTAACGACCTCTCGCGGTCTGTTAGAAAAATACAAAGCAGGCGATTATGAATTTGATCTTCCTGCCAAACAAGTTGAAATGATTCGAAATAAAGACTTTGGTCAGTATATGGATCCCACTCGCAAAGACCTGGTTATCGGATTTATCACTACCAATGATATTACCGGTGGTAACTCAGGTTCTCCCGTGTTGAACAATAAAGGCGAATTAATCGGATTAGCTTTTGATGGAAACTATGAAGCGCTTAGTCATAAACTTGCTTTTGACAAAGATCTTAATCGTACCATCTGTGTAGATATCCGCTATGTACTCTGGTGCATAGACAAATTAGGTGGCGCCCCTCATCTGATCAATGAATTGACATTGGCCAAATGAAAATAACACGGATTAGTCTTTATAAGCTAGCCATTCCATTAAAGGAACCCTTCATCACCTCGCTAGGTGTTGACACGGATGCCTTAAACGTGTTGGTAAAAATTGAAACCGATACAGCAATAACTGGCTTTGGAGAATGCAGTCCGTACATGCCTATCAACGGTGAAAGTCAAGATACCTGTTATGCAGTAGGGCAATATTTTGCTCGAGTTTTAATTGGCAAAAACCCAGTAGAGATAAATGATGCTATTCAGTTAATGGATAACATCATTTATCTTAATAATAGTATCAAAAGTGCGTTTGATATTGCCTTACATGATATTGCAGCACAGGAGGCTGGTGTACCGCTATGGAAATTTTTAGGAGGAGAGGCAAACAAAGAAATTGTAACGGACTATACGGTTAGCATTGGTGAGCCCTCAAAAATGGCAGCCGATGCAAAATGGATTCTTGCACAAGGATTCCCCGCTATCAAAGTAAAGCTGGGACAGCAAGGTTCAAAAGATATTGAGCGGATTCGGGCCATTCGCAGTGCAGTAGGTCCTGCAATTCCTATTCGCATTGATGCAAACCAAGGCTGGAGTGTTGAAGAAGCCATCACTACGCTCAAGGCCTTGTCTTCATTTGATATTCAACACTGCGAAGAACCAATTTCCCGCCAACTATACACTGAATTGCCACGTATAAAAAAAGAGAGCCCTATTCCCATCATGGCCGATGAAAGCTGTGGTGATCCTTATGATGCAGAAAGATTGATTGCCATTAACGCATGTGATTATTTCAACATCAAAATTGGAAAGGCAGGTGGATTACAAAAAGCAAAAAAAATTGCAGCTCTTGCGGACAGTGCCAAGATAAAAATGCAAGTTGGTGCGATGATTGAATCTCGGCTTGCCATGTCTGCTTTTGCACATTTTGCTTGTTGCAGTCCCAATATTGTACATTTTGATTTTGATACTGCCCTCATGTTTAAAGAAGACCCAGTAGAGGGAGGAATTTGTTATGGGAAAAATGGTCAAATTCACTTGCCCGACCAACCCGGATTAGGCGCAAAAATTTCTGAACAGTGGCTAGCTAAAATGGAATCGATTCAGTTTTCCTGAATCTAGATAATTGGGAAGGATTAATCAATTTTCCAACTCATTCCACCCCCTTTTTCATCTTTCAGCTGGATGCCTAGTGCTAAAAGACGATCACGGATTTTATCAGAGGTCATAAAGTCACGACGACCCTTTGCTTCTTTTCGTATATCAATCAATAACTCCATTACTCCTTGCAATTTTTCCTGATCAGCAGCATGAAGAGGTTGTAGCCCTAATATATCCTCCACCCAAAGCTTCAACTCATTTTGTATCCGCGTCAGCGTTTTAACTGCCAGTGCGGATTTAGCCGTTATGCCGTCTTTTATTGAGTTTAAGACGGGCACTAATTCAAATAAATTAGCTAACACTTTTGCTGAGCTAAAATCATCATTCATAAAAAGTGGTAGTTCATCTAACAGCTGGTTTACTTTCTTTTCCAAAACAACATCTTCACCAGTTGTAGGATGGCCCCATTCTTGTGTGTTCAATTTTTGAAACCCTTCCACTGCATCCCATAATCGTTTCAATCCCTTTTCTGCGGCTAACAATGCCTCATTACTAAAATCGAGGGTACTGCTATAATGGGTTTGTAAAATAAAAAAACGAATGGTCATCGGATGATATGCCTTGGCTAACAAAGGGTGAGTACCACTAAAAAGCTCAGTCAGTTTTATGACGTTATTGTAGCTCTTTCCCATTTTACGACCATTGATCGTAATCATGTTATTGTGGACCCAATATCGAACCGGTGATTGATGATTGCAAATGGTGCTCTGCGCAATTTCACTTTCATGGTGAGGGAATAACAAATCCATTCCTCCGCCGTGAATATCAAACTGAGGGCCTAGGTATTTTGTAGCCATCGCAGAGCATTCAATATGCCAGCCCGGATATCCCACACCCCAAGGACTTTTCCAACGCATGATATGTCCTGGTGCGGCTGCTTTCCACAAAGCAAAATCAGCACGATCTCTTTTTTCATCCTGACCCTCCAATTCACGTGTTGTAGTCAATAACTCATCGATTACCCGACCACTCAACTTTCCGTATTCGTGCGTGGAAGCATATTTTTTTACATCGAAATAAACAGAGCCATTTTTCTCATACGCAAACCCGGCCTTTATGATTTCTTCAATCATACCAATTTGCTCCACAATATGGCCCGTTGCAGTTGGTTCAATGGAAGGAGGCAACGTATTGAATTGTTGCATGGCCCAATGAAAAAGATTCGTGTATTTCTGCACCAATTCCATGGGCTCCAATTTTTCTAATTGAGCCTTTTCAGCAATTTTATCAGTTGCTGCTCTACCCTCTTCTTCAAAATGCCCTGCATCAGTAATATTTCGCACGTAACGAACCTTATATCCCAAATGCTGCAAGTAGCGGTACACCACATCAAAGGTGATGTAAGGACGTGCATGTCCTAGATGGCTCTCTCCACTTACAGTAGGTCCACACACATACATGCCCACATGTCCCTTGACCAGGGGAACAAATTCTTCTTTTTGCCGAGTTAACGAGTTGTAGATATGAAGGGACTGCATGCTGCAAAGATGATTAAAATATCATTACGGACGGCTTCGTTTAATATCAGCAACAATCATGTAATGATCAGAGTAGTTTTTCTTTTCGCGCTTGAACTGCACTACAGAAAAGCGAGGATCGGTAAAAATATAGTCAATACGCAAGGTTGGAGACAAGCTGCGAAAGGTTCGCCCTATTCCGTAGCCTTTTTCCAAGAAAGCATCTTTCAATGATCTGCGTACTTTAAAGTAGGTATAAGAGTTAGGAACGTCATTAAGATCACCCGTAATAACTACGGGATACGGAGAATTATTTCTAACCTGATCAATAATATCCGCTTGCATACTTCGGATAACAATACCCCTTTTCAATTTGGCTACGAGGGGTATGGAATGATAAACCAGACTATCTTCTCTACTTTTAATTTTTTCCATTCGCCAGTAGTCAATCTTATCAAATCGCTGTGACTGCAAATGAGTGGTAAAAAACCGAATGGTATCGAACCCAATCTTAATATCAGCTTGCACCAGTGCTTCCGGTTGAGAAGGACGAGGATAACGTAAAAAAGAACTATCAACAATAGGAAACTTGGAGAATATAATGGAGCTATAATAATTACGATCCCCATCTTTATCGAATGGAAAATAATAATACCGAAACCCTAACGTCTGCTGAATAGCACGAATATTATCATAGAATGCAGGATTCTCTGAGGTATAAAACTCTTGAAGACACAAAA
>JBEDEC010000031.1:0-3587 GCA_041175905.1 Bacteroidota bacterium
AACGAGCCACCGTTCAATGATTTGAGATCAATCTGTAAATGGGCGCGTTCACTGGGATACGAAGCGGTACAGATACCTACATGGGATCCTCGTTGTATTGATCTAAAAAAGGCAGCAACCAGTAAAACATATGCGGAAGAAATCAAAGGAATTGTAGAAGAGTGCGGGCTTAAGATATCAGAGCTCTCTACTCATTTGCAAGGGCAATTAGTAGCAGTGCATCCTGCGTATGATTCGTTGTTTGATGGATTTGCCCCTGAGGAGGTAAAAGGAAATTCAAAGGCAAGAACGGAGTGGGCAATACAGCAAGTTAAATATGGTGCAAAAGCTTCTGAGTATCTTGGGTTAACAGCACACCCTACTTTTAGTGGCGCATTGTTATGGCATACCTTTCATCCGTGGCCACAGCGACCAGCGGGTTTAGTAGAGGAGGGATTTAAAGAATTAGCTCGGCGTTGGCGTCCTATATTGAATTACTTTGACGAGTGTGGGGTAGATATTTGTTATGAAGTACATCCCGGTGAGGATATTTTTGATGGTATAACTTATGAACTTTTTTTAGAAGCTGTTGATAATCATCCGAGAGCTTGTTTATTATATGATCCCTCTCATTTTGTGTTGCAACAGTTGGATTATTTAACTTATATCGATCATTATCACGAACGAATCAAAGCTTTTCATGTAAAGGATGCAGAGTTTAATTCAACGGGTAAGCAAGGCACTTTTGGTGGGTATCAATCCTGGGTAAATCGTGCGGGACGTTATCGTTCGCCGGGAGATGGTCAAGTAGATTTCAAATCGATCTTTAGTAAGTTGGCGCAGTATGGTTACACCGGTTGGGCAGTAATGGAGTGGGAGTGTTGTATCAAACACCCTGAGCAGGGAGCTAGTGAAGGTGCAGGATTTATTCGTAATCATATAATCCGCGTCACAGAAAAGGCTTTTGATGATTTTGCTTCTAGTAAAACTAATGATAAAGAAAATCGTCGCTTATTGGGCTTAGAATAAATCTTATATTCAATAATTCAGAAATCACAATCTATGTTTCGCAGACAATTTTTCTTATATTTATTCCTCTTTATTTTGGTGAGTTGTCAAAATAATTCATCTACTACCGAATCTACAAATTCAGCCGTTGATAAAGAGGAGACCTCTGAAAAATCTCCACAATCAAACCCAGTTTATACTAAAGGGCTAGGTCTTGTTGCAAAAAGTGATTGTTTGACTTGTCATAAAATTGACGATAAACTTATTGGACCATCGTATAAAGAAATTGCTATTAAATATGCAGATGCTCCCAATGATGTAGTTTCTGCACTTGCAAAAAAAATTATAGAGGGTGGCGTTGGAAATTGGGGTAATGTCCCAATGACGCCTCACCCCTCCATTTCACAGGATGATGCAGAGACAATGGTTCGGTATATTCTAACTTTAAATAAGTAATCATGAAAAATATTTTCATTTCACTCATAGGGATTATTTTAATTTCTCTAAATTCTTTGAATGCGCAGCGTAACAATAAGTTAACAGCGGAAGAAAAAAAAGAAGGATGGACCCTTCTTTTTGATGGTAAATCTTTACAAGGTTGGCATAAATATGGGGGAAAGCCGGCTGGAGCTGCTTGGAAAGTTTCCGATGGTGAGCTTTACTTAGATCCTTCTCAAAAAAAAGATTGGCAAATTGCTGACGGTGGAGATATTGTTTCTGATCGGGCTTTTAAAAATTTCCACTTGAAATTAGAGTGGAAAATTGCTCAAAATGGGAACAGTGGGATCATGTTTTACATTCATGAAGATAGTACCAAATATATCTGGCCTTGGATGTCAGCACCTGAAATGCAAGTGCTGGATAATGCGGGGCATCCAGATAGTAAAATAATAAAACATCGGGCTGGCGACCTCTATGATTTGATTTCCTGTAGTCAAGAAACAGTTCGCCCCTTTGGTCAGTGGAATCAGGTTGAGATCCGTTCTCTCAATGGACAATTAGATTTTTGGCTTAACGGAGTAAATGTAGTTTCTACAACGCTTTGGGGGGATAATTGGAAAAAATTAATTGCAGCAAGCAAGTTTGCAAAGATGAAAGGATTTGGGACTTATCAAGAAGGCCGCATTGGTTTGCAAGACCATGGCGATAAAGTTTCATTCAGAAATATTAAAGTAAGAGAGCTGTAAGGAGTTCTTACTCTACCGTTGCAATTTTAACTACGTTAGTAGGAAGGTGTAGGTGAATTGGGGTACTTCCCGTACTAACTACAACGTCACCTTTCTTTAAAAAGCTTCTTTGCTTTAAGATGTTAATTTGATCCTGAAAAATTTCATCTAAGCTTTCTTCCTCATCATAGAAAAATGCTCGTACGCCCCAGGAGAGTGAGAGTTGGTTAACTAGTGAACGCTTTTTCGTAAACACATATACGGGTGCTTTTGGACGATAACTGCTAAGCATAAAACCAGTATAACCGCTTTGCGTCATTCCAATCAATGCTTCTGCATTTACGTCTTCCGCAAGCTTACATGCATTGTAACAGATGGCATCACTTAACAGGGAAGGAGAGTGGGCTTGTGGACGTAACATCTCATCCCTGTTATAATAGTAAGCCTTAGCCTCAACTTCTAAAATAATTTTTGTCATTGTTTCAATTACTAATTTGGGATGACATCCCATGGCAGTTTCACCGCTTAGCATCAGTGCATCCGCGCCTTCCAGCACTGCATTGGCAACGTCAGTTACCTCACTTCTGTTCGGTTTTGTACGCTCAATCATGCTCTCCATCATCTGCGTGGCCACGATAACTGGTTTTGCGCGGTGAATACACTTTTTGATAATATCTTTTTGTAGAAGTGGCACTTCTTCGATCGGCAACTCAACACCTAAGTCTCCTCGCGCAATCATGATGCCATCGCTCTCTCTAATTATCTCTCGTAGGTGTTTGATGGCTTGCGGCATTTCAATTTTCGCGATCACTTTTGCATTATGTCCAGTTTTCTTAATTCGGTCTTTTAGGTTGTTGATACAATTTGGAGATCTAACAAAAGATAATGCAATCCAATCAATGGGGTTTTGAAGAATGAAATCTAAGTCTGCTAAGTCTTTGGGCGTTAGTGCAGGAAGTGAAATATTGGTCTCTGGCAAGTTCACTCCTTTTTTTGGTAATAGGGTGCCTCCTAGTAATACTTTAACTCGAACATCATTTGAAGGAGTGATCTCTTGTACTACAACTTCCAGCTTGCCGTCGTCTAACAGAATCTTTTCTCCTTTTTTTACGTCATGGTGGAGATTATCATAGGAAACAAAAATTCTATTTTTCGTTCCTACTATTTTTTCATTGGTGAATAAGAATTCTTCGCCAGCTACCAGCTCAATGGACCCCCCCTCCAATTCACCAACCCGCAATTTTGGTCCTTGCAAATCAGCGAGAATAGCAATATTGTAGGGTTGTGTTTTATTAATTTGTTGTATAAATTCAATTATCTTGGCCTTGTCTTCGTGCGATCCATGAGAAAAATTGAGTCGAAAAACATTGACGCCAGCCTTCACCAGGTCTAATAATTTATCAAAGGTGTCACAGGCCGGCCCTACTGTGGCAA
>JBEDEC010000032.1:0-10025 GCA_041175905.1 Bacteroidota bacterium
GAAATGACAAAGCGAAGGTTGGCAGTAATAAGCTGGTGAAGGGCTTTTTCGCATCCTTGTTTGATACGTTCGGAAAGTTCTAGTTCCTCCTCCGGGCTGATCCGTTTGATTCTACTGATCTCCAATAAGTATTTTTCCATGCTTGGGGTATCCTTTATGGTAATGGATGTCCCCAGCTTTATTTGACGCATGCGCATAAAATGGTTTTGGTTTCAATACTAGTTTCCTGCACGGAGCATTTCAAGTGAATTTTATCTAACCTGGACCGAAAAAACCCCTTTTTTGGTTTTGCTATTATTTTCTCTATTATTGCATCAGGCTCAATTGAAATTAGAATGGCAAAGCAATTATATACGTTGGAATTTCCTGTGCGGTGTTCTCCTGTGATTCTTTATGAATTTTTGTCTACTCCTGCTGGACTTAGCGAATGGTTTGCAGATAAGGTAGATGAGAGAGATGGTGTGTTTTACTTTGCCTGGGATGGCAATGTTGAACAAGCAGAAGTAGTAGAGGCTATTGAGGATAAGTCAGTTCGTTACCGTTGGCAGGGTGCACCCGCAAATGAATATTTTGAATTCGCTATAGATAAGTCAGAGATTACCAATCAAACTATTTTGGTGATTAAGGATTTTGCGGAGAAAAAAGATATTAAAGACCAGACCTTGTTGTGGGATCATCAAGTTAAAGATTTGTTTCATCGACTGGGTAACTAAGGAATCCCCTTACAATCGTCTATTTTTGTGACGATATTTTTCATACGTGTTTAAAAAACTTGATAAACTAGTTGTGAAGGCTTTTCTAGGGCCTTTTGCTGCAACTTTTTTTATTACTCTTTTAGTGCTGGTTATCCAGTTTTTCTGGTTGTACATTGATGATTTTGTCGGTAAGGGTTTAGGTGCGGGGGTTATTTTAGAGTTTATTGCCTATCAAAGCGCAGTGCTGGTCCCCTTAGCACTTCCGTTAGCTGTGCTTCTGTCCTCTTTAATGACATTTGGAAGTTTGGGTGAAAGCTTTGAACTAGTCGCTATTAAATCTGCAGGTATTTCTTTACTCCGGTTTATGCGACCGCTTTTTATCATCAGTGTATTGATTGCCGTCATTGCTTTTCTTTTTTCCAATTATGTTATTCCCGTTGCAAATCTTAAGTCTAGAACATTGTTGGCGGATATTGTGTATGCGAAACCTGCCTTTGATTTGAAGGAAGGTATTTTTTACGATCGCATTAACGGGTATGCGATTAAAGTTGGAAAAAAAGAATCCAATGACAGTGTAATTCGAGATGTGATTATTTACGAACAGGGAAATTTATTACAGGATAATTTTATCATGGCTCGCTCGGGTGTCATGCGAGTTACCGGTAATAAAAGAATTCTTGAATTTAATCTACAAGATGGTTGGCGTTATCAGGAAAGAGGAAATCCTTATGAAGGTCCAAAGAGTGAATTTATTCGGGTAGGGTTTAAAACTTATAACAAACAATTTGATTTGGGGAGTCTTGGGTTTAATAGTCGTACTGCGGATAGCGTTAATAAGAACAATGAGCGCATGTTTAGTATGCGTCAATTAAATAAGGCATTGGACTCTATTCAAAAAGAACGTAAGGTTGTGATCAAAAGAATGAGTGAGGACATGGCGTATTTATTTACGTTTTCATCAGTGCTTCAAAAGCCTTGGAAAACGGATCAGCTATCTTTCTCTGAAAAGCAATGGGTTCGAGGTAAGAAGCAGTTTAATCAACTGTTGCCAGATACAGCCTTGATCAATTGTAATTCAGCTACAAAAAGTGTTGCATCCTCCATTAAGATGAGTGCAGAGTCGCTACGTTCAGTGTTAGAGGATAAATCCAGATCCATACGAAGACATTCAATTGAGTGGCATCGTAAAATCACGCTTTCGTTGGCTTGTATTATTCTTTTTCTGATTGGTGCTCCATTGGGTGCAATCATTCGTAAAGGAGGACTAGGGACGCCACTCATTTTTGCCATTGTATTTTTTATGTTATTTTATTTCTCTAGTACCGTTGGAGAAAAGTTTGCAAAAGAAAATACGCTCACGCCTTGGTTGGGAATGTGGATGGCGAGTATTGTGTTATTTCCTATCGGCATATTTCTAACCTATAAAGCGATGCGGGATTCAAAATTACTGAGTAATGAAACCTATGCTCGTTTAATAAGATCGTTTCCTTTACGTTTTCAATTTTCGAAAAAAACGGCCCAGTCACATGTCTGAAAAATTATCTTCTCAATCCTCCTTACAAAATTTAAGGGTACAAAAGTGGGTCGCAATACTTTCGGTAGTGTTACTAGGGATTAAATTTTTTGCTTACTATGTTACCAACTCTGTTGCAATTCTTACAGATGCATTAGAAAGCATCGTTAACGTATCAGCCGGGTTTATTGGACTTTACAGTCTTTATATCTCAGCAAAGCCTGCAGATAAGGATCACCCATACGGACATGGAAAAGCAGAATTTATTTCTGCTGCTATTGAGGGCACGCTCATTTTGACAGCTGGTTCCTTGACAATTTATAAAGCGATAAAAACCTTGCTCTACCCGGAGCCCTTATCGAGTATCGATACGGGTATTTGGCTCGTTGCTATAACAGCAGTTGCTAATTATTTAATTGGATTCACCTGTGTGCGAATAGGAAATCGTAATCAGTCGATGGCGCTGGTAGCAAGTGGGCGCCATTTGCAAACTGACACCTTATCTACTATTGGAATTATTGCCGGACTTGTTTTGCTATTTTTTACGAAGTGGGTGTGGGTCGACAGTGCGGTAGCTTTACTTTTTGGTAGCATTATAATTTTTACCGGCTATAAAATTGTATTGAACTCAATAGCAGGTATTATGGATAAGGCTGACTTGACGCTGCTAGAGAGAATGGTTTCCTTGCTTAATAAAAATCGTCATATCAATTGGATAGACTTGCATAATCTTCGAGTGATTAAGTATGGAGCTATTCTTCATTTAGATTGTCATTTGACATTACCTTGGTATTTGAATGTGCATGAAGCGCATGAAGAAATTGATCAGTTGGCAACACTAGTACGCTCTGAATTTGGAGAATCGCTGGAGTTGTTTGTACATAGTGATGGTTGTCTTCCTTTCTCTTGCCAGATTTGTGAAAAAACAGATTGTGCTGCTCGAGTGCATCCCTTTGCTAAAAAAGTGGAGTGGACACTTGATAATATTTTGTCAGACCAAAAACACCAATTAACATGACAACAACCACTGTATGGAAAGGCGGATTACTTTTTGAATCAACGCAGCCAGATTCAGGAAAGGTATTGATGGATGGACATGTGAAAGAAGGCATAAGTCCTAAGGCGTTATTACTAGCCGGGCTTGCCGGTTGTTCTTCAGTTGATGTAGTAGAAATTCTTCAAAAGATGCGTGTTGATTTTAAGGGCCTGGTTGTAACAGCAGAGGCGGAGCAAACAGATGAATTGCCTCGCGTTTTTAAAGATATCGTTCTTACTTTTCAAGTTGAAACAAAAATTGAAAACGAAGAAAAAGTCAAAAAAGCTATTGATTTGTCAATGGAAAAATATTGTGGCGTTGCGGCTATGCTCAGAAAAAATAGCGCCATTACATCTGTTATAAAAATTACCGGAGATCAACAGTAGTTTTTCTTGCGTATTTACGGAGTTGTAAAATTGTGACTTGTAGGTCTTTTGGTAAGTCGGCTTCAATGGTAACAGGTTTACCATCCAGATCCTGAAATTGTAGACGTAGAGCATGTAGCGCTAATCGATTAAGTAACGGTCTTTCGCTTTCTTCGTCCTTACCTATTTTGTATCTTGATTTGAACCTCGATAATAAGATGGGCTGCCCATCTCCATAAGTTGTGTCGCAAGCTAAGGGGTAACCTATTGATTGCATGTGAACCCTTATTTGATGGGTTCTACCGGTATGAAGTTGAAAGGTAACCCAACTAAAAGGGGAAAGAACTTCTGATACGGTGTACTCTGTCAGCGAAGGTTTTCCATTACGATGCGTAATCATTTTCCCTGCTATAACCGGATGCTCTTTAATCGGACTATTGATGATTTGCGTGAGGGGCTCGGGTTTCCCAACTACCAATCCGCAATAGATTTTGGTCGTACTTCGTTGCTCAAATTGCTGAGATAGGTGGCGGTGAGTTGATTCATTTTTTGCAAATAATATGACGCCACTTGTATCTCTGTCTAAGCGGTGCACAGCAAATATGGTTCCATATTTTTTTTGAAGAAGCTGCTTTAGTGAAACTTCTTTTCCTTCCCGGTCGGGTATTGATAGTAAACCAGATGGCTTGTTGATGGCTACCCAGTTTTCTGTTTCAGATAAAATTTGCCAATCAAGCTTCATGACTATTTCCCTTTACTAAAATGCTTCAGGGTTCGTATTTCCTTCTCATTGAGATATCTCCATTTGCCTCTGTCTACATTTTTTTTGGTCAATCCTGCAAATAAAACCCGGTCTAGATTTTTTACATCGTATCCTACATGTTCGAATATTCTTCGCACAATACGGTTGCGTCCGTTATGGATCTCAATTCCTACATTTCTCTTATCACGAGGGTCTGTGTAGGCTAGTACATCTACAGGAGCCGGACCATCTTCTAGTACAACTCCTTTTAATATCTGTTCAAAGTCTGCCTTCTCTAGTGGTTTGTCCAGTGTCACCTGGTATACTTTTTTGATTTGATTACTAGGGTGGGTAAGTTGTTGTGCTAATTCTCCATCATTGGTTAGCAATAGAACTCCGGTAGTATTTCTATCTAATCGCCCCACTGGATAAATGCGCTCTCGGGTCGCTTTACCAATTATATCAAGTACCGTTTTTCTTTTTTGCGGGTCATCTGTAGTGGTGATATAGTCTTTTGGCTTATTTAGTAAAATATAAATCAGTTCGCGCTGTCGGGTTATTTTTTTGCCATTGACTGTTACTACATCAGTTGGAAGTACTTTGTGACCCGGCTCGGTGATAACAACTCCATTCACCTTTACAATTCCTTTTTTTACAAGCTCAGCTGCTTCTCGACGTGCTGCAACACCGCCGTATGCAATGAATTTATTAAGCGGCATGATATCCTGGGTAACCGTTTGTTTGTTGACTTGTGCTACGGGTTTTGCTCCAGGCGTTGTTCCTTTTGCGGCGGCTCTTTTCTGATCAAAAAAAGCTTCGCGTTCTTTTTTTACTTTTCTTTTTTCTTGTCGGAACTGTTCTTTGATGGCCGCATTTGATTTGCGGGTACCGAATTTGGCAAACGGGTTGCTGTTAGATTTTTTCATTGAGGTTGCTGTTTTACAACAGGAATTAGACAAAGATACAAAAATGGAAAGGGATTAAATAAAAAAGCCCTCTTGTGTATGAGGGCTTTAGAATATACTAGATGGACTCGGTAGAATCAATTTTGCGTGGCTTTGGAGGCGGTGGAGGGCCATCTTGATTATCAATCGGCCTCCTTCTGTTGGGCCCATTGTTTTGAATTTTATTTCTTAAGGGACCTTCTTCACGCATTTTTCTCATTCGCTCGCGCATCATGTATTTGTATTTCTCTATTTGTTCTGGGCTTAGAATCTGTTTTAAGTTGTTAGATTGTTCTTCCATGAGGGCTCGTAGTTTCTGACGTTGCTCCATCATTTGTGATCCAGCTTCTTTCCTGAACTTTTTCATTGACTCCTGGAATTTTTCTTGCTGTGCCATAAGCTTAGAGGCTTGCTCATCGGAGAGAGATAAAACTTGTTTAAGGTGTTGCGCTTGTCTTTTTTGTGCACTGTCTTTGCGAGCACTTTGTTTGTCGAGCATTTCTTTGCGCTGTTTCTTTTGTTCCGGGGTGAGCACTTTTTCTAAGGCTTTTTCGTGTTCTTTTTTTAATTGCTCTCTTTGCGCATCTGTTAAGTCTAATTCCTCCAGCATGGATTGCTTTTTATCTTGCAAATTTCTCCAATTGGGTGGGGGAGGACCTTTTCTTTCTGGTTGCTTTCTTTCAGGTTGCTGCGCTGTTGCTACAACATTAATAAGCAATGCTGTTATCAGAATAACTAATTTATTCATATTTCTAGATTAAGTTTAGGGTATCAAATACCTAGATAAGACAACAAATGTATTATCGGGTTTAAAAGGGTACCTAAAAAATATGTTAAGCCTTGTTAGCCAACTGTCCGCAGGCTGCATCAATATCTTTTCCGCGGCTACGTCTTAAACGTGCATTCACTCTGTTTTTGCTGAGATGTTCCATAAAAGCGGTAATTCGCTCCTGCGTCGGTTTTTCAAAACGCGCCTTGTCAATGGGGTTGTACTCGATAATATTAACCAGGTCGGCAGGAATCTGTCTATAGATTTTTATTAACTCATCAGCATCTTTCAGGCTATCATTAAAATCTTTGAATAAGATATATTCTAGTGTGATTTCGTTACCGGTTTCTTGGTAAAATTCATTCAAGGCATCAATTAGCGTCTTGATGTCATTGGAATCATTGATGGGCATGATCTCATTTCGCTTTTTATCATTGGCAGCATGTAAGGAAAGTGCCAATTTAAATCGAACCCGATCTGCTCCTAACTGGCGAATTGCTTTTGCAACCCCAGCGGTAGACACAGTGATGCGTCGGGGGCTCATGCCAAGGGCCTCTGGCGAACTTATAACTTCAGTTGCTCTTAATACTTGTTTATAATTAAGTAGGGGTTCGCCCATGCCCATAAAAACAATATTGGTAATTTTTTTATCTAGCAGCTGTAGTGCCTGTTGATTAAGTAATACTACTTGGTCAACAATTTCATCAAATTGAAGATTGCGTTTTCTTTCGAGATAGCCCGTTGCGCAAAATTTACAGGTGAGTGAGCAGCCTATTTGTGAGGAGACGCAAGCGGTAATTCGTTTATCAGTAGGAATCAAAACCCCCTCAATAAAATGGCCATCCCAGGTTCGGAACCGTAATTTAATGGTACCATCCTCAGAATATTGTTTGGTATCAATTTGTAGAGCGGGTAAGGTAAAGGTATCGCCCAACTGCTGTCGCAACTGTTTGCTCAGATTCGTCATATCCGCAAAACTCATGGCTTGTTTTTGCCAAAGCCATTCGTAGACCTGTTTAGCTCGGAATTTTTTTTCTCCCAACTCTTCTATCACCTGCTCCAACTCGGGGTAACTCAATTCTCGGATATTGCGGGGCGTCTTACTCATTCATGCAAAGATAACTCTGCTTGAGTCTATTAAATGATTTAACGGATATTTGTATAAATCAATTTCATGAAGCCAGTTTACGTTATTGATGCGGTACGAACCCCCATTGGTAAATATGGTGGTGCATTGAGTCAAGTGCGACCAGATGATTTATTAGCGGTTGTGTTGCGTGCCTTGTTGAAAAGAAATGAGCAAATCGATCCTGCGTTGATTGGTGATGTTATTGCAGGCGCAGCCAATCAGGCTGGAGAAGACAATAGAAATGTGGCGCGTATGGCCGCACTGCTTGCTGGACTACCTGTTAGTGTTCCTGGAACTACTGTCAACCGATTATGTGCCTCTGGCTTACAAGCTATCATGGATGGATCAAGACAAATTGCTTGCGGGGATGCTGATTTTATTTTAGCTGGTGGTGCAGAAAGTATGACACGTGCTCCCTTTGTACAGGCAAAATCTACAAGTGCGTTTGACAGAACGACTTCTCTTTTAGATACCACAATGGGTTGGCGTTTTGTCAACCCACAGCTAGCCCTTCAATACCCTCCGTTTACGATGGGTGAAACAGCTGAAAATGTAGCGGCGCAATGGCAAATTACGCGTGAAGCACAGGATCAATTTGCGCTGCGTTCACAACAAAAATATGCTGCAGCAAAAACTGCTAATAAATGGGATGAAGAAATAGTAGCTGTAGAATTAAATCAAAAGGGATTGATTAGTTGGGTTGTGAGTGACGAGCATCCAAGAGAAACTTCTCTAGAAAAATTGGCAACATTGTCACCTGCCTTTAAAAAAGGAGGAACGGTCACTGCAGGAAATTCATCTGGTATCAATGATGGGGCTTCTGCACTCTTATTAGCCAGTGAGGATATGGTTAAAAAATATGAATTAAAACCACTTGCCAGAATTGTCTCCATGGCTGTGATAGGTGTGGATCCTGCCATTATGGGGATTGGTCCCGTGCCGGCTACACGGCTAGCCCTTCAGCGAGCAGGCTTACAAATCAAGGATATTGATTTAATCGAGTTGAATGAAGCCTTTGCCTCGCAATCTCTAGCTTGTTTACAAGAATTGGAACTTGATCCGAGTCGAGTGAATTTTAATGGGGGGGCCATTGCATTAGGACATCCGTTGGGATGTAGCGGTGCTCGAATCTCTACGACCTTACTTTATGAAATGGCCCGACAAAAATCAAAATACGGATTGGCTACTATGTGTGTAGGGGTAGGGCAGGGTGCAGCCATGATCTATGAATCGCTACAATAAAAAGCGATTAACTAAATAAAATTTCTTGTTGAAGTGCTGTAACTGGAACCGTTAATTGGTTGCCAGTTGCTAGATTTTTTATGGTCGCTGTTTTGTCTTGCAATTCCTTTTCTCCAATGATGACAACATATTGGATCTTCTTTTTCTCTGCGTACTTAAACTGTTTGTCAAACTTTACATTTTCAGGAAATAACTCGCAAGCAATACCTTGTTGTCTTAGTTGTTGTAGTTGCTCAAAGGCAGCTGCTGCTTCTTGTGTGCCTAGATTGAAAAATAAAACACGTGTTCCTGATTGTAAGGCGGTGGGAAATAAATTTAATTCTTCTAGCACATCATAAATCCGGTCTACTCCAAATGATATACCCACGCCAGGTACATTAGGTACTCCAAATAGACCTGTTAAATTATCATAGCGTCCCCCGCCACCAATACTTCCTATGTTAACGCCAGCAGGTGCTTTCATTTCAAAAATGATGCCGGTGTAATAATTCAATCCTCTTGCAAGGGTTGGATCCAGTTCAACAGCTACACCTTGCTGTTCCAGTGTAGTAATCACAGTGTGGAGCTCTTTCAAGCCTTGGCTAGTTTCCGGTTGTGTTCCTACTAATTGCTCAATACCTTGTAACAATTGTTCTGCATTTCCATTGAGTTGCAAATACTCTTTTACAACATTTACCTGCTCTTTGGTAAGTCCCTTTGCTTGTAGCTCTTCTTGCACTTTTTCAATTCCGATCTTATCTAATTTATCAATGGCGACAGTGATTGGAGTGAGTTGTGTGGGTCCACCGCATTGATTAGCGAGAGCAGCTAGTATACTTCTGTGATTGATTCGAAGAGAATATCCCTTCAAGCCAAGTTGCGTCAGAATACTATGTGTAATGCAGCCTAATTCAATTTCATTGAGCAGCGACGAACTCCCCACTACATCAACATCACATTGATAAAATTCTCGATATCTACCTTTTTGAGGACGATCCGCTCTCCACACTGGTTGGATCTGGTATCTTTTAAATGGAATTGGTAATTGCTGGTAGTGGGTTGCTACGTAGCGAGCAAAGGGAATGGTCAAGTCGTAGCGTAAGGCTCTTTCTGTGATTTGTTTGCTACTTTTTCCTTGTAATACTTTCTTCCACTCTGTTTGTAGGGTTTCTTCTTTTTCAGGATTATCTAATCCGTTGTTAAGTATTTTGAAAATCAATTTATCTCCTTCGTCGCCATATTTACCCATCAATGTTTCTAAATTTTCCATGGCGGGAGTCTCCAGTGGCTCAAACCCATAGGTCTCAAAAACAGTGCGTATGATTTGTAAAATAAAATTACGTTTACGCACTACTTCGGCTGAAAAGTCTCGGGTGCCTGATGGTAAGCTGGGTTTGGACATGGTTAATTTAATTGGGTATTTGAGCGGGGTCCATATTTTTCGATCAATGTGTCACATACCTCGTTTAGCAGTGAATACACATCATGATAATCAGCTTCTTCCCCATAATAAGGATCGGGTACATCTAGGTCCTTGCCAGGAAATTGCTCATTTAATAAAAGATCAATTTTGTTGCTATCAAACGACGAGCCAGTGATTTTTTTAATATC
>JBEDEC010000033.1:0-26430 GCA_041175905.1 Bacteroidota bacterium
CTGTATTCAAATTCACTAAAGGAGTCCCTTTTGAAATCATTTTAGTTGACAATGCATCTACAGAAAGAAATCCTTCTCACTTCTTAGAAAAATTTCCTTCGATCAAGTTAATAGAAAGTAAAAAAAATCTGGGATTTGCAGGAGGTAATAATCTAGGTATTCAACACGCAACAGGGGATACCATTTTATTATTGAATAGCGATACGCTATTAACAGAGGATAGTATATCTCTTTCCGTCGCTCAATTACAAAAAGATCCCTCTATTGGTGTATTAGGGTGTAGACAGCTTTTCCCGGACGGCGCTCTTCAATACTCGGCCAGAAGATTTCGTTCGATAAGTTGGGAATTGTTAGACCTTTTTCGATTCGTACTTTATTTCTTTTCACCTAATGCGCGTGCGCATCGTATGTTGGGCCAGTATTTTCTTCACGATGAATCATTATTTGTTGATTGGGTCAATGGTGCTTTTTTCTTATTTCCAAGGCGTTTACTCAACCAATTACCCCAGCATCAATTAGATGAACGGTTTTTTATGTACGCCGAAGATGTTTTGTGGTGTGAGCAAATTAAACAAGCTGGCTATCGCGTCTTTTTTTTGGCAACCACTTCTATTATTCATATTACAAGCGGAAGCACAGCGATCTCTAAGCAATTACGATTGCGCAAAGTAATGATGAAGCATGAAATGAAGATTATGGAACTTAGAAAAGGTAAGGGGCTTTATTATTATGCGTTTGGGTGCATTTATTTAAGCAAGGAATACCTTCGACTTTTCGTAAAGTGGGCCTTTTTTAAAATTACAGGGAAGTTAATTCGGTAAAAGATCTATTGTTCGTTTAATGATTTGATTCCAATTATAGTGGTCGTAAAAGCTAGTTGGTGTTTGGAACTGATTCTCATTTTGAGTAGAAATAGCATAGATTTTCTCTGCAAAGTCAATCCAATTTTCTGCGCTTGCAATTTGTAACATAGTACCGGTTGTTGTTGCGTCAATACCAATTGCTCCATGAGTGGTTGTTACTACAGGGGTGCCTACCGCAATGGCTTCTATACTTTTTGTTTTTACGCCTCCACCTTTTTGAATAGGATTAATTAGGACTTGTGCTGCTTTAATGTACTGCTCAATGTCATTTACAAATCCAGCATTGATATAAGGACTTCTTTCTACTTCAGACCGAAATTTCCAACGCTTGGGTATATCACCACCGCAAATGATAATGCGGTAGTTCATAAGCTTTTTGCGCAGTTGCGGCTCAATTTTTGAAATAATCACTTCCAACGCTTCTCTGTTTGGTTGGTAATTGAGTGGCCCGTTGAATAGGATTAAAAAGGTGTTTTTTTCTATTTGATGCCTCTCACAAATTATTGCTTTCGCTTCTTCTCGGTCTTTTGGATGTTCCTGCTGTGTTACCCCGTAAGGAATTTCTAGGCAGTGGGCTTTCTCTATCGCCCATTTTTCGACCGCAAATTCTTTGTCCTGTGAAGTGATAAAGCTAATTCTATCTGCACCTTCAAAGGCCCAGTTTTCGTACGCTTTTAGAAGGGGCCACCACCATTTTCCTAGTGATTGGAAGCGTTGATGTTCGATATTATGGGTGTGCAGTAAAAAGGGGATACCTGTTTCTTTTTTTATTAAGTGAGCCAACCATGCATAATAAGGGTGTTCCCAAATTAAAAAATCATATTGGTTACGCGCAATTAGTTCTTTGATGGTACCTTTTAGTGTATAGTCTGCATATCTGAAAATTGAGGTTGAAAGTACTGGCAATAATCGGTAGGGTGCATTGGGGACAACCTGATTATCCTCTGTCCCAATGACTGTTACTTTTGCAACATTAGCTAGTGCATTGATCCATCCCTCAATGTAGCGATGACCACCCGAGCTGGCAGGTAGAAATCGGTAGGGGACAATGATCAGTATCTTCTTCATGTTGCGCACTACTCAGCTTTCTTTTTAAGGAACATTCCAATTCCACCTAGAATGACAAACGCAATTAGGAATGAACTGGCATACATAATTTGTGTTCCATTTTTATAGGAAGTAGGCTCAAAGACAAAACGAATTTCATGTTTTCCTTTTTGTAATGGCAGACCTCTTAGTATATAGTTGACATTCAAATAATCTGTTTTCTGGCCGTCCACATATGCATTCCACCCTTTAGGGTAGTAAATCTCACTAAAAACGGCAAATTGTTCTTGTGCGCAATTTGCCTCGTAGGTTAGGGTGTCATTATCAAATGAAGTCATGCGAATAAAGGAACTACTGTCTTTGTTAAATTGAGTAGGTCCTTGATAGGATGCTGCTTCAATTACGGCTGAATCTTTTAAGTTGGTTTGACCAATTTGTTCTAGCGTAGCAGCTCGATTTGGAGCGGAGACTATTGATGATACTAGCCAGCAGTTTCCTAATGCTTGATCATTTTTTACAACGGATTGTTGGCCAGTGGTAGGATCACTCACTATTACATAACGCGTATTCAGCATATTTAATATGCCCTGGTTTAGACTTCCTGCGAAGTACTTTTCAATCAAGTCTTGATAGATTCTCAATTTAGCGGCGTGGTAACCCCCAATGGATTTGTGGAAATAAGATGTTTTTGAATCATTGAACGTGCTGGTGGCTAAATTCAATACCCTGTAATTAGGATCCTTATCTGCTAAAATTTCAAGGTCTTGCGGAGAAGCAGAAAAATTACTTTGCGCATACTCTTCTGCTGGTTGGTATGATTTTTCATCGAGATAGGAATAGCTGGTAGTAATCAATTCAATACTTGCTATTACGATAAGTAGGCCAATTGCCCAGCTCATTTTTATCCGTTTAATTATAAACAGCCCAATTATAGCAGCAAGAAGACCTGTAATGACTAGTGCTCTAAGAATGCTCATTCCAAACATATGCTGTCTTTCCTCAATCATTCCTGCTACGATTGAACGTGCAAATTGGTCAGATCCATTTTTGTCTGTATATGCAGCCAATATCTGTTGATCAATAGGAGCACTGTAGTCCTGTGCTAACCAGAGTGCGAATAGAAAAGCAAATAGTCCTCCTAAGTAGTATAAATTTTTCTTTGTCCAAACTGCAATCTCACCTCTGAAAAAGTCTTTTAATAGAATCAATGTTGAAACTGATAAAGTAAGTTGCGGGATAACCTGTGCCATAGAGGGAGCTCTGAATTTGTTGAATAATGGCAAGTATTCAAATAGTAAAAGGTTGAATCCCATTAAATTTTTTCCCCATGAAATAAAAACACCTAATAGGGTAGCAATTATTAATCCAATTCGAAGGGGCCCCTTGTTGATTATAAAACCCAATATTCCTAAAATGAATATCAATACTCCCAAGTAGGCAGGGCCAGCAGTGTAAGGGAGAGAGCCCCAATATTGGGGTAACCCTTGTGCTAATTGCTCTGCATTAGCTTCATCTATACCTGCTGCAGTTAATTTTTTTGCTACGGCAGAGCCTTCCTCAAAATTTCTACTATGTCCACCCCCGAAAGCGTTGGGAAGTAACAAGGTTAACGACTCACGTTTTCCTAAGCTGTATTCAAAAGCATAGCTCGTATCCAGTCCGGTTGTTTTAGTGTTGTTTACTTTACCATCTGTAATCACAACATCTTTACCTCCTCTCATTGTATATCCGCTATATTCTGCAGAGGTCCAAAGTATCAGCGCGTTGCCACCAACAGAAAGTATTGCTGCAAAAATTGTAATTGCGGCAGCGATTCCCAGGTGTTTCCATTGACGTGTTTGTATCCAGTGAATACTGTAAGCAATTGTGATTAGTACAGCAATTAATAAAAAATAATAGGTTATCTGTAAGTGATTCGCGGCAATAAGTAAATAAGCTCCAAGCGTTGTTAAAGAAAGACCCAGCCAATAGGTTCGATTATAAATAAGAAGTAAGCCCGCTAATAGTAAGGGCATGCAAGCGGTCGCAATCATTTGGGTGTCATGGCCTGCTGCAATAATCACGGGATTATAAGTCGAATAAGAATATCCAATCGCAACAAGTGCTCCTACCAATGGGGTACTTCCCATGGCGAGGGCAAGTATGTAAAAGAAAATGCAAGCTAAGAAAAAGAAGTTCATGGGCTTAGGTAGGCCCAAGGAGAATATGTTGATCAGGTTGGGAAGTATGGATTTGCCCTCCATGGCAATTTGATAATTAGGCATTCCGCCAAATAAATTGGCATTCCAAAGTGGGAAGTGTCCCTTTGCCTCTTTGTATTCAAATGCACTCTGGGCCATTCCTTTCCAGCTGACATTATCGTGCTGGTTCAATTGATTTCCTTCTAATGCAGGTTTGCAAAAAAGAGCTGCAGCAAGTAGAAAAATGGCAATGGCTCCCAGATGCGGAAGTGATTGCCTGAAAAGCTTGTTGAACATCTAAAAATGTTTGGACCCAAATTAATACTATTTTCATGGAATCTTAAAAAAGGAGCATGATCCACACCATTCTTCGGGATAAAAGTACTCGCCTGTTTCTGATTTTATCAGGTTTTTTTATTGCCAATGCACTGATTGCTGAAATAATCGGGGTTAAGATATTCTCCTTGGAAAAGACACTTGGATTTTCACCCCTGCAATTACAATTACTTGGTAATACACTCTCCTTTAATCTAACAGCGGGTGTTTTGCTTTGGCCTGTTGTATTTATTTTGACTGACCTCATTAATGAATACTATGGGCAAAAAGGAGTCCGATTTCTGTCTTGGCTTACAGCCGGATTGATTGCATTTGCCTTTTTACTGTTCACGGGTGCAATTTGGCTGGAGCCCGCAGATTTTTTTGTAAGTAGCAAGCAGGGTAGTGGAGTGCCCAACATGCAGATTGCCTATAAAAGTGTTCTAGGGCAGGGTGGTTTTATAATTATTGGCTCATTGACTGCATTTCTTCTCGGTCAATTGGTAGATGTGCTAGTTTTTCATCAAATTAAAAAAGTGACGGGCGAAAAATATATTTGGCTCAGGGCTACTGGATCAACCTTGGTTTCACAGTTCATTGATAGTTTTGTGGTTCTTTTTATTGCTTTTTATATTGGTACCAGAGTTAGTCAGCAGGGTAATGATTTTGTTTGGCCTTTACAACTTTTTCTAGCAGTTGCGCTTGTTAATTACCTATACAAATTTGTGGTGGCCATTGCAATGACTCCAGTTATTTATGGAGTACATTTTCTAATCGAACAATATCTTGGTCATGAAAAAGCCGCAGAAATGAAACGTGCGGCTATGAAAGACTAGCTTTTTTCTTTAAGCAGTTGGGCAACGATTTTATCAATGGGGAGACTAAGGTCACTCGATGAAAATAAGTCCCAGGCGATTCTCCGAAATGTTTCAGTTTGTTGTGTTTGCTCATAAAGCGCTAACTCCGCCTCACTGAATTCAAAAGGCTTTTTCTCATTTGGAATCAAAATGGGTTCTAGCGCTGTAACTGAGTAGTAAATGGAGATGATTTGGTGTAAAGGGTTGAAAGCTGAGCGCTGAAAATAGTCAGTTGTATAAATATGTTCATTTACTTGAACAGATAAATTCATCTCTTCTCTAAACTCTCTAACCAGACATTCGCGTGTTCCTTCGCCAAACTCCAAACCTCCACCTGGAAACTTAGTAAAAAGACTACCCCTGATTTTTTCGTCACTAACTATGACGTTGTTTTGTTCATCTTTTAATATGCCGTAAACGCGAATAGTGAATGCGCTCATTTTTCAAATAATTGAAGATCCAAACTGGTTTCAAATATCTTTTCCGCTGGGCCACAAAGCCAAATATTTTCAAATTGCTGATCACCTACTCTGTCATATTCAATTTGAAGCGTACCTCCTTTGGTCTTAACATGCACATCATTAAAGCCATTCTCATTGTGAAAGCAGATTAGCGCTGCAGCTGTTGCCCCAGTTCCGCAGGAGAGTGTTTCATTTTCCACCCCTCTTTCATAGGTGCGGATTTGTACAGATTGTTCGTCTTTTTCTAATTCGATAAAATTGACATTAATTCCCTCTGCCGCATATTCTTTACTAAAACGAATTGCTCTGCCTTTTGCTATCATGTCTTCTTCTTGCAGATTACGCACAAAACGGATCAAATGAGGAGAGCCCGTGTTTAAAATAAAATCTTCTTTATGTTTTCTTATCTCATGAACGTCTTTCATTTTTAATGCAATCGTGCCATTTTTGCGAATAACCGATTCATGCGGTCCGTCAGAAGCAATAAAGTAATAGGTTTCCTTTTTTATTCCTGCATGAAAGGCAAACAAAGTCATACATCTTCCGCCGTTTCCACACATACTACCTACATTTCCATCTGCATTGAAATACTTCATTTCAAAGTCAAATCCTTCCTTTGCTTGTAAAAGCATGAGTCCATCTGCTCCAATCCCAAAGTGTCTGTTGCAAAGGTGACGAATGGTTTGCGTTGAAAGTGTATTTAATTCGCCGTTGCGATTATCTGCAATAATGAAATCATTTCCTGTTCCTTGATATTTGTGAAAAAGGGTTATCATTAAATAGATTCAGAAAAGGTGGTTAAAAAATGCTGAATCAATCGATCGATTTGTACAGCGGCATTTTTGCTGAATTGTTGTAGAACACGATTGGCTACTATTACATTCAAGGCAAGGCAATGATGCCCCATTAGCCGGCCAAGTCCATAAATGGCAGCTGTTTCCATCTCGAAATTAGAAATACGGTGCGCGCCAAATCGAAAACTTGTTAGTCGATTAACAAGATCTGGATTTTGTAATCCAAGACGTAGTACTCTTCCTTGTGGTCCATAAAAACCTGGACAGGTGACCGTAATGCCTTGGTGAAAAGGATTCGCGAAATATTTTAATAAACTCGGTGCAGCACTGCTTATGTAGGGTAGACCTGTTTGATTTTGTATTTGTGTTTGCGTTAAAAAAGACTGAATGAGCAGTGATTCTTCTTCGTTTTGCTTAAGTCGGTAAAAATGTAAAAGATTGTCAATGCCTAAACCATGTGTTGATGCTACAAAACTATCTACAGGAATATCTGCTTGAAGAGAGCCAGAAGTACCAAGTCTGACAATATTTAAGGATTGAAGATTTTGCTTGACTTGGCGAGTGCTCATATCGATGTTAGCAAGCGCATCGAGTTCATTCAAAACAATGTCGATATTATCTGGCCCAATGCCAGAGGAGAGGACAGTGATTCTTTTAGTACCAATCCATCCGGTGTGGGTAATAAATTCGCGGTGTTCCCTGCTCACTTCAATTTTATCAAAATACTTACTTACTTCTTTAACTCGGCCAGGGTCTCCCACTGTAATTATCGTTGATGCGATTTCCTCTGGTCGTAGGTCCAGGTGATAAACTGCACCCCGGTCATTTAGTATGAGTTCAGATGAGGCGATTGGATTCATAAGGTTTCAAAAATACTGCTTATTTTCGCAGTCCCTTCATTGGGTCCTGTGGCCGAGTGGCTAGGCTGAGCTCTGCAAAAGCTCCTACAGCGGTTCGAATCCGCTCGGGACCTCCAATAACCCCGCAATAGCGGGGTTTCTTGTTTAAATAGCCTCATACTCTCCTAAATTTGTAGCCGGATGTCAATGAAAGAAGAAAATGAATTTTTGCAATATTGGGAGCAAAATCGCGAGGCCAAAAAGAAATGGGTTCGACAGTTATCCGTTGGCTTGCCACTGGGGGTTACATTGGTGATGACCACTTTTGGAAATTTATTTTCAGGGTGGTATGGCAGGGCGCAAATGGTTTTTTCTAGAGAGAGCACCTCATTAATTCTAGTTCTTCTTGTCGCAGCAATTTCAATAGTACTTTTCGTAATCATTTTTTCTGCACGTCACCGGTGGGAAATGAATGAGCAACGCTATCAAGAATTAAAACACAAACAGTAGATTTTAATTTTAATTTAATTACCATGCAAAAATTAGTAGCTTTTGGTTTTCTCTTTTTAGGAATGATTTTCTGGATTAGTTGTAACAAGGATACAAGCTGTACTCCAAAAACAGTAGCTAGTGAGGTTGCCACCATGCAAAATTTTGCCTCCGCAAATGGGTTGACTGTACAAGCACATTCCAGTGGGATGCTTTATCAGATTGTAAATCCGGGAAGTGGGTTAACTCCAACATTGACCTCTCGTGTTTCCGTTCGTTACACTGGTAAATTAATGAATGGAACCATTTTTGATTCTAACACGGGTGTACCCGTTCAGTTTTTATTGAATCAGGTAATCGCAGGATGGCAATTGGGGTTACCCCTCATTAAAAAAGGAGGTACTATTCGATTGATTATTCCGTCTTCGTTGGCTTATGGTTGCAATGCTACTGGACCTATACCTGGCGACGCTGTTCTTTATTTCGAAATTGAGCTAGTTGATGTTCTATAAACCTGGACTTGATGAGTAGCGAAGCAATTTCTGTCTTTGATATTTTTAAAATCGGGATTGGGCCCTCCAGTTCCCATACATTGGGCCCTTGGAAGGCGGCCCTTCGGCTATTGCAGGAACTTAAAGAGAGTAATCAATTACAGAAAGTCAATGCTGTTCGTGTTTTGTTATATGGATCCTTAGCTAAAACAGGAAAAGGTCATGGCACTGACATTGCAATTCAGCTAGGACTTTCTGGGGAGGATCCTGTAACAATGCCCACTGAGCTGATAGGAAGTAAATTGGCTGCTATTGCCCAACAGCAACGAATTCTTTTAGCGGGGGTACATGAAGTCATCTTTAATCCGGCGGGGGACATTGAGTTTTTAATTACAGAAACCTTGCCCTTCCATTCAAATGCACTTAGTTTTTTGATTACGCTTTCAGATGGTACCACTCTTTCACAAACTTATTATTCGGTGGGTGGAGGATTTGTTGTAAAGGAAGGTGAGGTAAGTGCAAAAAAAGATAGCGTTGATTTTTCATTTCCATTTTCTACTGCACAGGAGTTGCAACAATGGTGTCTCAAAACAGGGCTTTCCATTCCAGAGATTATGATGGAGAATGAAACAGGTTGGCGCGCAGAGAAGGATTCTTTAGATCAACTCATGAAGATTTGGACAACCATGCACAATTGTATTTACAAAGGTTGCCATACGCAGGGAATTTTGCCTGGTGGGTTAGAAGTGGTGCGAAGAGCTGCTGAGCTCAATAAAAAATATTTGAAAGGCAAAACGTATGTTAATGCAGAGGAGTGGGCCCAGTTAATAGCAGACGGTGGCAATGATTTTAAATATATTCTTGATTGGGTTAGTTGTTTTGCATTGGCGGTGAACGAAGAAAATGCATCTTTTGGTAGGGTAGTGACCGCGCCCACCAATGGGGCAGCTGGCGTTGTTCCTGCTGTATTGCAATACTGTTTAATTTTTGGGGATCATAAAAATGATGAAAAGAAAATAGGATCGTTCTTATTGACCGCTGCTGCCATCGGTATCATATTTAAGAAAGGAGCAACATTGTCTGCTGCAATGGGGGGATGTCAGGCTGAGATTGGCGTGTCAGCTGCTATGGCTGCTGCGGGACTCACTGAAGTAATGGGAGGTACGCAGCGACAAGTTTTAATGGCGGCTGAAATTGCTATGGAGCATCATTTGGGATTAACCTGTGACCCGATTGGAGGCCTGGTGCAGGTGCCTTGTATTGAAAGAAACACAATGGGTGCTATCAAAGCGATTACTGCTTCTCAATTGGCATTGCAGAGTACGCCCGATTTAGCAAAAGTTTCTTTAGATGCAGTAATCAAAACGATGTGGGAGACTGCTCAGGATATGAATCATAAATACAAAGAAACAGCTGATGGTGGGTTAGCTGTTAATGTGCCACTAAGTCTCCCTGAGTGCTAAAATCCTTTATTACATTATAAAGCGTATCTCGCTCCACTGGTGATTTTCCAGCTTGACGAATTAATTGTACCAGTTGTTCTGTTGTTAACGTTGGGTTTTGCTCCTCAGAACCAGCCATGCTATAAATCTTTGTGGAGTCATCAATCGTGCCATCAATATCATCTACGCCAAAGCTCAATGCTAGTTGTGCATTTTGTCTTCCTAACATGGGCCAATATGCTTTTAGATGAGGAAAGTTGTCCATGTAAATTCTGGCAATCGCATAAAGTCTCATATCCTCAATTAGAGAGGTTTCAGTAACTGTATGCATGTCATTGTCTTTATTTCTGAATTTTAGTGGAATGAATGTATTGAAACCTCGAGTTTGATCTTGTAAATCTCTTAATCTTCGCATATGATCTATACGGTGCTCATATTTTTCAATATGCCCGTATAGCATGGTTGCATTGGATGGAATTCCCAATTCATGGGCTGTTTTATGAATCAATAACCAGCCTTCTGCATCCACTTTGTCTGCACAAATTTGTTCTCTAATTTCTGGATGAAAAATCTCAGCACCACCACCGGGAATTGAATTTAGTCCTGCATCAATCAACTCCTGCAGTCCCTGTTTTACAGAAACGTTTGCTTTGCGAAACATGTAGTCATATTCAACTGCAGTAAAAGCTTTGATATGCAACTCCGGACGATGCGCTTTAATTGCGGCAAGAAGTTCTCTGAAAAATTTCAAATTCATTTTAGGGTGCACGCCTCCAACGATATGCACTTCTGTAACTGGAATCCCGTCATAACGCTTAACGAGATGCAACATTTGCTCAATACTCAATTCCCAACCCTCTTCGCGGTTGGCATAAAGTCTGCTATAAGAACAAAATTGACAACTGAAAACGCAAACATTAGTCGGTTCAATATGAAAATTTCTATTGAAGAAAACCTTGTCCCCGTGGAGTCGCTCTTTGATCTGATTGGCTAAACTCCCCACAAAACCGATGCTTCCTTTTTCAAATAAGAGTAAACAATCCTGATCAGTGATTCTCTCTCCGTTTTCTACTTTACGAGCTATAATTTGAAGTTCTGGGGATGGGGTGTAATTCATACTAAAACATTAAGCGCAACGGCGAGTGCAAAGGTATTAATTCCTTAACTTCCCCTTCTAATAACCTAAAGAATCAACCGTATGAGCACAAGAGCGAGGCTTACTGTTCTAAGTTTCATGGAATTTTTCATCTGGGGTTCCTGGCTAATTACAATTGGTGCATATTGGTTTCAGAATCGGCAGTGGAGTGGGGCTGAGTTCGGCGCCATTTTTTCAACCATGGGTATTTCAGCCATTTTTATGCCCGCTATCACTGGTGTAATTGCGGATCGGTTTATCAATGCAGAACGGCTGCTAGGAATTTGTCATTTAATCGGAGCTGTTGTTTTACTGTTTTTGCCACAGGTGAATGATCCGGGCACATTTTTTTGGGTCATTTTACTCTATATGCTTTTTTACATGCCAACTATATCGTTGGCTAATACTGTCTCCTACACTGTGTTGGTGAGTTCAGGTAAAAATATCGTTACTGATTTTCCCCCTATACGGGTTTGGGGAACCATTGGATTTATTGTTGCCATGTGGGTTGTTAGCTTGCTTAAAATTGAAACATCTGCTTTACAATTTTATGTTGCAGCAGCTGCCTCTATTGGGTTAGGAGTATACGCGTTTACTTTGCCCGCCTGTCCTCCACGGGCGGAAGCTAAACAATCCGATTCTTTCGTCTCACTTTTTGGATTGCAGGCATTTTCTTTATTCAAGGATATCAAAATGGCACTATTTTTCATTTTTGCCATGTTATTAGGAGCGGCACTGCAATTGACTAATGCGTATGGGGATACATTTTTACACGATTTTGATAAGATTGAATCCTACCAGAATAGCCTGGCTGTTCAATATCCCGCTATAATCATGTCAATTTCACAGATGTCAGAAACTTTATTTATTCTCGCTATCCCCTTTTTCTTGAAGCGCTTTGGTATAAAAAAAGTAATGCTTATTAGCATGATTGCCTGGGTTTTTCGATTTGGTTTATTCGCCTATGGAAACCCTGGCGAAGGTCTATGGATGATCATCCTTTCTTGTATCGTGTATGGAATGGCTTTTGATTTTTTTAATATTTCGGGATCCTTGTTTGTAGACACACAAGTGAAAGAAACTATCAGAGCCTCCGCACAGGGAATTTTTATGATGATGAGTAATGGATTTGGAGCCTGGCTAGGAAGTACGATCAGTGGATTAGTAATTCAATATTACTTCACCAACCCTGATCAGTCAATGAACTGGAAGGAGATTTGGTTATCCTTTGCCGGCTACTCTCTAGTGGTAGCTGTTTTGTTCGCTGTATTGTTCAGGCATCGACATGATCCTTCTTCTAAGACTAACTAATTCTTTTGTACAACAAAAAAGCCGCTCCAATTGAGAGCGGCTTTTTTATAGAGATAAGTTGAGATTTAAGCGAGTGACTCGATTTTGCGAACAAAATTTGCCTTTGGTTGCGCACCCACTAATTTATCAACCACTTGACCGTTTTTGATGAAAAGAATAGCAGGGATGGAGGTGATTCCGTAGTTCATCGATACTTCAGGGTTATGGTCTACATTGAGCTTGCCGATATTTACTTTCCCCTCATATTCTTTTGCTAGCTCTTCGATAACTGGTCCTATCGCTCGGCATGGACCACACCATTCTGCCCAAAAGTCCACAACCGTTAATTTATCAGAATCTAATACGTCTGATTTGAAGTTTGCGTCGGTAAATTCTTTAGCCATTATTTATTGTTTAAAAAGTGAAGGGCAAATTTAAGTCCACATCGTTGGAAGTAGAACTATTGGCATTCATTGTGTAAAAGTTGTCAGCTTAAGCAGTTTGAACGGAGACGTGTAGGTTAGGGTTGTCTTCAAGATATTTCACTAATTCTGGATTCAATTCAATACCTTGATTTGAAGATATAAAATTGGTTATTAATTTATTACGTTCGTCAATTAAAGTAAATTTAAATGTAGTTTTTCCAGGATTCCGTTTGAAGTTTTTTTCAAAAAACTGAATCATTTCCTCATTTAGCGCTTTAGGTTCTGCTTCTATCAAAATGGATCTTGTCAAATTGGCTATCATAGTTTCTGCCAGCGTCACACTCATCAGCTTGAACTCATACTCATCTCTATTATAGCGTTGTTTTAAATACCCATTGATCAAGACACTACTGCCTGGTTGAAGGAGTGCAGAGAGTTTTAAGTAGTCATCACTGAATAGTGGGAATTCCATTTTTCCGGTGTAATCCTCAATAATGAAGTTTCCGTATTTGTTCCCACTCTTTGCAATACGGTGTTGTGCATCGGCAACCAACCCTACAATCCGGAAGGGTCTACCTGGATTAGTTTGTTGGCGAATGGAGTCTTTAAACTCGTTAAAGTCATGTATGGAGGTAACGCCGTAGTGGCGAATCTCGAATTTGTAATTATCTAAGGGGTGTCCGCTTAAATAAATTCCCGTCACTTCTTTTTCATGTTCTAGTTGAACCAAGAGAGGCCATGGAGTAACATCAAGCATTCGAGGAGGAGGTATTTCCATGGTTATAGGTAAATCACCAAATAAAGTATTTGTAGAGGAAGCTTGCTGTTGCCCCATAACTTGTCCATATCGAATGATTTTTTCCAGCCCTGTTACATCTTCTCCCTCTGCTACCGTGAAATACTGTGCACGGTGCAATTGTGGAAAGCAGTCAAAGCTACCTGCATACGCAAGACTCTCTAATGTCTTTTTATTGACCGATCGTTGGTTGATTCTTTTTACAAAATCAAAGATGTCATTGTATGGTCCTTTTTTGTTACGTTCTTCTATGATATTTTCAACAGCAGCTTCACCAACTCCCTTGAGTCCTCCCAGGCCAAATCGAATTTCTCCTTTTTTATTAACTGCAAAACCTTTGAGCGATTCGTTTATATCAGGTCCAAGAACTTTAATGCCCATCCGCTGACATTCCTCCATAAAAAAAGTAATCTTCTCAATGCTGCCCGCATTGTTGAGTACTGCTGACATATACTCGGCAGGGTAATGTGCTTTTAGATAAGCGGTTTGATAGGCTACATAGGCATAGCAGGTAGAGTGCGATTTATTAAATGCGTATTGAGCAAAAGCTTCCCAGTCAGTCCAAATTTTTTCCAACCTTTCTTTTGGTAGCAGATTGACGGTTGCCCCTTCCATGAACTGCTTTTTCATTTTATCGAGGGTCTCTCTGTTCTTTTTACCCATCGCTTTTCGAAGAACGTCAGCATCTCCCTTACTAAAGCCGGCAAGTTTTTGTGCTAACAGCATGACCTGTTCCTGGTACACAGTGATACCATAGGTTTCTTCTAGGTATTCCTGCATTTCTGGAAGGTCATAGGAAATGGCTTCTCTTCCGTGCTTTCTATCGATGTAGTTAGGTATATATGCAATAGGCCCAGGACGATAAAGGGCGTTCATTGCAATCAAATCCTCAAATTTATCTGGCTTTAGTTCGCGCAGATATTTCTGCATGCCTGGACTTTCAAACTGAAATGTTCCAATGGTGGAACCCTGCTGATAAAGTGAAAATGTTTTAGCATCATTTAGCGGTATTAAATCAATATCGATTTCTTTTCCGTGTAACTGTTTGATCAGGCTCAATGCATTTTTTATGATGGAGAGTGTCTTGAGCCCAAGAAAGTCCATCTTGATGATACCAGCACTTTCTATATCAGTTCCTTCAATTTGTGTAACCCATAAGTTTGAATCTTTTGCAGTAGCAATTGGGATCAACTCTGTTAAATCAGTAGGCGCAATAATGATACCTGCTGCATGAATACCTGTGTTGCGTACAGAACCCTCTAATCGCTCTGCTTCATGCAAGACTCTTCCTGTAGGCGTTTGGGCTTGCTTGTAAAAGTCTCTTAATTTTTTGACGTTTTCTATTTCGTCATTTGATAGTGCTTCTTTTTCTTCCAATGATTTTTCGCCATCTTTTTGTTTCAAAGGAGCGTGTAGAACTCTTCTTAGTTCGATGCCAGGTTTTTCCGGAACTAGCTTCGCTAATGCGTTGGACTCAGGTAGGGGGAGATCCATTACTCTGGCAACATCTTTAATACTCATTTTAGCAGCCATGGTACCATAGGTAATGATCTGTGCAACCTGATTCTTACCATATTTCTCCACTACATAGTCAATTACTTTTTGACGTCCTTCATCATCAAAATCGGTATCAATATCCGGCATTGATTTTCGATCTGGGTTGAGAAAACGCTCAAATAGTAGGTTATATTTAATGGGATCTATGTTTGTTATTCCTATGCAATAAGCTACTACCGATCCCGCTGCAGAACCACGGCCTGGTCCAATAAATACTCCTTTTTCTCTACCGGCACGGATAAAGTCACTTACAATCAAAAAATACCCGGCAAATCCCATCGTTTTGATGGTGAACAATTCGAATTCGATCCGCTCTCGAATTTCATCTGTTATTTCATGGTAACGAGTAGCTGCACCTTCGTAGGTTAAGTGTTTTAGGTACTCCCACTGGTTATTCGATTCGGGGGATACTTTGTATTTTCCTACGGTCTCTTCTTTGGTGTGTATTTGAAATCTTTTTTCTACTGGAAAGTTAGGAAGTAGGATATCTCTCGTTAGATTCAGAGCTTCGACTTTGTCCACAATTTCATTGGTATTGTCAATAGCTTCAGGTAAGTCTTCAAAAGTTTTTGACATCTCCTGCGTGGTCTTGAAAAAGAACTGGTCATTTGGAAATGCAAAACGTTTGTCTTTGACATTGATATCATCATCGGCAAAATCACGAATTGCGGGAGTGGCAAGTTTTTCACCCGTGTTGATACAGAGTAAAATATCATGTGCGTTGAAGTCATCTTGCTCTACATAGTGACTATCATTGCTAGCAATAATCTTGACTTTGTATTTACGAGCAAATTTGATGAGGGTTTCATTCACTTTGTCCTGCTCTGCCATCCCATGGCGTTGCAGTTCCACGTAAAAGTTTTCCTGAAAAATATTTAACCACCACTTAAATTCATTTTCCGCCTCTTCTTCTCCTTTTCGTAAAATCGCTTGTGGAACGCTAGCTCCCAAACAGCAAGTGGTTGCAATTAGCCCCTCATGATGTTTTTGAATCAATTCTTTATCAATTCGAGGATATTTACTATACATTCCCTCCAGGTAGCCAAGCGAGGTTAACTTAATAAGATTCTTGTAGCCTATATCATTTTTAGCTAACAATATTTGATGAACTCTTCGGTCGCGTTGTTCTTTGGTGAATGTTTTTTGATGTCTGTTTTCTGTGACATAAAATTCACAGCCTACTACGGGCTTCACTTTTAACTTTCCATTTTCATCTTTGTTTTTGTAAGCTTCTGCTACAAATTCAAAAACACCAAACATATTGCCGTGATCGCTGATCGCTAATGCTGGCATCTGGTCTTTGATGGCCTTGGAATAGAGTTTTGGAATAGCTGCAGCGCCATCTAGCAAAGAATACTGCGTATGTACATGCAAATGTGAAAACTTCATAGCGGACAGGAAAAGTAGGCAAATTAACTACCTTTGCAAAATCTACCACGTTCAAATCTTGCTTGATTTTTCCCCATGAGGATTCTGCTTTTAATACTGATCTGTGTAACGTTAATGAGTTGTTCTTTTGTGCAAAAAATTGCCTCAAAAACTCCTTTTTTAAAGCAGTCAGTCCAGACTGCACCCCTTAAGCAAATTGATCATACGTCAATTAAGCCCGTTCAATCCAATAATTATTTGGATCCCATTTATCCTACACAAAATCTACCCGTTCTCAAAAATGAAAGTGTAACTGAAAGCCGCTCTTTTAAAGCATCGAGTCCTGCTAGTGCACCCTCAATTTTATCAAGAAACGGGCTTCAATCTCAACAGGTGGATCCTGTTTTATCTGCATTGACACCGCCTTCTTCTTTACAATTTAAATACGCCCAAATATTAAGTCAGGATGTAGAACAGTTGCCCGATTCACTTTTGCTACAACAAATCGATCCATGGCTGGGTGTCCGCTACAGAAGCGGAGGCAACTCCGTTGCTGGGATTGATTGCTCTGCTTTTACAGCTACAATATTATCGTCTTATCGGGGTATTCAACTTCCCAGAACTTCCCGCGAACAATATCGTTTTTGTGAGCAAGTGAATAAAAGTGATTTGCAAGTTGGCGATTTACTTTTTTTTAGAACGAGGGGTCGCTCTATTTCTCACGTTGGTATTTATCTGGGAAATGACAAATTTGTACATGCTTCTTCTAGTAACGGGGTAATGGTTAGTGATCGTAAGGAATCTTATTTTTCTGCTCGGTATGTTGGTGCAGGACGTATTCCGCAGTCTTCTGTAACTACCCAGTAGATTACTTACGCTGCAATTTTTTTCGAATAGTTTCTAGCACAGGCTCTAAATCGGGAGTAAGCTTAAAAATCCAAGTGATTACAGCAAAACCGACCGAATAGGCTATGCTACGCGCAAAAAGTCCGGTCCATCCTTCTTGTCCCTTAAATGCCCAATAGCATCCCAGCGTGATAAACACAACTGTTACAATGATTTTTACTGTGGTAAAACTAAAGGGTTGAAGCTTGAATTTCCATTGTAAATACCAAATTCTACAAGCGTTATAGATCAAAATTGAAATCAGTTGGGCGAGTGCTGTCCCTGTAATTCCCATTTGTTTTGTAAGCATATAGCTTAGTGGAAGCATGCACGTAAGTAGAATAATGCCGCTATAAAATTCAAAACGCCATCCCGGTGAGGTAATAATTAGTTGTGAATTGACACCCGTTCCTAAATCAATAATTCTTGCTAATCCTAGCAATAAAAAAACGGGTAGTCCAGTTAAGAAAATCGGTTTTAAATCTAGTGTTTGAATGGCGTCTTCATAATTGATCAAGAAGAGGCCAAAAAGTGCAGAAGAGAAAAGTAAAAGATTTACAGCAGATCGCTGGTAAATCCTGTTGAGTGTAGTTCTGTCTTTTTCTTTCCAAGCGCGTGATAAGGGTTCCATCGATGCAGCTATCACTCCACGTTGAGGAGCTTGAAGCATTGAAGCAATGTTTTGCGCCAATGAATAAACGGCCAATTGTGCTAAGGCATTGTCTAAAACTGAAGGAATCAGTATTGAATCAAATACCTGCGCAATCACAAAAATGAGTGTCCCAACGTAGGTGAAACTTGTATAGTGAAAAATCGGTTTTTTTAGTCGCTTTGTTAGTGAACTAAAATGAAAAGTAATAGGCAGCTTTTTTTTGTAATAAAGTATACCCATCAATACCAACGCAATAAAAGGATAGCTGAACGCAAATAAATAAATGAAACGATCAAAAGAAATAGAGCCACTTCCGACAAATAGCAGGATAAGTATGAGAATATACAGCCGCCAAATTCCTTCTTTCAAAAAGTTACTTTTCACTGAAAGCTGCTGCTGCCAGCTCCACGATTCTAGTATATTGAAAAGTAAGAGTCCGGCAGCAAGTGGAAAGACCCAATTAAAGTAATGGATCAGTAGAGGAGAGTTTGTTCCATATTTCCGAATTATCAGCGGCTCAAAAAGCTGTCCTCCTACTAATAATAAAACAAGGCCAATCGCACCAAGTATTAACGCTATGGTTAGTTGGTCATTTCCGTTAGATCGAAAGCGGTCTTTGTAGTAGGGAAAAAACTTATAAATAAAATAGGGGGCCCCCATATTCCCAACAGCAGCTAATAATAGCGCAATTGCAATAAACACATTGTAAAGTCCAAACTCCTCCTCGGAAAAAAATCCTTTTCTTGTAAAAAGATAGGTATTGAGAAGACCTATGAAGAAACCGCCATAGATTACTAAGGTGGAGTAAATGCTTTGTTTTCTGATACTACTCATGGCAGGTCGTCAAAGACTTGAAGAAGCCTCTTTCTTTGTAAAATAGAAGTTATCACTGATATTCTTGATGCTTACGCCCTCCGGCATATTAAATTCTTGCCATGAAGTTGTGATGGTAATGTTTTGGGTTTGTTTTCCATCTATTCGGATTGGCATAGTTAAGAGTTCATTACAATTTGTCAGTCGGAGTTTTAATTTACTATCACTCTCGACGTATTCTAAAACAGGAACTTTATTGGTTCTTAAATATTGATCGAACAAAGGTTGAAGAGGTAGTCCTGTTTTTTTTATGAAATAATTCTCTACATCCTTTGAATCTATAGTTTGATGACGAAAGTCTTGATTGAGTCCTCTTAAAATTTCTCTAAATGAGCTATCGTTATTAATGGTTTCTCTTAGGTGATGTAGAAATCCTGCTCCCTTATTATACATATCACCACTTCCTTCATCATTGACGCCATATTGACCAATAATGGGCCTATCGTTTCGGATTCGAGTTCTTACACCCCTGCAATAAGCATCGGCTCCCTCCCGTCCATAATGATATTCAATAAAGAGCACTTCCGAGTACATTGTGAATCCCTCATGTACCCACATATCTGCAATATCATTCGTAGTGATATTATTGGCAAACCACTCATGTCCACTTTCATGAATAATTATGTAATCCCAATCTTTCCCCCAACCCGTACCAGATAAATCACGTCCACGATATCCATTCGTGAAACCATTTCCATAGGCAATTGCACTTTGATGTTCCATGCCAAGATGTGGGGACTCTACTATTTTATAGCCATCTTCCTGAAAGGGGTAGGGGCCAAACCAATATTCAAAAGCAGTTAGCATTCTGGGAGTGTCTCTATTAAATTGAGGAGTTGCCTTCTCTAGGTTATAATCCAGAACCCAATAGGAGAGCGCTAAGTTATTTCCGGATGTGCTGGCATAATTGTCTTTCCAATTAACATATTTACCTATGTAAGGAACGATATTGTAATTATTGATGGGGTTAATTACAGTCCACTCGTAGATACTTTCATTGTTTTTACTTTTCGTTACTGACTGTAATCGTCCATTTGCAATGGCGACTAAAGAGTCTGGAACAGTTATGCGAATGGTTGCTCCATTATCTGGTTCATCACTTTGGTGGTCCTTGCAGGGGTACCAAACACTGGCTCCCAAACCTTGGCAGGCTACAGTCATCCAGGGTCTCCCTTTTTTATCGGTGGTAAAAATCCATCCTCCATCCCACGGTGCATTTTTAGCAATGCGGGGATTGCCACTATAGTAAATTAAAACAGAGTCGGAGACAAGTGTTTTTTTTGCGTTTCGAGATGCTCCGTTTGATTTCGATAACTTTAGTAGCCAGCTATCTTTTCCTCTTTTTGAAAAGCTGATCTTCTTTTTATGAAAAAAAACGCTATCAATCTGCATGGGTGATTGCAGATCAATTTGCATTTCATTTGGGTTATTTCCCGCTTGATATGAAAACTGTATTGAATTTGACCCTATAATTTTCTTACCTAAATAATCCGGTTGAACAGCAATAGTATAGTGCTGTACATTCCACCAGCTTCGTTCCCAATTAAGTGTTCCTCGTAAAGTATCGTCGGTGGTGAACTTGGTTGATTGAGCCTCGGCAGTGGTGCAAAAGGTTAATATTCCTAACAAGAAAACTCCAAAAAGTAGGGACGTTGTTTTAAGCATACAAAGTTGTGTGTATGCTAATATAGAACGAGAATGCTTATTGGCCTGCTTCTTTTTTTCGCTTATCTGCAAATACTTTCCTAAACTTTTCCAATTTAGGTTGAATTACAAATTGACAATAGGGATTTGAATCGCCGTTTAGTTCAAAATACTGCTGGTGATAGTTTTCTGCAGGATAAAAAACGGTGAAGGGTGCAATTTCTGTCACGATAGGATTTGACCAGGCCCCACTTTGGTCAAGTGCCTTTTTATATTCGAGTGATTTGTTTTTTTGTTCTTCTGAATGATAAAAAATAGCACTTCTGTATTGTGTGCCTATATCGTTTCCTTGTCTATTAAGCGTGGTAGGATCATGTGTCTTCCAAAAAACCTCCAATAGTTCCTCAAAGCTGATCACTGAGCGGTCATAAACGACTTGAATACACTCTGCATGTCCGGTTTCGCCACTACAAACTTCTTTGTAGGTTGGGTTTTTGGTATGACCACCTGAGTAACCAGATACTGCACTTTTTACGCCTTTTAACTCTTCAAAGATGGCTTCCGTGCACCAAAAGCAACCATTTGCAAATGTGGCTGTGTCAAAAGCAGCGGGTTGGTGGTTTTCGGCTGGGTTCATATTGTTTTTAGTTTCTTTTAAAGATTTTTTTACGGGTTGTCCTTGGCAACTCACCAAAAGAGAATTGCAAAGAATTAAGAATGGGAAAAGCTGGGTTTTGATAAAGCTCAATTTCATAAAAAAAACACTTGCAAAGATACCAAACAAAAATAGGCCCATCAAGTTCACTCAATTCTGAAGCGAGTTATTCATAAATTCGCTAAAAATAATTTTATGCGGATTTACTTGCCTTTTTTTAGCGCCATGCTTTTACTTTCTTTCACGTCAAGCTTAATTTATGGACAGCAAAAAAATGAACTTACCGATGAAATGGTAATGAGACAAACACGTCAAAACGAAGAATTGTTATTTAAGCCATCTAGGTTAGCAACCACTGTTAGTGAGACGTTGGAGCTTGTCAACCTTGGGTCACCAAGTTTTTCGGTCTCAAATTTGGCTGATGGTACCCTTTCAAGTTATCAACATTCCACTCGTGTTATCTATTCGATTCAGGTGATAAATGGTAAAGGAGAGTATAAGTTAGTTTTTTATGGCATTGGTGAAAAAATCCCTTATTCTGTAATTACAGAAAATGGCATCACCACTATTAACATGCCATTCCAGTTACATGACTATTTCAAATCAAAAGTAGATCAGAATTTGACTGCTCGAAAAAAAGTGCAATTAAAGATTAATCTATCGACATCTGGTTTACGCGAAGCCGTGTGGGTTCTGTAATGATAGAATGGATTTGCTATCGCTTGTAAATAAATTTTTCAGGCTCCCTATACGAAAAATGCCCCTTTATGGGGCATTTCCTTTTTTGGCGGAGAGAGAGGGATTCGAACCCCCGGACCTTTTACAGTCAACGGTTTTCAAGACCGCCGCAATCGACCGCTCTGCCATCTCTCCGGCGCGAATGTACGAGTTGCTCTTTTTTTATCCAAATCGTTGGGGTTGATTAACTTCAACGGCCTTTTAATATGAAAGAATTAGCCGCCTTACTCCCATACGCATGGAAATATCGTCTCTACCTTTTTGGGGGGTTGTTTTTTGTTTTTTTATCCAACTACTTTAATGTTTTATCTCCCCAGCTCACCAGTTTTGTCATTGACCAGGTGCAACGAGTGTTGAATCTACCCGGTTATGACACAAGCACTCCTAAACCAAACTATAATTGGCTGGTAAATGGAGTTACAAGCCTAATCGTTGATAGAACAAATAGTTTAACAAGCCTTGTGGCGTTTTGTGGCATTACCTTATTGGTACTTGCTTTGCTACGAGGTTTTTTTCTTTTCTTGATGCGGCAGACTATTATTGTGATGAGCAGGCATATTGAATATGCGCAGAAAAATGAAATTTATGCGCAGTATCAGAAATTGGATGCAACATTTTTCAAATTGAATCGAACGGGAGATTTGATGAACCGCATCACGGAGGATGTGAGTCGCGTCCGAACTTTTGCAGGTCCTGCAGTCATGTATGTAGCGAACTTAATTTCCATTATTTCATTGTGTGTGTTTTTTATGCTTCGAAGGGACCCCCTTTTGACGTTATATGTGCTAATGCCTCTTCCTGTGTTGGCTTTATTGATCTATCATATCAATAACCGAATAAACCAAAAAAGTGAGAGAATACAAGAATTATTATCTGGTTTAACCACACACGCACAGGAGTCTTATGCCGGAATACGCGTAATTAAATCTTTTATACAGGAGAGTTCTCTTCTTTCGTTTTACAAACAATTAAGCAACGATTACCGAAAAGAGGTATTGGGGCTAGTAAAAGTTGAAGCACTTTATTTTCCCTCCATTAGTTTACTAATTGGTATTAGCACATTGCTAACAATAATGATTGGGGGTTTATACTACATACAAGGAGCACATGGAATTGGTGTCAACACTATAGTTGAGTTTGTAATGTATATCAACATGCTGACTTTTCCAGTTAGTGCCATTGGCTTAACTGCTAGTATGATTCAACGTGCTGCTGCGTCGCAGAAGAGAATTAATGAATTTCTAAAAGTATCTCCAGTTGAGGCAAGTGATAGACGTACAATGCCCAATGAATTTAAAAATGAGATCAATTTATCTGATCTTAGTTTTACCTATTCAGAGTCAGGAATTGAGGCAATCAAAAATTTAAGTTTTCGGATAAAAAAAGGAGAGCGCATTCTTATTTTAGGTAAAACTGGAAGTGGAAAGTCAACTTTGTTGCAGTTATTGTTACGATTTTACAAACCCAATTCGGGACGAATTTATTTTGATCAGCAGGATATCTCACATTTTAATTTGCAAGCTTGGAGAGACAAAATTGGTTATGTCTCTCAAGATGTTTTTCTTTTTTCTGATACGATTGCACAGAATATCTCTTTTGGCACCACTTATGCTACCATGGATAAGATTGAATGGGCAGCAAAATCTGCATCGGTGCACGATGAAATATTACAGTTTTCTGACGGCTACAAAACTATGGTGGGAGAGAGGGGGGTTACTTTAAGTGGAGGACAAAAGCAACGCGTTTCATTAGCACGTGCCTTTTTGTATGGGCCAGAAATACTTTTACTTGATGATTGTTTGAGCGCGGTGGATAGCCAAACTGAACAAAGAATTGCACATGCTTTAAATATATCTTTTTCTAGCGTGACAATATTATTGGCCACGCACCGTATACCCGCTCATCTTTCAATGGATAAAGTAGTTGTTTTAGAGGGTGGTAAAATTGTTGAAGAGGGTACACCTGCTGAGTTATTGGTAAGGGACAGTTTATTTAGGAAAATCCATGAGAGGCAACGTCTGGAAGAAAATTCGGATTTACAATAAAACTGATTTGGCTTATTTTCAAAGATTTTTATATTTGTAGAATACCGTATTAACACTTAAAACTGCAAAAATCTATTACAGTGAATTACGAGAGCAACGAAAGGAAAATGGACAGCATCTATAGCAAAAGACTACGTGCTGGGAAAAGACGGACTTATTTTTTTGATGTCCGTTCTACCAAAGGGAATGATTACTATTTGACGATTACCGAAAGCAGAAAGAGATTTGATGACAACGGGTATGATCGTCACAAAATTTTTTTGTACAAAGAGGATTTTAACAAATTCGTCAAAGCTTTGGGTGAAGCCGTTGATTATGTCAAAACGGAGCTCATGCCCAATTTTGATTTTGATGCATTCAACCATGATGAACCTGATGATGATGTTGCTGCTGGAGCAGTTCGTTCAACTAATGCTCCATCAGAAAGTACAACTGACTCTGGAAACTCCGGTGAATCATCTTCACCTAATGTTGGGGAGGAAGTAGATAAATGGTAGTACCCAAATAATTGAAAATCATTTAGTTAGCAATTTTGTCATAGGTTTTTTATCTATTTGTTAAGATTTTTAAAAAAATGATTACCTTTCGAACCTAATTTCACAGTATCTTGATTCAGAGTGAACTAATAACAAAAACAGTATCTATGCAACCAATCTTTACACTGAAAAGAAGAGTATTTGTTCTATTATTTTCTATTCTAGCTTTCTTGGGAACTATGAGCTCTCAAGTTTTTGGTCAAACAACCATCACCACATCTGGAACCAATTATACTGGAACCAATGGATTAACTGGAGCTGCATTTGTAACTTTTGCAGTACAAAACACAAACACATTTGATATAGCTATCACTGGTGTTAGTTGTTTTGGTAGCACGGGTGTCTCAACAGCTCCTCTTCAACCCACCCTTTGGATGTCAACTACTTCTTTATCTGGCGCTCCAGGCACAATTGGTGCCCCAAATTGGACCTCAGTTGCTACTGGCTCACCTGTAACAATTTCTTCTAACGGAATTGTACCTTTTTTATCTAATCTCGTTGTTGTTGTTCCAGCTGGCGCAACACGTAGATTTGTTCTTTCTTCTACTGGCGGCATCGCTTATAGCGGCACTTCAGCCACCGTACCTACACCCAATACACATTCCGCTGGTGGAGTAAATTTATTAGTTGGTAATGCATTGGTATCAGGTTCTTCTGTAGGTTATGCAGGTGCTTTCCCATCTGGTACAACATTTTCACCAAGATTTTTTACTGGCAGCATAACTTTTATACAAGCCTCTGCATGTACAGGAACTCCAGCACCAGGTAATACTATATCTTCTGTAACTACTGTATGTCCTGGCATTAATTTCAATCTATCGCTACAAAATAGTTTCGCTGCAACTGGTATTACATACCAGTGGCAGTCTTCTGCTGATGGTACAACCTGGACAAACATTACTGGTGCAACAAGTGCTACATTGACTCGTACACAAACTGCAGCTACTTACTACCGTTGTCAGGTAACTTGTTCTGGTAATACAGGTACATCTAACCCTGTCCTAGTTGCATTGTCTCCAAACTCTGCATGTTATTGCGCTGCTGGAGCAACAAGTACTGCATTTGAAAAAATATCTAACGTTACATTCGGTACTATCAACAATAACTCTACTTCGACTGCTGGTTATGAGAATTTCTTAACGCAGTCTACCAACGTAATTGCTGGTCAAACATTACCAATCTCTGTTTCAATTTCTAACGGATTTTCATCTGATGAGGTTAGAGTTTGGATAGACTTTAACCAAAATGGTAATTTCACTGATGCCGGGGAAGCTGTTTATGTCTCTACACGCGGTGTTGGTCCTCATGTAGGCAACATTACAATTTCACCAACTGCAACACTCGGAGCTACTCGCATGCGTGTAAGGATGCATGATGCTGCATTTGGTGGTAACACCACACCTTGTGGCAACTCCGGTTATGGTCAGGTTGAAGATTACACGGTAAATATCCAGCCATGTGTTCAAAATGCATTCACAACTCAACCTGCTAATACTACCATTTCTTGTGGTGGTAATGCAACCTTTACTGTTGCTGCCTCTGGTTCTGCGCCATTATTTACTTGGCAGTTTAGAACTAGTCCCACAGCAGCATGGCAGGAATTGCCGAACGGTGGGGTTGTAAGTGGTGCTACGACTGCTACGCTTACCCTTACAAACGTTCCTACAACTTGGAATGGATATGAAATTAGAAGTATACTTCGTGGTCCTTGTACTGGTGTAACACCTGGTAACGCGGCTATTTTAACTGTTAATCCTGTTCAAACTAACGTGAGCCCTGCTTCTGCAGTGATTTGCCGCGGTGACCTACAACGATTAACTATTACTAATTTTGCTTCTACTTCTGCGCCAATGACATCTACTTTCACTTCAACTGATGTTCCAAAGGCGATTCCTGATGCTAATGCTGCTGGTACTTCTAGTAATTTAACTGTAAGTGGCCTGCCAGCTGGAGCTACAATTACTGGACTTGCGGTAAAATTCACCATTGCCAACCATACATGGCCTGGCGACGTTGCTGTTGCTTTACGTACGCCAAACGGACAAGTATTGAA
>JBEDEC010000034.1:0-3516 GCA_041175905.1 Bacteroidota bacterium
TATTTATATACTTTAATCTTTCATGCAATCAGTTAGAACCAAGGAAGAATCTTACAATTGCAAATACTTATTCGGATACAATTAATGCTGCTTTTGTAGCAGGAAGTTTTATAGAAACTAGTCCCATTTCAGTTGACAGTTTACAGATCAATCAATTTTTTAGAGTCTATACCAATCTTCGTCCCTACCAAGAAGAAGTTTTTCTGTTTTACAGAAAGAGATCGTTTGCGTTAGCCTGGCACGACAACTTCGGGAAAATTGAGGCTTTTCAAATTCTATTCAACCGCGTTATGCAGATGGAAGAAAATGGTCTTATAGAGCAAGTACCTTACCTAGAAGATTTCAAAAGATTTGCTAATAAGGAGAAAAACGATAGTATTGATTTTGTTGATATAATGCAAACTGCCCAATATTTTCATTTTGCTCGTCGTGTTTTAGAAGGCTTGTCTGAGAAAGATTTGCATGCACTGGATTGGCATATTCCTAAACTTAAAAAAAACTACACCGAACTGCTGGATAAGTTCATCGCAGGTGAGCAAGATGCAATTGACAAATCTGTTTATCCTCAATATCAACTGTTAAGGAACGGGTTGATTCAACTCAGGCAAATTCAACAAAAGGGAGGATGGCAGAAAGTACCATTTATAGGAAATACTGTAAATGAAGGAAAGATCAGCCCAATTGTTACATTGATAAAAAAACGATTGAAGTTGGGTGGAGATTGGAAGGACAACGACAGCAGTCAGTCGTTTACCCCTGAACTTAAACAAGCTATACAATTGTTTCAACAAAGACATGGCCTACTGACAGATGGTATTGTAGGCAGATCTACTCTACAGGCATTAAATATTTCTGTAGAGGATAGAATTAAACAGGTATTGATCAATATGGAACGATGCAGGTGGCTACCCATCAATGCAGAAAAAAATTATATAGTGGTCAATATACCTGCTTTTCAGTTACAGGTAATGCAAGCGGATAGTCTTATTTTTTCTTGTGAAGCCATTGTTGGAAAGGAGACCAATAAAACCGCCGTTTTCAAGGGTATGATGAAGTATATTGTCTTTAACCCTTATTGGAATATCCCCGATCAGATAGTAGAAAAAGAAATAATACCTGAGATTGCAAAGAACAAGGACTATTTGAGAAATAACCATATGGAATGGGCAGATGGTAGATTGAGACAGTTGCCTGGATTAGATAATGCATTAGGTGCAATCAAATTTGTATTTCCCAACCCTTTTGATATTTACTTACATGATACTCCGGCAAAAGGACTTTTCAAAGAACAAAAACGAGCTTTCAGTCACGGTTGTATTAGAATTTCAGCCCCATACCAATTAGCCGCCTATTTACTGAGAGAGCAAGCAGGATGGTCAACGGAGCAAATGGATGACATCCTATCAACAAAAAAGGAAAAATATATCAAGCTTGAAAGAGAGGTGCCTGTGTACATACTTTACTTAACCGCATTTGTCGATTTTGAGGGGAAACTCAACTTTAGAGACGACATTTATCACAAAGACCAAGCACTGACGAGGCTTTTGATTAAAAATTAAGGCCCATAGTGAACCTTCTCAGGTAATGTATGTTGTGAGCCTATACAGAAACATTTTTTTATGAATATTTTCGTCGGAAACCTCAACTACAAGCTAACCAATGAATCATTAGCAGAATTATTCACTCCTTATGGAGAGGTAGCATCAGCACGCATCATTATGGATAAAATGTCGGGCAGAAGTAAAGGCTTCGGTTTTGTTGAAATGCCCAATGATGAATCAGCCTTAAAAGCGATTGCTGCTTTACATGAATCAGAGGTGATGGGTAGAAAGATGATTGCTAGCGAGGCAAAACCACAACAGAGAGGTTAATTCCCATTCCTTGTTTGGAGAAACTGCTTAAAGTAGGCGTTTGCCGTATCGGCAACTTCTCCATTGACATCCAAGTAGGTGAAATAAATTCCTATATTCGGATGGCTTTCCGCCCATTCAAAACTATCCTTTATCCCCATTACCATAAAGGCATTATCTAATGCGTCTGCTTGCATGGCTGTCGGAGCCATAACTGTAACAGTAACAATTACATTTTGAACAGGATGCCCAGTACGGGGATCTAAGATGTGACTGAAATACCGATCCCCAATTATTTTAAACTTTTGATGGCTGCCCGAAGTAGTAATCCCTACCTTATTCATGCCTGATAAAAAAGTCTGTTGTAGACTCCCCCCCTCATTCAGGTTATCATCTAATCCTACTAGCCAGGGACGTTTCATACTATCATTACCTGCTAGATAAATTTCTCCCCCAAGTTCAACTACGTAATTTTGTATTCCCTTTTGCATCAAAAAAGAAGATAGCTGATCAACACAATAACCTTGAGCTATTCCATCTAAATCCAATGTCAAATGTTTGCTTGATTTAATAGAATTCAAATTATTGATATTCAATCGATAAGAGTCCATTAATTCAAGTGCTGATTGAACTTTTTTATCATCAGGAATTTGTATGGTTTCTGTGGATCCAAATCCCCATAATTTCATCAATGGTAACAACCTATACTCAAAACATCCTTTGGTAGCTACTTGCATTTCCTGTGCAAATTCAATTACCCTAAGCAGGTGACTATCCAGTGGAGCAGTATGTTTGCTACGATTTAATTTTGATAAGAGGGAATTTGCATTGTACCGCGAAAGAGAAAGATCAAATACTCTAAATAATGAATCAATTTCATGCTGTCGTACTGCTTCATGGGAGTGCATATACTTGATAGAATAGGACGTTCCTTGGGCCTGACCGGATAAAGTGTAAATGTTAGCAGCGTTATCATCCTGTAATGTAGAGCTGCAGATGAGCAGCAGTAAGGCTAAAAGGGAGATGGAAAAGCGGAGGCTCACTACCAATCGATTTAGGAGGATAAAAATAGACAAAAAAAAACCCTGATCAAAAGATCAGGGTTCAATAAATATGGCACCTACCTACTCTCCCGGGACGAATCCCAGTACCATCGGCCATGAGGGGCTTAACTACTCTGTTCGGTATGGGAAGAGGTGAACACCTTCGGCAAAAGCACCATAAGAAGATATCCCGGTTTTAAGCGGGAACAATAATGTCATATTGGGAGTTGTAAACGGAGTAACAAAAAAAAATTAAAGCTTACGGGCAATTAGTACTACTTGGCTTTACTGTTACCAGTTTTACACCTATAGCCTATCAACGTCATAGTCTTTGACGACCCTTAAAAGGAAACTCATCTTAAGGAAGGTTTCACGCTTAGATGCTTTCAGCGTTTATCCTGTCTGTACGTAGCTACTCGGCAGTGCTCCTGGCGGAACAACCGATACACCAGCGGTACATACGACCCGGTCCTCTCGTACTAAGGTCATGTCCTTTCAATTTCCTAACGCCCACCACAGATAGGGACCGAACTGTCTTGCGACGTTCTGAACCCAGTTCACGTGCCACTTTAATCGGCGAACAGCCGAACCCTTGGGACCTTCTCCAGCCCCAGGATGTGACG
>JBEDEC010000035.1:0-3967 GCA_041175905.1 Bacteroidota bacterium
GTAAGATTTATACCAATATTTCTTGTAGAAGGAAACTGCGTTAATTCTACACCAGGGGTAACCGTTCCGCTATTCAAATTGCCGCCCTCAGGATCAAATCCAGGAAATTTTGTGAAGTTGAATAACTCTCTGCCGTAAATAGCAACAGAAGCTTGCCGTAGTTTCAGTTTAGAAATAAAGCTTTCTGGCAGCCCGTATTCAATTCGAATCTCACGAATCTTTATAAATGAAGCATCAAAAATATTTGTTTCGGCATTAGATATTTGGTAGTAGTTATCGTAGTAGGAACTAGCAGCAGCCTTAAAAGTGTTAGGATCGTACTTCCCTGTAGCGGAATTAAAAACTACTCCTTGTCCTATAATACCTTCATCTCTTCCTGGAAGTGTTACTTTTGTTTTACCAAGTGTATTATTCTTATGGTTTGTTTGTGAATACATATCCCCGCCTTTTTGACCATCAATAAGAACACTAAATCTAAAAGAGCGATAAGAGAACTCATTTAATACACCAGCTTTCCAATCAGCAAAAGCATTTCCCCATTTTTTTATTGTTGGGTCTAACTGCGCTGGAAGACCGTTTGTCCCATAAACAATTTGGCCCTCGGGTGAGCGTTGGAAACCTCTACCATACATGTCCCCCATTCTTCCACCAACCCTAGCCTCTATAGTAACATTTGAGCTATGAGCATAAATGACTTGATTGGTAATGCCATCTGCAAGTTCTTTTACATAGCTTCTAAATGCGCTCCAATTGATCGTTGTAGACCATTTAAATTTTTTAGTGGAGATTGGTGAACCTGATAAAACAATTTCTGTACCCTTACTATTAATTAATCCAGCATTAACAAGAGCACTTGAAAAACCTGTTACAGGATCAAGAGGAATGGCGAGTATTTGATTTCGGCTATTATTATTAAAAGTTGAAACATCTAAACCAAGACGACCTTTAAATAATCTGAGGTCGATTCCCGTCTCAAAACTTGTTGTTATCTCAGGCTTTAAGTCAGGATTAAATAACACGGAAGGGTTTGTAAAGCTATTCCCGTAAATCCTATCGTAGTACTTTTCTGTTTGGTAAGGTCTTGTATCATTCCCTACTTGCGCAAGTGATGTCCTAAGTTTAGCAAAACTGATTGCACGTGGTAAATTAAAAATTTCATTCAATAATATACTAGTGCTAATAGAGGGATAAAAGAATGAGTTAGATTTTGAGGGAAGTGTACTTGACCAATCATTTCTACCAGTAACATCAAAAAAAATCTTATCATTAAAAGCTAGTTGACCTGACCCGTAAATGCTATTAATTGCGCGTTCAGTTCTTAACGGATCTGCTACTGCCGGATCAAGACTATTTGATATTTGATAAACTCCTGGCTGAGATAATTGATCAGCATATAAACCAACAAAATTATATTCCTGCTTCATGGCATTTGCTCCAGCAGTAAGTGTATACTTTATATTACTTCCAATTTTATTTTTATACGTAAGCAAAAAATCACTATTTAACTCGTAATTAAATACTGTTTGTTCACGATACATCCCACGTGGATACTTTGTCATACTAAATGGACGTTGCTGCGATCTAAACTCATATGACATGTCAATACCAGTTCGCACTTGTAGTTCTAAATTGGAATTAAATTGATAAGTAGCAGATATATTACCAATAACTCCATCTTTATCCATTTTATTCAACATCTCATACAAATCTAAATATGGATTATCAGGTCCAGGGTTAAAAAGATTCCTCTGCTTAACTCCTACTAATCCTGGCTCCCACCAAGGTTTAAACCATTCAGGTCGGATATTTGGTGCAGTACCGATAATTAAAAAGTACATGATGGTTTGGTTGTTATAACCGGCAGCAGGAAGGTTGTCGCTCTTTTTATTTGTGTAATTTATTTTACCATTAATTCTGAATTTTTCAGTGACTTGACTGTTCACCGATAATGCCGCATTAATTCTTTCATACCCCGTGTTCGGAAGAATCCATTTATTATTCATATGTGTCAAAGAAAGACGGGCTGTTGTTTTACCTGAGCCCCCCTCAACCGAAACACTATTTGTAGTTGTAACTCCTTTTCTGAAAAACCCTTTGATATAATTAGGATCAGCTACCCAAGAAGTGCGAACCGTAGGAATACCATTTGGTGAATTCGGATCATATTGAAAGTATGTTTGCCCATTGAACTTTGGACCCCATGCACGACCAGCTGCAACGCCAGTTGCTGTATTGACACCATCGGCACTATTTCCATAAGAATAATAAGCGCTTGAGCGACCTTCGCCGTATTCATATTGATAATCAGGCCATCTATTAACTTCATCCATGCTTATGGTAGAATTATAGGTAATGCCCAATCCTTTAGGTTTAGTAGCACCGCTTTTAGTTGTAATAATTATTACGCCAGCTGCAGCTCTGCTTCCATAAAGTGCAGTTGCACCAGCTCCTTTTAGCACAGTCACTTTTTCAATATCATCAGGATTAATATCTGATACAGCCGATCCATAATCAACTGGACTATCTTGAGAAAGATGCGATGTAAATCCTGTACCTGAAATCTTGTTGCTTACAGGAACGCCGTCAATAATGATTAAAGCCTGATTATTATCTAGATTTAAAGAAGATTCTCCACGAAGTGTAATCCTAGATGATCCCATTGGACCTGCGCCAGTTCCCTGAATATTCAAACCCGCAACTTTTCCAACTAAAGAATTCACCCAATTGTTAGTTCGGGCATCACTCACTGCATTTTCTTTTACAGTTTGTGCAGCAAAACCAAGAGATTTTTCTTCTCTCCTAATTCCAAGTGCCGTAACAACAGCTTCTGATAGTGTAATTGGACTGCTTTGAAGGACTACTTTTACTAGGCTAGATCCTGTAAATTGAATATCTGTAGCTAAATATCCAGTGCTACTGATTCGTAGCGTAACCGACCCTTTAATTTCCTTACTTGGGCTTATTCTAAAAACTCCGTTTTTATCTGTGGCTGTTTTTTGTTTTGTCTGAATAAGCTCAACTGTTGCACCATCAAGAAACCGACCAGCCGTATCAACAACATTACCCTGGATTTCTTGTGCTAAGAGTTTGCAACTAACAGTAATTAAAAATAAACTGAGTAGAATTCTAATATTACTTTTCATACTTACAATTAAAATTTTAACAAAACTCTAATTGCAGTATATCCAGAATATTATTGAAATATTATCACGATATTAAATGTTACTTACAGTAGAATCTAATGAGTTAGCGAAATTTTTTGACGAGTACTGTCATGTATCACATTTAGCAGGAAAAAACAAACCACATTATTTGTGAATTAACATATCCAAATAGATGTTCCTATTTTACCTTCATGCAAACCTTTACTACGGAACATGAGTAAATTTTATATACAACTCCACTTCTAAAATCAACATTCATTCAAAATGCTTAATTTACACCAGCGACATTTTGGCGACAATTGCTCGCTCAGCTATTTTTAATTGATTGATATTCAATAGGTTAAGGGCACATGTTCGATCCCGCCCCACACCACGGAATTAAAAAAGAAACCCTTGTAGGTCAATCACTTACAAGGGTTTTTTATTTAGGGTGCACAGAAAGGTGCGCAGTTTTTGGGATTTTTCCTCCAGGTTTTGATTTGACTTATTCATGTCAAAGCAAGTGAGAAGATTTAGTAAGTAAAAGCGCCTGTTTACTTTACTTGTAATTGTATTCCATAAGATTCAGCAATTGCGGCTTGCAATTCAGCAATTAAAGAATTAAGGCTTTTATAAAAAAACTGGACTACAAATTTATCTAGATTATACCGCGCATCTAAAAGTCTATTGTTGTACTCAATTAAATAGGTGCGATCATAGGTTAAAAGAATAGCACTCTCCTTAATTATTTTATTTTTTACATCGATGTAATTATTCCCATCAAATATTTTATAATTCATTCTTTTTATATCATACTTGAACCC
>JBEDEC010000036.1:0-5056 GCA_041175905.1 Bacteroidota bacterium
ATGAATGCCACTTCAATTCAGTGATTGTAGCCTGCGATTCATAATGGCAAACCATAAAGGTGGTACCAGCGATAGTAACATCATGCCAGGATATCCTGTTGGCATTTGGGGTGCTTGTTCATGATGACGTAAAACTTGGTATTTGCGACTGGCTAAATAATGATGATCGGAGTGACGGCTTAATTCAAACAACATAAGACGGCCCATTACATGATCACTGTTCCAGGAATGTTCGGGCATGGCGCGTTCGTATTTTCCATTCTCCAATTGCTGGCGTTGTAATCCATAATGTTCTATGTAGTTGACAGTTTCCAATAATAAAATGCCGGTAAAGGCAGCTCCTAAAAATGCAAAGAAGGCCGTGCTACCAAAATAGAAATAAATCAATCCTACAAATCCCAGTTGGATCAACTGAAACCAAATCATTTCATTTTGAAATGATAAAGCCTTTCCTGTTTTTTTTCTGCTCTCTTCATTCGCAATATGCCATGCGCTCAGGTAGCTAAAGAAAATGGTACGAAAATAAAATCGATACACCGATTCGCCCTTACGTGCGCTGCTAGGATCATTGGGGGTAGCCACATTCTTATGATGACCTTTATTATGCTCAGTGAAAAAATGCATATAAAGCGAAGTCAGTAAAAGTAGTTTTGCAAATGTCTGCTCCATTTTATTGACACGGTGTCCTAGTTCATGGGCTACATTGATTCCAAAACTTCCGCACAGCAGACCCATTACTAAGATTCTTCCAATATAATCCCACCTGCTCAAGCTCGGATCACTAATGGATTGCAAAAACAAGAACAGCAATGCATACTGTACTAGCACAACTCCATACAATAGCCAATCATAGATTGGATCATTCTTAACCAATTCTTCTTCCGCTGTATCGAGATTAGTGGGGTTTGGTTTAATAAGAAGTTCAACTAACGGTACACAAATCCAGGCCCAAATCATATTTAGCCAAACCATCCATCCTGTACTGGTAAATGCAATCCACCCTCCCAAAAAAAATATCCAGGGGGATAAATACTTGAAAGCGCGGATACGATTTGTCATTTCATTTCTTTTTAATGCCCTGCATTTTGAGAAGGCTTCATTGCAATTCTATACAGAATAATGCCCATCACCGCAAACAAGATAACACCTAACCATTTATAGCCCTCGGTTCCCAGAAATTCTGTGAGTCCATGTTCTGCATTCCATGCACCAAGTTTTTCACTCACGCTATCGATAGAAGACAGAAGTGCAACCAGTACTCCTGCTAGCGCTCCACCTGCAACCAATCCGGTAGCGAAAAGATTTCCTTTTCCTAAATCTTCTTCTTCGGCGGCTACAACAATTTTCTTTTGTTTTTGTCTCCACTCTACAATGCCACGAATGGCACCGCCAATGAAAATGGGGAGCGTAGTAGAGAGGGGTAGATAAATACCAATGGCAAAACTGAGTGCTTTAATACCACACAGTTCCATAACGATCGCTATAAACATTCCCACTAATACAAATTGCCAATCCAGATTAAAAGAGAGAATCCCTTTGACCAGAGTTGCCATGAGTGTTCCTTGTGGTGCAGGATATTTATCTGTACCTATAGCATGTTGTATCCCTTGAGCAGCCATTTCTGCTGTAGGTTGGTCCAATATTTTGATGGTCGCACCAATGGCAATAGAAGAAACAATAGCACCAACAAATAAAGAGAGCTGTTGGTATTTTGGAGTAGCGCCAACAATATATCCAGTCTTTAGGTCTTGCGAGGTAGCTCCTGCATTAGCTGCACCAATGCAAATCATTCCTCCTACTACTAATGCCATGGGTTCGTAAAAATGTCCGGTCCAATTCACAGCAATAAAAATGAGACAGGTTCCCATCAGAGTTGCAATGGTCATTCCGGAGATGGGATTATTGGAAGAACCAATTAATCCAACAATGCGAGAAGAGACAGTAACAAAAAATGCTCCGAAAATAATCACCAATAATCCCAACAGTAGCTTGCTTCCTACATTAGCTCCAGGGATTAGCGTGCTTGGCATCAGCGCAATTACAGCGATCAGTACCAAACTTCCAATACCTACTACTTTGATAGATAAATCTTGCTCGGTGCGTAAAGTGGTTGTTTCTGCATTCACTCCGCTGGATTGTTTCAGCGAACCGATACTTCCTTTGAAAGAAGAAACAATCGTAGGAATTGTTTTAATCAGTGTGATAAATCCACCAGCTGCAACCGCACCTGCACCAATTTGTCGAATATAGGCTCTGTAGATAGCCGTAGACCAATCTGCAAATTGCCCGGTAGCTGGATCCCATCCACCGGGTCCACCAGCAACTGTTACATCTTGCAAATAGCCCAGCTTTACTAATTGCGCAGCAATAATCACGCCATTATCATTGAGTAAACTAGCAAGTAAAGGAGTGAATACAAACCAACTTAGTACACCACCCGCTACCAACACACCAGCAATCTTAGGTCCAATAATATACCCCACACCCAAGTACTCAGGTGTGATTTCGCCACTCACTTTTGCTGATGGAAAAAACTTTTGTGTTTGCTTGGTCATAAAAGAAGGAGTCTCGGCAATGACATGCACAATTTTTTGCAGTATTGCATAGACAAAAGCAACGCCCAGTCCTAAAAACGCAGTTCGCGCAAAATCTCCACCCTTTTCTCCTGCTTTTAATACAGAGGCGCAGGCAGTTCCTTCGGGATATGGTAATGTTTTGTGTTCTTGTACAATCAAAGAGCGACGAAGCGGAATCATCATTAAGGTACCTAGCATTCCACCGATGATAGCTAAAATCAAAATGGTGAAATAGTTGAAGTAGTTAGCGCTCCCCGCTTCACTTAAAAATAAAAATCCCGGTAATGTAAAAACAACACCTGCTGCAATACTCTCTCCAGCCGATCCAGTTGTTTGGATGATGTTGTTCTCCAGAATTGTAGTCTTTAAAAATTTTCTGCCGAGTGTGATGGCGAGCACTGCAATGGGAATGGAGGCAGATACGGTCAATCCAGCTTTTAGAGCTAAATAAACGGTAGAAGCTCCAAAGATGATTCCAAAGGCAGCACCTGTGAGTATAGATTTCAGCGTGAACTCTGCCATTTTTGTTTCTGGAGATACAAATGGTTTAAATGTTTGCTCAGCCATCGATTCAGATTTAATTTTTTGAAATAAATATTTTTAGTCGTTCATCATTTTTTGAAGTAAACGAGTCAACAGAAGTAGAATAAGAGAAGCCAGTCCTGCCATAACCACAAAAAGCATGAAAAAGTCATATAGGTTGTTCATTTCATAACCCATGAATTGGGTGGTTTTGCCGTCTGGATAAAGAGCACTCAGCACGCCTGCTAACTTATTAGCCGCTGCATTGGCTAAGAACCATACAGCCATTAATAGAGAGGCGAATTTTATTGGAGCTAATTTGTTTACCAGAGATAATCCGATTGGTGACAAACAAAGTTCACCCCAGGTGTGAAGGGCATACATGCCGAACAACCAGATCATACTTACTTTGGTTCCTGCTGCTACATCTTTTACGCCAAATGCAATCCAGAGATAACCGATGGCTAATAGTAAAAGCCCCAAAGACATTTTAGTGGGCGAAGAAGGCTCTCTTTTTCCCAATTTCAGCCAAAGCCAGGCAAAAACAGGAGCAAAGCTGACCACATATATTGAATTCAGCGATGCGAAAAAGCTAGATGGTACAGTAAAGAAACCAAGATCGCGCTGTGTTTGTTCCTCTGCAAAAAAGGTTAGGGAGGCACCTGCTTGTTCAAAAGCACTCCAAAAGAAAACAACAAAGAAGGACACGCTGAAAATAACCACCACGCGTTGCTTCTCAACTTTACTTAATGTTTTGTCAGAAAAAATAATAAAGGCGATTAGGAGGGGAGCGGCTATTAACACATAAGTTAGATAGTCCACCACTTTTGCATCCATATATAATGCACCAATCATCAAACCAGATAATACAGTGAGACCAATTACCATGTTAATCGGATTTAACCAGGCTGTAGGCGCTCCATTGGGGGTTAAGCCCAACACATTTTGATTAGGGTCTACCACATACTTGCGATGATATAAATATTGTACAATTACACTGATCACCATCGCAATGCCACCTGCCAAAAATGCCCATTTGAAATCCTGAGGATTTCCGGTATCGCCAACCAGCCCACAAATGATGGGTCCGATAGCGCCTCCAACATTGATTCCCATGTAAAATATCGTGTAAGCAGAATCGATTCGTCGGTCTCCTTTGGGGTAAAGCTGGCCTACTAATGCTGAAATATTAGGTTTGAAAAATCCGTTGCCGGTAATCATCAGTCCAAGACCGGAAAAGAAAAGCATAGCTGATACATCCGGCGCGGATTGATAGGTAGAGGCGCAAAAGAATAAAAGAAATTCACCCAAAGCCATTAAAATTCCTCCCACAATAATTGAACGCTGGTTCCCCCAATAGCGGTCAGCAATATATCCACCCAACAAGGGGGTTAAGTAAACCAAGCTTGTATAGCTGCCATATAGATTAGAGGCAAAGGCCTTGTCAAACAAAAGAGCTTTGGTCATGAAAAGCACCAAAATGGCTCGCATGCCGTAGTAATTGAATCGTTCCCACATGTCCGTGGCAAACAAGACGGCAAGCCCTTTGGGGTGTCCGGTAGGAGTAGATGGAGATGACATAGTTGGTTGGTTCATTTTATAGGTACTCAAAATAAAGATTATTCCTTCAATAGCAATTCCCTCGGGGCTATTTACTTTCGCGGAGAAATCTCAGCTATACCGATGAAAATCTTATTATTAGGTTCTGGCGGACGTGAACATGCATTGGCCGTTAAATTGGGTCAAAGCCCGCTTTGCACTAAACTATACATCGCTCCAGGTAATGCTGGAACGATTTCGTTGGGTAAAAACCTTCCTTTTTCTGTAACCGACTTTGAAGCGATTCGCAGTTTTTGTATCCAGACCGCTGTCGAAATGGTGGTAGTTGGACCCGAAGAACCACTGGTGAAAGGATTGGTTGAGTTTTTAAGACAGACCCCTGCACTCAGTCAATTGAT
>JBEDEC010000037.1:0-32599 GCA_041175905.1 Bacteroidota bacterium
GTTCCCACTACAGCACCCATTAAGATACCTCCAAAAATCCATGGATAATTGCCTAAGTGTCTCCCCTCTTCCTGGTAATGAAAAATGGTACCAAAAATTGCAATCGTCATACCAAATGCTGCTACAAAATTTCCATTGCGCGCAGTAGCTGGATGAGAAAGCATTTTTAGCCCCACAATAAAGGTGACAGAAGAAATTAAATAAATTAACGTAAGAAGGTTCTGTTCCACTTTAATAAGTTTAGAAATCAGGATTGTTTTTTCTTTTTAGAGAACATCTCAAGCATTCGATCCGTTACCACAAAACCACCTACCACATTTAAGGTACCCACCACAACAGCCACAAAACCGAGTATCAATGCCAGATAATTATCAGACGAGGCTTTACCCATCACGATGATCGCCCCAATAATAACAACACCGTGAATAGCATTTGCACCACTCATCAATGGAGTATGTAATACACTAGGGACGCGACCAATCACCTCAATCCCTACAAAAATCATCAGTACAACAATGTAAATAATCTCCTGATGCTTACCGATCCATTCCAAAACAGATTGCATACGTTATTTTTTAAGCTAAACGCTCGTGAACAATTTTACCATCATGTGTAATACAAGAACCCTTGACCAAATCATCGTCCCAATTCAATACCAACGCATTGTTTTTATCCAGTAATAACTGAAGAAAGTTGTATAGATTTTTGCCATAAAGTTTGCTAGCATCTGCAGAAAGAGTGGCAGGCAAACTAGATGCACCAATAATACTGACCCCATTTTTAACTACAGTTTCAGCATCCTTGGTAAAAGGTGTATTACCGCCCGTAGAAGCAGCCAGATCAACAATGACAGAACCGTTTCGCATAGATGCGATCATTTCCTCTGTAATTAAAAGAGGTGCACGTTTTCCAGGAATCTGAGCAGTTGTGATAATAATATCAGCTTTGGCAGCAGATTGTGCTATACGCTCACGTTGACGACGTTGGTACTCTTCGCTTTGCTCTACTGCATATCCACCAGCCTTACTCGCATCTGCAGCCCCTTCCACTTCAATAAACTTTGCTCCCAAGCTCATCACTTCCTCCTTTACAGCAGGACGTGTATCAAAAACTTCCACCACCGCCCCTAATCGTTTGGCTGTAGCAATGGCTTGTAATCCGGCAACACCAGCACCTAGAATGAGCACCTTGGCTGGCGCAATACTTCCTGCAGCAGTCATAAACATGGGAAAATAACGACCGTAGCTATTTGCAGCCAATAGCACTGCTTTATAGCCTGCAATATTTGCCTGTGAACTTAATATATCCATTGACTGTGCACGCGTAGTGCGAGGCAACATATCCAATGAAAAACAAGTTACTCCGCAAGCAGCTGCTTGTTGTACCCAATCCTTTCTATATAGAGGCTGATACGCACCAATAAGAATTTTATCTTTAAGATCACTTTCAGCTTGGATTGAAAAAGAGTGCATGCCCAAAATAATGCTAGCCTCTGCGATAACACTGGGGCGATCGGCCACTTTAGCACCAGCAGCTTCATAAGCAGCATCGGAACAAAATGCATTTTCTCCAGCACCTTTTTCAACTAAAACCTGATGACCTTTTTTTGTTAACGTCGCGACGATTTCATCAGTTATTGAAACCCGCGTTTCAGGAGCAGACTCCCGGAGTACACCAATTGTCATAATTGTGTGCGCAGCTATTAGAAAACCGCCCTGCTAAGGTAAGCATTAAAACCGGATCTTATGGTGCAATTTGGATCTAAAAGAGGGACGAAAAAACACCAACCCCAATTGAAAAAGATCAATTGTGGTGGTTACACGCGGATGTTGTTGAATTTGTTTCCACGCATGTTCCATCCCTGCACTCCAATGAATATCATCGACCAAAACAATAGCCGACTCTGGCAGGTAATCTAAGATTTGATTAAAATAACGAATAGTGGGTTCCTCTTGATGATTGCCATCCATAAAAACAAGATCAGGTGCAGGCATCTCCTGCAACACTTCAGGCAGAACGATATCTAAATTTCCTAAATGACACTCTACATTTTTACAATCCCACTTTCCAAGATGTTCAACAGCTTTAGCGTGTATTGTCTGAACTCCTTCAATGGTATGAATCGTTGCTTGCGGTCTTGCCAAAGAGAAAAGAGAGGCAGAAAGCCCAACAGAGGTGCCCAATTCTAAAATAGAGGTAGGTTGATAGTGTTTTAAAAGTCGATAAAGTATATGTGCAGTACGTATAGGTTTGGAGGTTCGCTTTACCAGTGCAGCTATAGTGCTCGTTCGAAAATTTCCAATTCTCGACCCTGCACCCATTTCTTCCAACTGAATCTTCTCCCTTGAATGTAATAAATCATGTCTCCAACCTTTCCATCTCTCCAATGAAGGATCGAAAGATTTATCCTGCAATACCTTGTTTATAAAATCAAAGACAAAGGGAGAGTGAACGCCATGTCCCTTTGAATTGGATGCTTCCCAATAAAATCGCAAATAATTAATTACTAGTTCAGCCGTAGAATACATGCGTAGTTTCAAGACTTTCTTTCCCAGGTTTGGAAAGAATAGTTAAAGGCGTTACGACTATCTGCTTCCCGATCCAACTGCTGAATCAATTTCCACTCGGATGCGTGAATAGCAGGAAAGAAAGTATCGGCTTCGGGATTTGCCTCCACTCGTGTGAGATAAATACGGGTTGCCTGAGAAAAGAATAATTGATAAATCTCCCCTCCCCCAATTACCATCACTTCGTTGGTTTTACAAAGGGCGGCTTTTTCGAGTGCCTGTGTTATAGATGAAACAACAACTACCTCACTCTCCGATGGAGCCCAATCTGTTTGACGTGTAATGACAATATTTGTGCGGCCAGGCAGTGCCTTCCCTAAAGATTCAAATGTTTTTCGTCCCATCACAATTGGCATTCCCCAGGTTGTATTTTTAAAATGCCGCAGATCAGCTGGCAAGTGCCATGGCATAGTACCATCTTTACCAATGGCATTATTAGAGGCAGCTGCAACAACTAGGGAAATCTCCATAACATTTAATTGTTTAAACGGCAACAGGAGCCTTAATAGCCGGATGACATTGATAATTCAAAATTTCTATGTCTTGGAACTGGAAGTCAAAAAGACTATTTACAGTAGGATTCAAACGAAGTTGAGGAAGCGGAAAGGGTGTTCTGCTTAATTGCAACTTCACCTGCTCAACGTGGTTGTTATAAATATGCACATCCCCAAATGTATGTACAAAGTCTCCGGGTTCAAATCCTGCAACCTGTGCAATCATGTGTGTCAATAAAGCGTAAGAGGCGATATTGAATGGAACTCCTAAAAACACATCCGCACTGCGTTGATAAAGTTGACAACTTAATTTTCCATCAGCAACATAAAATTGAAAAAGGGAATGACAGGGCATTAACGCCATTTGTGAAAGCTCTGCAACATTCCAGGCACTCACAATCATTCGTCGACTGTCTGGGTTCGTTTTTAATTGATGCAGCAGGTCTGTTATCTGATCAATAACTTTTCCGTCCCTACCTTCCCAACTTCTCCACTGTTTTCCATAAACCGGACCTAACTCACCATTTTCGTCAGCCCATTCATCCCAAATACTAACACCATTTTCTTTCAAATAAGCAATATTAGTTTGTCCCTTAATAAACCATAATAATTCGTAAATGATACTTTTGAGATGGACTTTTTTTGTAGTAACAAGAGGAAACCCCTTTGAGAGATCAAACCGCATCTGGTATCCAAATACACTTCGGGTACCTGTTCCGGTACGATCTGTTTTATCGGTTCCGTTTTCAAGAATATGTCGAAGTAATTCGTGATATTGCTGCATACTGCAATATTAAGATGATTGAGACCGTCTGACCAATTCTTTTTGGATGAGTCCCAGCTCACGTCCTGTCTGGCCTTTGACAGAAGTATTTTCCTGCGCACGACGCATCAAATAAGGTACTACATCCTCAATGGGACCAAACGGCAGATACTTGCTAACCCCGCACCCTGCATTGGCTAAATTAAACGTGATGTTGTCACTCATCCCATAGAGCTGACTCCAGTGGATATGGGAATGCTGAAGGGAGTGTCCATTCTCTAGCAACTTACGCACCGCAAGCAAATTGCTTTTTTCATTATGTGATGCAACAATAATTCCAAACGAATCTAAATGATCTATACAAAAGGTCAATGCATGGTCATATAGCTCATCTGTCGATTCTTTAGTAGGATTAATCGGAGACACGTACCCCATCAACGCAGCACGTTTTCTCTCTTTTTCCATATAAGCCCCTCTAACCAATTTTGCTCCGGATATGTATCCGCGCTCCAAAGCCAAATGATGCATTTGCTTGATAAAAGCAAAACGATCACTGCGGTACAATTGGTAGGTGTTATAGACGATGGGCCTCTTTTTGTTACACAATTCCATCATTACTGCAGCGAGTGCATCAAGGGGTTCCTGAATCCAAGTTTCCTCTGCATCCAACGCAACAGCCACTTGACACTTAGAAGCATGAAAGCAAATTTTTTCCATGCGAGAGCAAACTCTACCCCATTCGTTTAAAGACCCCAAAGGCAATGAATTCAACGCCTTTTCATATCGCTCTAGTAAAGGAAGCTCAAACAACACCATCTTGCTATGTATTTCCTCTAACAATTGAAAGCGAGCAAGACCCGTAAGTTTTATACTTATGAATGGAACATTCGGCTGTGTCGCAGCAAAATCGATTACCTTGACAAATTGATCACGCGCTTCATCAAAAAAAGTCTCACCCTGTTTTCCTTCAACACCATAATCCAGAATAACCTGCACCTTGTAATTGGCTAGTTTTTTTGCTACGGTTGAAGTTTGCGCCAACGATTCACCCCCTATAAATTGTGAAAAAAGGGTAGAGCGGATCAACCCCTTCACAGGCAAACCAACCCGGATAGCCCAGGGTGTTAGCACAGTACCTAATTTAACAATCAAGGGATTGGACATCATCCCAAATAAAAACCGTGCTTTCTTTAAATCAGCATCGGATTTATATTGAAAGGCAAGCGCTGTATTTTCAAAGGAAGGAAGTGTTGGCAGGTTTTGCATAAAAAAGGATGGCTTAAAGCCTTGCAAAATTAGTAGTTGCCGCGCAGATACTTTACAGGCATTACCTAAATCGCCTGGTGATTAAAGGGCTGCAAAACCAACTCACTTACGACTCCACTAACCGGCTGTTGACACAGAAACCAAATAGAACGGGCTGCTTCCTCTGGTTGTATCATTTTTTCACGCTGTACTCTTAAATCGATAGTATCCCAAAATCCAGAGTTGACTCCCCCCATAAACACATTGGTAATTCGAATGTCTGTTCGCTTGATCTCTTCTCGCACACTTTGCATCATTCCTACTAATCCATACTTGGAAGCACTGTAAGCAGCGGCTCCAGCCATTGGTACTTTACCTAAGACACCTGGAATGTTTATAATCAATCCTTTTTTCGCGGTTTTCATAGCAGGGAGAAATGCTTTTAGCAACCTGTAAGGGACCAGCAAATTGGTCTGCAAACTATTCAACATGTCTTCCTCTGTAAGCTGCTCTAGTGGTTTTATGATACCAATACCAGCAGCATTAATCAGTATATCAATAGAAGGATAGAGTTCAAAATAAGCCTTGGCTAGCCTTTCACCAGCGTCTGGCATAGAGAGATCAACAGCTAAATACTGATTTGCAGCCAGTCCTAACTGCTGCGCGTTTGATTGGAGTAATTCGGCATTTCGACCCGTGAGAAAAAGCTGGGCTCCACTTCCTTGCAAAAGGCGTGCTGTATTAAAACCAATATCCCCGGTAGCGCCGGCAATAAGAATGTTTTTTCCGCGTAAAGACTCCATCTGATTTTTTTTATAGAACAATCACAATGGATGATTGTTTAACTCCTATCAGATTAAAATGAAAACCTGTACTATTTTATTTCCCCACCAGCTATTTTGGCCAAATCCCGCCCTGATTAAGGGCCAAGAAGTTGTACTAATAGAAGAATCCTTATTCTTTTCACTCTACCCCTTTCACCAGCAAAAAATAGTGCTGCACAGAGCCTCGATGAGGGCATATGCGGAATTACTCCGGCAGCATGGTTATACTGTTTTTTATATTGAAGCAACCTCAAAAGAGCATGACCTCAGTGTTTATTTAAAAAATCAAATAAAAAAAGGCCTAGGTACGCTGCATTATATTGACCCAATTGATGATTGGTTGCACAAAAAAATACTACAGGCTAAAAATCTTAAACTAGTTCGTTACGACAGTCCAGGGTTTTTAAACACACTGAATGAGATCAACACTTATTTTGACCAAAAGAAAACATATTTCCAAACAGACTTCTATTGCTGGCAACGAAAACAACGAAAAATACTTGTAGATGAAAAGGGAAAGCCAATAGGTGGTAAGTGGACATTTGACGACGAAAACAGAAAGCGATATCCTACTGGATTAACCCCACCTTCCCTTCCGACGATAAAAAGTTGCAACTACACCACTGAAGCGATACAATATGTAAAAAAGAATTTTGCTAGTAATCCAGGTAGTACAGAATCATTTATCTACCCAGTTACGCATCAAGCAGCGAATGACTGGCTGAAAGACTTTATCAAAAATAGATTTCAAGAGTTTGGCCCCTATGAGGATGCTATGTCCATGCAACACCCTTGGCTGCATCACTCGCTACTAAGTCCATTGCTAAACATTGGCTTATTACAACCCAACGAAATAATAACTGCTGCTCTTGATATAGCAAAAAAGAAAGAAATACCACTCAACTCCCTAGAAGGATTTATTAGACAAGTCTCAGGATGGAGAGAATTCATCAGAGCTGTATATGAAAGAGAAGGTGGTCAACAACGCACCCGTAACTACTGGGGCTTCAAGCGAAAAATTCCTGCTTCTTTTTGGAATGGCACAACTGGCATTATTCCTATTGATCATCTTATTCGCCAATTACAAAAACATGCGTACACGCATCATATTGAGCGCTTAATGGTGCTTGGCAACTTTATGTTGCTTTGTGAGTTTGATCCCGATGAAGTTTATCAGTGGTTTATGGAATGGTATATTGATAGCTATGACTGGGTGATGGTACCCAATGTCTATGGTATGACACAATTTGCAGATGGTGGAATAATGACCACCAAGCCTTACATCAGTGGAAGTAATTACTTGCTAAAAATGGGCAACTGGGAAAAGGGAGAAACCTTATCAATAGGCAATGATATGCAGGCGAATTGGTCTGAGATTTGGGATGGTCTTTTTTGGCGTTTCATGGATAAACAACGAAAATTCTTTTCCAGCAACCCTCGTCTGGGTATGCTATTAAAAACACTGGACAAAATGAACGCAGCAAAAAAAGAAAGGCTTTTTGCAATTGCAAATGGGTATTTAAACAAACTTGATCAAACTAAACATTGAATTAGTTGTTTAAAGAAATAGATGCAATTCCCCACAGACATAAAATCGATTAAAAACCGTATCCAACAGATTGATCCTGTAGCATATGGAACTAGCCGTAACTATTTAGACGGCAAGGTGACTTATCTATCTCCCTATATTTCCAGAGGGGTGATCTCCACACGTCAAATTGCCGACATCGTTCTTCAAAAAGAATATCCTTCTCACCAAGTAGTAAGATTTATCCAAGAACTAGCATGGCGTGATTATTATCAACGTGTCTGGCAACAATTAGGGGATGAAATATTTGAAGATATACGGGTTAGTCACTCTTCAATCAGAACCTCCAAATTGCCTAAAGCAATTGCGGATGCTTCAACGGGTATTGAAGCCATTGATAAGGGAATTACAGACTTATACAAAAACGGCTACATTCATAATCACTTGAGAATGTATCTAGCCTCCATTATTTGCAACACTGCCCAATCGCATTGGAGCTTACCCTCAAAATGGATGTACTACCATTTGCTAGATGGTGATTTAGCAAGCAATGCGTTAAGCTGGCAATGGGTAGCCGGCACATTTTCTGCCAAAAAGTATTATTGTAATCAGGAGAACATAAATCGATTTTGCAACACCAGCCAAACAGATACTTTTTTAGATCTTGCGTATGCCGATTTGCCAACACAGCAAGTTCCAGCTATATTAAAAGATTTGACTATTCCCAGCTTATCTACCACACTCCCTGACAAACATTTACCAATAGTAGATACTGATCTCCCAACTCTATTGTATCACCCCTACCACTTGGACCCTGAATGGAAAAAAGATATAAAGGCGAACAGAGTACTCGTATTGGAGCCTTCCCATTTCAGAGAGCATCCAGTTAGTGAAAAGGTAATCAGTTTTATGTTGGAGTTAGCCAACCAAATAGAAGGCCTGCAAGTATTTACTGGCGAAGTAGGTGAACTCACGGGTATAAAAAAGTCAAAAGAAATTATCACAAAGGAACATCCCTCTTTTCTACATTTCCCTGGGAAAAAAGAGGAAAGAGACTGGCTGGTTCCGGAATTAACGGGTCAATTCAAGTCCTTCTTTGATTATTGGAAAAAAGCTGAAAAATTTATCTTCCCTCACTCAACGTCTGAAACAAAAAGGAACAATTCCATTCCCACACCGGGTGCATTATCTTTGTAGAAATCTTTATATGCACGCTAAGCCCCCTTCCGATAGTTTAACAGTGATGACGGAACTGGTTTTACCCAATGATACCAATGTATTTGGGAACCTAATGGGAGGGCGTCTCATGTATTGGATGGATATCGCTGCAGCGCTAGCTGCGCAGAAACATTGTAATGCACCCTGCGTAACTGCATCAGTAGATAATATCTCATTTGAGAACCCCATCAAATTGGGTAACACCGTTCATATTGAAGCTAAAATCACGAGAGCCTTTAACTCGTCTATGGAGATTTATTTACGAGTTTGGGGAGAAGATTTAATTCAACAATTCAAGTATAAAAGCAACGAAGCTTATTACACTTTCGTAGCACTAGACCCAAACAGAAAGCCTCGCCCCGTTCCTCCTGTGGAAGTAACCAATGAGGATGAGAAAAAATTATTTGAAGGCGCTCTTCGTCGCAGGCAAGTACGTTTGATCTTAGGTGGAAAGATGAAGCCGAATGATGCCTCAGAATTAAAAGCACTCTTTATTGACGAGTGAGTGCCTGTTAAGCAGGAATAGTCTCCACACGATGATGCCGTCCCTTTAACATGTGAGCTTTACTCTGCTCAATTGCATCCATAATCTGTTCCATTATTTTATCAGCAGGCGCTTCGTAGTCAATGACCAACGGCGCCTTGAACTGTACAGATAAACGGGTATTTCTTTTCTTTAAACGCAGTCCCTTTTTATTAAAAGCACGCCAAAAACCATTGATCACAATAGGAACTACAATTGGCTTACACTCTTTAATGATTAATGCCGTTCCCTTGCGACCTGGGGCAAATGGACGTGTAGTTCCCTGTGGAAACGTAATGACCCAATTATGCGCTAATGCGCGAACGATTTTACGCGTATCGGATGGATCCAACCCCCTTCTTACGTCTTGCCCGCCTGCGCGCCAGGTTCTCTTGACAGTAATTCCCCCTGCTAACAAAAACAATCGCGTTAATAAATTATCCCTCATGGTTTCTACGGCTGCAACGTAATTGACACGTGTAAAAGGATTAAGCAAATAATAGGGCAAGCCCAATTTATTTTTCTTTCCCCATTTCACTGCACAAAATATTTGAAAGAAAGTAATCACGTCAGCAAAATAAGTTTGGTGATTGCTTACGAATAGAACATTTTCTTTGGGCAGCTTCTTGAGATGCTCAGTTCCGCTAATGCGCAACTTATTGAAAATGGAAAGCCCAGGATAAGAGGCAGCTCCTACCACTAAAAAAACCAATTTTCGAATCAAATTGGCACGAAAGATCCTATGCACGATTTTAGACATGCGGATTTACAGGTTCTAACAAATATAACCCCCTTGCAACCAAAATGACATAAAAAAAGGGCTGCCAATTGGCAGCCCTTTAAATTGTGTTTAACTGTAGAATTTATTCGGCCGACTTATCTTCAGCACCACCTTCCATTTTCTTCTTCAAATCGGCTAACACCCCTAAATCACCCAGTGTTGCCTTTTCTACTTTGCTTTGGATATTCTTTACAGCTTTCTTTGTTTTATCAGCATCGGCACGTGCTTCTTTTTTTACAGCTTCTTCCTCCGCTATTTTACCCTGCTCCCAAATACGGGTATGAGAAAGTACGATACGCTTTTCATTGCGATCAAACTCAATCACCATAAAGGAAGCTGTTTCATCGGCAGCGACGTTCTTGCCATCTTCTTTTGCCAAATGACGGTTAGGCGCAAATCCTTCCAAACCATAAGGCAACTGTATGGTAGCACCTTTATCATCCCGACGAGTAACTAATCCTTCGTGAATGCTGCCGATTGCAAAAGTATCCTGGAGTGTATTCCATGGATCTTCCTCTAATTGCTTATGACCTAACTGAAGCTTACGATTTTCTCTATCAATTCCCAAAATCATTACATCAATATGCTGTCCAACTTTGGTATACTCAGTAGGATGATTGAAACGCTTCAACCAGCTAAGATCACTGATGTGAATCATACCACCGATACCAGGAGCTAGCTCTACAAATACACCGTAGTTAGTGATGTTTTTTACTAGTCCAGCATGACGGCTTCCTTCAGGGAATTTTTGATCAATCTCATTCCAAGGATCAGCAGAAAGTTGCTTAATGGATAAGCTCATCTTACGACTTTCTTTATCCAATGTCACAATTTTCGCTTCATGCTCGTCTCCTAACTTGAAAAACTCCTTAGCATTTACAGGTGTATTTGCCCAAGTGATTTCAGAAACGTGAACCAACCCTTCTACCCCAGGCTGGATTTCAAGAAAGGCACCATAGTCTTCGATATTAACCACTTTACCTTTAACTGTATTTCCTTCTACAATTGAATCAGAAAGCACATCCCAAGGATGAGGAGTCAATTGCTTTAATCCAAGACTGATACGACGCTTTTCATCATCGAAATCAAGTACCACTACATTGATCCTCTGATCTAATTTCAACACTTCAGAAGGATGTGCGATACGACCCCATGAAATATCCGTGATATAGAGTAGTCCATCTAATCCACCCAAATCCATAAAGGCACCAAAGTCTGTAATGTTCTTTACAGTTCCTTCTAGTACCTGTCCTTTTTCCAGCTTGCTCATAATCTGTGCACGCTGTGCTTCAATATCACTTTCAATTAATGCCTTGTGAGACACCACTGCATTCTTGATTGCTTCGTTGATCTTAACCACTTTGAACTCCATGGTCTTACCAACAAATTGATCATAATCTGTTACAGGCTTCACGTCAATTTGAGATCCAGGCAGGAAGGTTTCCATACCAAATACATCGACGATCAATCCTCCTTTTGTTTTTGAAGTAACAGTACCTGTAATCACCTCGCCTGTTTTGTGAACTTCAACAATACGTTCCCAAGCACGAGTAATACGAGCCTGACGACGACTGAGATTAAGGTGACCATCGCGGTCTTCTTTTTCAACGATCATTACTTCCACTTCATCTCCTACTTTCAATCCAGGAATGTCACGGAATTCGTTGAAAGAAATCAATCCATCACTTTTGAAACCGATGTTTAGAACGACATCCGTTTTTGTCAACCCCACTACGGTTCCTTTGATCAATTCACCATCGTTGAGTTGAACGAAAGTGCTCTCATAGACTTTGTGATACTTCTCTTTTTCAGTTTCAGAGTAAGCAGCCACATTTCTTTTGTCTACAGTCCAATCAAAATCATCATGCGCAGTAGGCGCAACAGGTGCATTTGTTGTCGCTGTAGGTGTTGCTGTAGCAGCACCACTCTCCTGTACATCAGCGTTTAGTTGTTTAAAAATAATGTTGTGAAACATTGTAATAGCCCGAGGGTTTTATTTCGGGGTGGCAAATATACAGCTAATATGCCTATTTTCACTAAAAATCAGGGCTTGCTTTACCCTTTACTTAAACTAGCTTCCAGACTGGCAATCAGGCTGTTATGTAGAGAAATTCGGATCAATAACCCCGAAGTCCTGCAAGAGAAAGGCCCCATCCTATTAGCAGCCAATCACCCCAACTCTTTTTTTGATTCAATCATACTAGATACATTGTTTGTGGAGCCCGTTTGGGCACTGGCAAGAGGCGATGCATTTCGAAATAAAAATCATGCTCAACTACTTCGCCAATTGAACATTCTGCCCGTTTTTAGAACCAGTGAAGGCACACAAAATCTCTCCATTAATTATCAAACTTTCAATGCCTGTGTTGACCTATTTAAAGAAAATAAAATTGTAACAATTTACAGTGAAGCCCTTTGTGTAAATGAATGGCATCTTCGACCGCTGAGAAAAGGAACAGCAAGATTGGCCATACAAGCATGGGAAAATGGAATACCCTTACGCGTAATTCCAGTTGGCATCAACTATAGCTCGTTTAGATTATTCGGCAAAAACGTACATCTCAACTTTGGAAACCCAATCACACAACTAGAGGCGCCTCCTCAATCGAGTGATGGTCTTCGTAACCAACTCTTCAACCAGTTGTTACTAACGTCCCTTCAACAGTTAGTTTATGAAATTCCCGCCTCCGATCATCAACTATTAGAAGGTAAGCTAAGCAGTCAGGTTTCTACACGAATGAAAAAAATCCTGTACCTGCCCGCTCAATTAGGAAGAATCATTCACCTTCCTCTTTATGCACCAATCTATCGATATACGATAAAAAAATTTGGCAAGACTGGACATTGCGATTCAGTAGTAAGCGCGTTACTCTTACTCATCTATCCATTTTATCTTATTCTCATTTATACCCTCCTCCAATTGTCTGGTATTTCTTTGATCACATCACTAATTACTACTCTTTTATTGCCTCTACTAGCATGGTGCCATGTTCAAATAAAACCCCAATTTGATCATCAACTTGATTGATCTTTTTTTGCTGCAATTGAAAGTGCAGCCAAGTAACCGCTGCTCCATGCATGCTGAAAATTAAATCCTCCTGTGATACCATCCACATCCATTATTTCGCCAGCGAAATATAGATCTGGTATTAATTTGCTTTGCATTGTAGTTGCCTCAATCTCTGCACAATCAATTCCTCCGGCAGTAACAAATTCCTCTTTGAATGTTGTTTTGCCGCTAACATCCATCGTCATATCCGTGAGCAACTTGATTAATTTATTTTCATCCTTCTTTTTCAATTCTGCAAATCTTGTTTGCGGAGTAATACCCGATTCAGTGAGAAAGTAATCCCACAATCGCTGCGGTAAATGAAACATGCGACTATTTGTTACCTGTTGTGAAGGATGCTCTTGTCGCTGCTGTTCAAAATAAGACAACACCGAAGCAGAATTCCAACCCTCCCCTTCCAGCCAATTAAGTTGGATACTAAATCGATAATCTTTTTCATGTAAGTGGCGCGCTCCCCACGCGCTTAAGCGAAGCACGGCAGGCCCACTGAGTCCCCAATGCGTAATTAATACAGGACCTGTTTGCTCTAGTTTTGTTCCGCTAATTTTTACTTTCACTACAGGCACAGTCACCCCCATCAAACCAGTTAAAGAATGACCAGGACAATTGAATGTAAATAAAGAGGGGACCGGCTTTATAACAGAATGACCTAATTGCCGAAGCCATTCAAATGAAGATTCTTTATTCAATCCGCCACAAGCCAAGCAACAATAAAAAGCATCAATATTTTTTCCATTGCTCAACTTAATTTCAAACTTAGTTTGATGTTTTTTGAGCCCAACTAATGTAGCATGTAGCTGAAATTCTACTCCGTAGCGAGACGCCTCGCGTAACAAAACGTCTATGATTGTTTGTGAGTCATCCGTATCGGGAAACATTCTCCCATCACTTTCCTTTTTCAACTGAACACCCCTTTGCTGAAACCACTCAATAGTATCTGTTGTAAAAAATTGATGTATATATTTTTTAATCAGTGATGCTCCTCTAGGATAGTACAGCGGAAACTCCCTTTTATCAAAACAAGCATGTGTCACATTGCATCTTCCACCACCGCTAACTTTTACCTTAGAGAGAAGCTTTCCGGTTTTCTCAACCACTAAAATTTTCCAATTAGGCTGTAGCCGAGCAGTATTAACAGCAGTAAATAAACCAGCTGCTCCGCCACCAATAACAACTAAATGGTATGGATCAGTGGATGAGGACATTTCTAAGAAATAATTTGAACTGATGCAGAAGGAAATAGATTAGGATTCAATCGTTCAGCTTTTTCAATGGGCGTGTAATCAGAGAGAATAGCTGCCTTGTTTTTATATACACAAACATCATGCTCAAAATGAACTGATACTGTTCCGTCTTTTGTACGAACTGTCCATCCATCTTTATCCGTGTAAACATCCTTTTTCCCCAAATTGATCATGGGCTCAATTGCCAATACTAATCCTTCCTTCAATTTTGGGCCACTTCCTCTTTTTCCGTAGTTCGGCACCTGCGGATCCTCATGCAAATTCTTACCGAGTCCATGTCCAACTAACTCTCTTACTACACCATAGCCATAGGCCCTTTCTGTGTGCTCTTGAATGGCATTAGAGATATCTCCCACTCGGTTGCCCACCACTGCTTTTTCAATGCCTTTATATAGAGACTCTTTTGTGACACGTATCAATTGTGCAATCGCAGCAGTTGGCTCCCCTATAGCAAAAGTATAAGCGTGATCGCCATGCCATTCATTCAGTATCACCCCTACATCAATCGATACAATATCTTTTTCTTGTAATGGTTTTTTTGTTGGAAAACCATGCACCACAACATCGTTCACCGAAATACAAGAACTATAAGGGTATCCGTGATAATTTAGAAAGGAAGGAATGGCCTTGTGGTCACCAATAAATTCTTTGATTTGTTTATCTAATGAAAGCGTATCAATGCCAGGTCGTAATTGTGTGGCAATCATAGCCAGCGTGTTACTAACTAACAAAGCACTTTGCCGCATCAACTCAACTTCCTCAGCAGTCTTTAAAATCATGAAGCAAATATCTATTAAAAAAATAAACCCGGCCGATGAATCAGCCGGGTTTCAATTTCACAAAACAAAATTTTACATATCGGCCGGAGCACTAACCTGACGTCCCTGAATGCGGCCACTCTTCATGAGGCCGTCATACTGACGCATCAATAACTGCGTTTCAATTTGCTGCAAAGTGTCTAAAATAACACCAACCATAATCAACAAGGAGGTTCCTCCAAAAAAAGTTGAAAATTGCTGTGTAACTCCTAAACGCTCTGCAATACCTGGTAAGATACCAACTAAAGCCAGCAACAATGCGCCTGGAAGCGTAATACGATCCATGATGGCACCAATATAATCAGCAGTGGGCTGACCAGGCTTTACGCCAGGTATGAATCCATTATTCTGCTTCAAATTATCAGCAATCTGCTTTGGGTTAAAGATTAATGCAGTGTAAAGGAAGGTAAATCCAATTACTACTACAGAATACAAAACCATATGCCAAATATTCGTTTGATCCGTGATCGCACGTAAAAAATCATTGGCTTGCGTATTATAATTCGCGAAAATGGTAGGAATAAAAATGATTGCTTGCGCAAAAATGATAGGCATTACACCCGCACTATTTACTTTAATTGGTAAAAACTGACGAGCTCCACCAAATTGGCGATTACCTACGATTTGCTTTGCATAATTCACGGGGACCTTTCTTACACCTTGTACAAGCAAAATACATCCCATAATAATGGCGATCAACACAGCCACCTCAATAATGAATAATAAAATTTGTCCGTTACGAACTGATTTCGCACTCAACTCTTGCAAGAAAGACTGTGGTAAACGAGCAAGAATACCAATCATGATGATCAAAGAGGTACCATTTCCCAATCCTTTATCTGTAATCTTTTCACCCATCCACATGACAAATAACGTTCCAGCCGTCAATACCACTACAGTAGAAAGCCAGAAGTAAGGAGCAAATGAAGGTATGATTCCGCCACTTTGTGCAGTGAGACCCTGTAAATAAGTTACATAAGCAGAAGCTTGTAATAATGTAACCAGTACTGTGAGATATCTTGTGTATTGGTTAATTTTTTTTCGTCCACTCTCTCCCTCTTTCTGCATTTTTTGGAAACGAGGAACCAATACCGTCAATAACTGCACAAAAATAGAAGCAGAGATATAAGGCATGATACCCAATGCGAAAATAGAAGCTTGGTTGAAGGCGCCTCCAGAGAAGGCATCAATCAAACCTAGAATTCCAGTACTATTTTCTGCAGAAGAGGCGAGCTTAACTGGATCGATTCCAGGTAAAGCGATATAAGCACCAATCCGGTAGATCGTGATCATTAGCAACGTGAAAAGGATCTTATCACGTAGTTCTTCGATGCTCCAGATGTTGCGAAGCGTTTGAAAAAATTTCTTCACGGTTAATTACTGATTTAGAACGTCTAAATTTAAGCAACGATTTCGACAGTACCACCAGCTGCTTCAATGGCAGACTTGGCTTTTTCACTGATGGCATTTACACGGAAACTATACTTTCCTTTGATTTCTCCATTACCAAGTACCTTAACTCGATCATTCTGACTAATCAGACCATTGATGTAGAGGTTCTCAAGGGTGAATTCAGTGAGATTATACTTAGCTGCCAATTGCTCAATCTGACCCAGATTGAAAACTGTGTAAGAAACACGATGAGGATTCTTAAATCCACGTTTGGGGATACGACGCTGGATAGGCATCTGACCACCCTCATGTGCCATTTTGTTTTTAAAACCGGTACGGCTTTGCGCACCCTTTGTACCTTTTGTGGATGTACCACCATGACCGGAGCCATCTCCGCGTCCAATACGTTTTGTCTTGTGAACTGCGCCTTTTGCAGGCTTTAAGTGATGTAGTTTCATGGCTTTTATTATTTACTCATCGCCCCGAAAGCATTTTTGACGGGGCTCGCATTAAAAATAAAGAGGTAATCCTCTCAATTACTTAGCATCTTCAATTTTCAACAAATGGTTGACTTTACGAACCATCCCCAAAACCTGAGGCGTCGCTTCCAACTCACGTGATGAATTTGTCTTGTTCAAACCCAATGCCTGCAAAGTCAACTTTTGACGCTCTGGCCTGTCAATAGGGCTTTTTACAAGTGTTACTTTTATCTTTTTCATGGTCAATTCTTTTAACCGTTAAAAACTTTTTTCAAACCAAGCGTGCGGGTTTTTGCAACTTGAACTGGTTCACGCAACAAAGCCAATGCTTTGAAGGTAGCCTTCACCACGTTATGTGGGTTAGCAGATCCTAATGACTTTGCCAATACGTCTGTTACACCAGCGCTTTCCAAAACGGCGCGCATAGAACCTCCTGCAATCACACCTGTACCATGTGCCGCTGGCTTAATCAAAACTTTAGCAGCACCTTCCTTGGCTAATTGGTCATGCGGAACAGTTCCTTTCATGATTGGAACTTTAATCAGGTTCTTTTTTGCATCCTCTATTCCTTTCGTGATTGCCTCTTGTACTTCTTTGGCTTTACCAAGACCGTGACCTACTACTCCACTTCCGTTTCCAACTACCACTAGGGCAGAAAAACTAAAAGCACGACCGCCTTTGGTTGTTTTAACAACACGATTGATGGCCACTACCTTATCCTTCAATTCCAGGTCTCCGGCTTTTACTCTGTTCAAATTGAGCTTTGACATGTATGCGTTTTTTGAAATGTTTAATTGATTTAGAACTGCAGCCCTGCTTCACGTGCGCCATCAGCAACTGACTTTACACGACCGTGATACAAATAGCCACCTCTATCGAAAGTAACAGTAGTGATTCCAAGTGCTGCCGCTTTACGTGCGATAGCAGCACCAACCAGTTTACTTTTCTCGGACTTAGTTCCTTTTTGAGCAGCAATGTCCTTATCGCGAGAAGATGCAGCCGCTAACGTTTGACCTGAATTATCATCGATCAATTGAGCATAAATATCAGCGTTGCTTCTGTAAACAGACAAACGTGGTTTACCAGCAATGCCGCTGATCTTACGACGAATCCGATAACGGATATTCTGTCTTCTTTTTGTTTTGAATTGAGGAGTCATCTCTTATACTTTTTTAAAGAACATTAATTATTTACCAGCCGCCTTACCAGCTTTCTTACGTACCACTTCACCCACATAACGCACACCCTTTCCTTTGTAAGGCTCAGGCTTACGAAGACTGCGCAATTTTGCAGCAACCTGACCAATCAATTGTTTATCGATTCCCTGCAACGTGATAATCGGATTTTGTCCTTTTTCCTGTGCAGTAGCCACTTTAATTTCCTTAGGAACTTCAAAGATGATGTTGTGAGAATATCCCAATGCCAAATCCAACACATTACCTGTATTTGCAGCTTTGAAACCTACCCCGATTAACTCGAGTTGTCTTTCGTAGCCTGCAGTGACACCTTTGATAAGGTTGGCCAACAATGCACGGTAAAGACCATGCAATGCGCGATGACGAATTTGATTAGTAGGACGACCCAATACAATTTGGTTATCCTTTACTTCGATTGTGATATCACGATCGATGTCCTGTTTCAATTCACCCTTAGGGCCTTTTACAACCACCACGTTATCCTTTCCAACTGTAACGGTAACGCCACTTGGAATTTCTACTGGTTTTTTACCTATACGAGACATAGTTTATAAGTTTAAGTTTCCGGCCGGTCAGCCTAGTATAGTATCGGCTTAATGTACCGGTAAATTCATTTGATTAATAGATATAACACAATACTTCACCACCCACATTTTGCGCCTTGGCTTCTTTGTCTGTCATTACTCCTTTTGAAGTTGACAAGATGGCTAAGCCCAAACCATTTTTCACGCGGCGAAACTCAGCAGGTTTAGCATACTGGCGAAGACCAGGACGGCTAATACGCTCCATGCTTTGAATCGCTGGTTGCTTAGTGGCAGGATCATACTTCAAGGCAATCTTGATGACACCCTGCTTGCTGTCATCTTCAAATTTGTATTTGAGGATATATCCTTGATTGTATAGAATCTCTGTCATCCGCTTTTTAAGATTGGATGCAGGAATATCCACTACCCGGTGACCCGCCATTTGCGCGTTACGGATACGTGTTAAGAAATCTGCTATAGGATCTGTTACCATAATTCGTTTTTTTAAAATTACCAGCTTGCTTTTTTAAGTCCAGGTATTTTGCCGTTAAGGGCCATATCACGAAGTGCGATCCTGGAAATTCCAAAGTAGCGCACATACCCTTTTGGACGGCCTGTTAACTGACAGCGATTTTTGAGACGAACTTTAGAACCATTACGCGGTAGTTCATCTAATGCTTTCCAGTCACCGGCTTTTTTCAGCTCTTCGCGCTTGGCGGCATAATGATCCACCATTCTTTCACGCTTGCGCTGTCTGGCTTTTACGGAAGTTTTTGCCATGTGTTTGTTGTTATTTTAATTAATTATTCTTTGCGTTTTTGAAAGGCATTCCCATTTCCTTGAGCAATTCGTAAGCTTCTTCATCGCTGTTAGCAGTAGTTACGAATGTGATATCCATACCAGTGATCTTACTCACTTTATCAATATCAATTTCAGGGAAAATGATCTGCTCAGTCACCCCAAGAGTGTAGTTGCCACGACCATCAAATGACTTATCATTAATTCCTTTGAAATCACGTACACGTGGTAATGCAACAGAGATCAAACGATCCATGAACTCGTACATTTTTTCACCACGAAGTGTAACCTTGGCTCCAATGGGCATTCCTTTACGAAGCTTAAAGTTCGAAATGTCTTTTTTAGACATGGTAGGAACGGCTTTTTGTCCTGTGATAGTTGTCAACTCCTCTACAGCAATCTCTACAGTTTTCTTGTCAGACACTGCACCGTTGATACCACGATTGACACAAATTTTTTCCAAGCGTGGAGCCTGCATTACAGTCTCGTAGCTGAATTTTTTAACCAATGCAGGAACAACGTCGTTCTTGTATTTGGTTGCTAAACGGGGTTTGTAGGCCTTCGTGCTCATAAGGTTTCTCCTGATTTTTTAGAGGTTCTAACTGTTTTACCATTGACGCGATCGCGCTTAACACGAGCAGGTGCTTTTGCTTTTGCATCCCACAACATCACATTACTGATGTGGATGGGAGCCTCTTTTTTCACGATACCACCTTTTGTGTTTTGTGCAGTTGGCTTTGTGTGCTTGGTAATGATATTTACTCCTTCCACAATCACCTTTCCGGCTTCAACCAATACTTCGCGTACCGTACGTGGCTTCGTAAGATCTTTATCATCACCAGCGATGACAACAACTGTATCTCCTTTACGAATGTTGTACTTGGCCTTGAATCTTGTTTTCATGATTTGCTTCATTATAGTTTACCCCGAATTAAAGTACTTCTGGGGCCAGTGAAATAATTTTCATATAACCCTTGTCACGTAATTCACGGGCAACAGGTCCAAATATGCGGGTTCCACGTGGTTCGTCTGACTGGTTCAAAATAACCACTGCATTGTCATCAAAACGGATGTAAGACCCATCCTTACGACGCAACTTGTTAGTGGTGCGAACGATAACTGCTTTCGCAACGGTACCCTTTTTAATACCGCCAGATGGCAATGCATCCTTTACGGTTACCACGATTTTATCGCCGATCTTGGCATAGCGTTGTCCGCTGTTGCCAAGTACGCGGATACAAAGCACCTCTTTGGCACCACTGTTATCCGCAACATTTAACCGGCTTTCTTGCTGTATCATACAACTATTTTTTTACGATTGTTCTACTTGAAAAGATTACTTCACTTTTTCTACCACTTCTACCAAACGCCAGCGCTTTGTTTTACTAAGCGGACGGGTTTCCATGATCTTAACCACATCTCCAATGCTGCATTCATTTTTGTCATCATGCGCATGGAACTTGGTTGTCTTTTTTACAAACTTTCCATAAATCGGGTGCTTCACCTTACGCTCCACCGCAACGGTAATGGTCTTTTCCATTTTGTTGCTGGTAACAACGCCGATCCTGGTCTTTCTTAAATTTCTTGCTTCCATGTGGGGTTATTTATCAGGCTTGCTGTTGCTTTGATTTAATAGCAGTTTTTAAACGGGCAATATCGCGGCGCAGACTGCGAATAGACATAGGATTTTCCAAGGGGGAAATCGCATGTGCAAATTCCATCTTTTTCAAACGTTGCTGGTCATCAGCTAAACGGGCGCGCAGATCCTGCTCATTCATTCCCTGCAGTGTCTTTGCAAATTCAATTTTCTTTGACATCGTGCTAAAAGTTTAGTGTTTAGGCAGTGACAAGGTCACGGCGCACAATGAATTTTGTTTTGATTGGAAGTTTTCCGGCTGCCAGTGACAAAGAAGCACGTGCTACTGATTCACTCACGCCATCTACTTCAAAAAGGATACGTCCAGGCTTTACAACAGCTGCCCAGAATTCCAGGTTACCCTTACCCTTACCCATCCTCACTTCGGCAGGCTTACGAGTAATTGGCTTGTCAGGGAAAATTCGAATCCACACATTTCCCTCACGCTTCATCTCACGGGTCAATGCCTGACGAGCCGCTTCGATCTGGCGATCGGTAATCCAATGTTGATCCAATGCCTTCAATGCATAGGAACCAAAAGCGATTGTAGCGCCGCGCTTGGCATCACCTTTCATACGGCCCTTCTGCATTTTACGATGCTTGGTTCTTTTTGGTTGTAACATGACTTTCTATTTCTAGTTTCTTAATGAATATTTTGTTTGATTAGCTACGACGCTCACGACCTCCACCACGACGCTCTCCACCACCTCTTCTGTCATCACGACGCTCTCCTCCGCGACCTTCTTCACGACCACCACGGCGATCACTTAACTCGCTCTTTCCACCTATGAAGTTTGGATTGAGATCACGCTTGGCTAATACTTCACCTTTACAGATCCATACTTTGATTCCAATTTTACCGTATACCGTTTGTGCAAATACGTTTGCATAATCAATGTCCATACGGAATGTATGAAGAGGAACACGACCTTGCTTGAACTCTTCGCTACGTGCAATCTCCGCTCCGGCTAAACGTCCACTCAATTTAATTTTCACTCCTTCAGCTCCCATACGAAGTGCAGAAGCAATAGCCATTTTGGTAGCACGCTTAAAGTTGATACGATTTTCAATTTGACGAGCAATCGTATCGCCTACAATCATTGCATCCAACTCAGGACGACGGATCTCCAAAATGTTGATCTGTACATCTTCGTTGCTGGTCAGCTTCTTTAATTCTTCCTTGATGCGATCAACTTCGCCACCCCCTTTACCAATGATGATTCCAGGCTTAGAAGTATGAATAGTGACAATCAGTTTACCTAATGTACGCTCGATAACAATTTTGGAAATTCCACCTTTGTTGATACGTGCATTAAGATAGGTTCTGATTTTGTGATCTTCAATCAGTTTACCGGCAAAGTCTTTTCTGTTGCCGTACCAGTTAGACTCCCATCCGCGGATGATGCCTAATCTGTTACCAATCGGATTTGCTTTCTGACCCATGTTTGGTGTAGGTTATTTTTAGTATTATTTATTTCCTTTAGAATCTACAATGACAGTTACGTGGTTACTACGCTTACGTACACGATAGCCACGACCCTGTGGAGCAGGACGCATACGCTTAATAGTGCGCGCACCATCCACAAAAATTGTTTTAATGATCAGCTGGCTTTCATCGCCACCCTCGTTCTTCTGTTTCCAATTGCTGATTGCACTTAAAACGAGCTTACGCAAGGGCACGGCTGGGTGCTTTGGGTTATGCTCTAACTGGGCCAATACATTTTCAACTTTTTGGCCACGGATCATATCCGCAAGCAAACGCATCTTACGAGGCGATGTGGGATAATTTCTCAATTTAGCTACTGCTTCCATGATTAATTATTTCTAGGATTAACCTTCTTTTTTAGAGTGTCCTTTAAATTGACGTGTAGGGGCAAATTCTCCCAACTTATGTCCTACCATGAATTCGGTAACATAAACAGGGATGAACTTATTTCCATTGTGCACTGCAAAAGTGTGTCCCACAAAATCAGGAGAGATTGTAGAACGACGACTCCATGTCTTGATCACACCCTTTTTAGACTTTCCTTCGTTCATTGCCATCACCTTGTTCTCAAGGTGAGTAGCGATATAAGGACCTTTTTTAATCGAACGAGCCATATCGGATTTATTAGATGATTATTTTTTACTTAGTTGATAATTTACTTCCGTTCTTACGCTGGATGATCAATTTGTCGCTGGCTTTTCCAACTGTACGAGTTTTCAAACCACGAGAGTACTGACCATTTCTAGAACGAGGTTGGCCTCCAGATGCCTTTCCTTCACCACCACCCATTGGGTGATCTACTGGGTTCATCGCCACACCTCTGTTGCGAGGACGAATACCTCTCCAACGGTTACGACCAGCTTTACCCATACTCTGTAAGCTGTGATCACTATTGCTCACTACACCTACAGTAGCACAACAATCGATCAATACTTTACGAAGCTCACCACTTGGCATTTTCAATACCGCGTAACGGTCTTCTTTGTTTGCAAGCTGCGCAGAAGAACCAGCACTACGTGCCAACTTTCCACCTTGACCAGGTTGCATTTCGATGTTATGTATGTTAGTACCTAGTGGCATGTTGCGCATTGGTAAAGTGTTACCTACTTCAGGAGCGACATTCACACCACTCTCAACTTTCGCACCCACTTCCAAACCTTGTGGAGCAAGGATGTAACGCTTTTCACCATCTCCGTATACAACTAGAGCAATAAATGCAGTGCGGTTTGGATCGTACTGAATAGATTCAACAGTTGCAACACCAGATTTATTTCTCTTAAAGTCGATGATACGATACTTCTTCTTGTGTCCACCACCACGATAACGCATCGTAAGGTGACCAGAAGTATTACGTCCACCTGTACGAGGCTTTGCCTCGATCAAACTCTTCTCAGGAACATTAGTAGTAACCTCAGCATAGGAGTTTCCAATTCTCCAGCGGGTTCCTGCGGTAATCGGTTTAAATTTCTTTAGTGACATGTTAGTTTACTTTTATTTCAACATTTGCGGCTGTTGAAGCCATTCGTTTTTACAATTAAATAGTTGAATACAGATCAATTGTTTCGCCTTCGGCAACAGTTACAAATGCTTTTTTGTAAGCAGGCTTACGACCAGCAATAAATCCACTCTTGGTGAAACGAGTTTTGTTTTTACCAGGCACTACAGATGTATTAACATTTGTTACAGTGACTCCATAAAAACTCTCTACTGCTTTTTTGATCTCAAGCTTGTTTGCCTTACGCGCTACTTTAAAAGCAAAGCGACGTAATTTCTCCTGCTGGGCATTTGCCTTTTCAGTTAGGATGGGCTTAATCAATACTTCTGAAAGTTTCATTTCGCTTGTTTTTTTCAATTAGTTATGCTTCGCTACCTTCTTCCTCAGCAAAAATTTTAGCAGCGCTTTCCGTTAATACCAGCACTTGAGAATTAACGATGTCGTACGTGTTGATATCACTTAGTAAAACACCCATCACAGAGGGAGCATTACGTAAAGACAATTCAACATTATCGTTATAATCTGGAGTGATAAAGAGTGCTTTCTTATCTGCCACCTTAAGATTACTAAGTATTTCCATGAACTGCTTGGTCTTTGGCTTCTCCATTGTGATATCTTCTACAACTAGAATTGCATTTTCCTTTGCTTTGTAGCTTAATGCAGAAATTTTAGCTAAGTCCTTCACCTTTCTGTTCACCTTAATAGAGTAGCTATGAGGCTTAGGTCCAAAGATGGTACCACCGCCTTTGTAAAGAGGGTTACGGATATTACCCTTACGAGCACCACCCGTACCTTTTTGCTTATGCAATTTGCGGCTAGCTCCTTTTACTTCTGCACGTGTTTTTACTTTGTGCGTACCCTGGCGCTGTGCAGCCAAATACTGCTTAACAGCTAAATAGATTACGTGATTATTTGGCTCAGCACCAAAAATCTCTTCGGGTAATTCTACTGAGCGACCTGTGGTAGCTCCTTTTGTATTTAAAACGTCAAGTTTCATTTTCATTTCAGTTTTTCAGTTGTGAATGCTGCACTCATTTTTGAATCAGTACAATGGAACCATTGTGACCTGGCACAGATCCACTCACTAGGATATAATTCTTTTCTGCAAAGATTTTAACCACTTTAAGGCCTTTCATCTTTACTCGATCATTACCCATACGACCCGCCATACGCATACCTTTCATTACACGGCTGGCATCAGAAGAGTTACCGAGTGATCCGGGTGCACGCTGACGATCGTGCTGACCGTGTGATTGCTCACCTACCCCGCTAAATCCATGACGCTTTACAACACCCTGGAAACCTTTACCCTTAGTAGTACCAACTACTTCGATTGTTTCTCCTTCAGAGAAAATATCGACAGTAATTGTTTCACCGAGATTTTTCTCGATAGAGTAATTACGGAATTCCTTAGAGAATTGCTTAGGAGAAGTTTGTGATTTGGAGAAATGGTTGACTTCGGCTTTTGTAGCACGCTTTTCTTTCTTGTCACCATAAGAGAGCTGAAGTGCACTATAGCCATCAGACTCCTTTGTTTTTACTTGTGTAACTACACAAGGACCCGCCTCGATGATCGTACAGGCGGTCTGCTTGCCAGAGGGATCGAATACACTGGTCATTCCGACCTTTTTCCCAATAATACCTTTCATGTTCTTCGGTTTTGTGCCTACAAGGTTATTGGGACAATCTGAACACGATCGTTCAGACTTCAATCCCCGTTTGCCACCGACCTTTTCCTTTCTGGGGAAGTACCGGCAGTAAACAAACCCTGAATGGCTTGTTTTATGTTTAAAAGCCAGCGCTCTTTTTTTGCCACTTGTTTAGAGTGTCAATTGAGAGATGGCGATTGTTTCAAAAATTCAATTATAAGAACTATGGGAGTTGCGAATTCCCTTACGCAAATTTTCAAAGCAACTACGCTTTGATCTCTACTTCAACACCACTGGGCAAATCTAATTTGCTCAATGCATCAACTGTACGGCTAGTGGATGTATAAATATCCAATAAGCGCTTATGTGTCGCTAACTGAAATTGCTCACGACTCTTCTTGTTAACGTGAGGCGAACGTAGTACAGTAAAAATTTTTGTACGCGTTGGAAGAGGAATAGGTCCTGTTACAACCGCGCCAGTGCTACGTACGGTTTTTACGATCTTATCAGCAGACTTATCTACCAAGTTGTGATCGTAAGATTGCAATTTTATTCTGATTCGCTGCGACATGTGTGATTTTCCCTTTTTCTTTAGGGGATGCAAAGGTAAGTGAGAACTCCGTACCAACCAAATAGTTATCACGCAATTTTTAACCCCTTCCAAAATAATTCCCCTCGTACGGCAACTGCGGCTTAATGGCCTGCTTTTCAGGAGATTATATTTTCTAAAGCCAGGCAGACCCCGGTCGAAGCCCTCAGCACAACGGCGCCCGGAAGAACGGCGAGTGAGCCGTTAAAAGCCGGCGCTGTTTGAGGCCGACCGCCACAGGCGGGAGGCCGAGTTTGACGGCTTTAGGCGAATGATGTCGTTCTTTAGCCGTTGTGGTGCAGGCGAGACCGGAACTGCCTGGCTTTGGGTAAGAAGTTCACCTAAAAAAAAGACCGCTTCAGGTGAAGCGGCCTTTGCATATAAATTGGAAAGAAATTATGATGTTGCTTTTCCTTTCACTTTAGCAATCACTTCCTCAGCGATGTTATTTGGCGCTGGAGAATAGTGAGAAAATTCCATAGTAGAAGAAGCACGTCCAGATGAAAGTGAACGAAGCTGTGTAACGTAACCAAACATCTCGCTCAATGGAACTTTTGCCTTGATAACTTGTGCACCAGCACGGCTATCCATACCTTCCATCATTCCACGACGACGGTTCAAGTCTCCTGTTACATCACCCATGTATTGATCAGGTGTAACAACCTCAACTTTCATAATTGGCTCTAGTAATACAGGTTTTGCTTTGCGAGCTGCTTCACGGAACCCTTGCTTTGCACAAAGTTCAAATGACATTGAATCAGAGTCAACAGCGTGGAAGCTACCATCAAATACACGGATCTTCAAATTAGCAACAGGATAGCTTGCTAACACACCTGTAGTCATTGCTTGTTCAAATCCTTTTTGAATAGCAGGAACAAATTCACGAGGGATAGATCCTCCAAAAATGTCATTGACAAATTGGTAGTTTTTATCAGGATTTTCAGTTTGCCATTCTTGATCAACAGGACCCATATTGAAGACAATGTCAGCGAACTTACCACGACCACCCGTTTGCTTTTTGAGTGTCTCTCTGTGTTCAATTGTAGCCGTGAATGCCTCTTTGTATGCTACCTGTGGTGCACCCTGATTTACTTCTACTTTGAATTCACGACGCATACGATCGATGATGATCTCCAAGTGTAACTCACCCATTCCGCGAAGAATAGTCTGTCCAGTTTCTTCGTCAGTATTTACACGAAGGGTAGGATCTTCTTCAACAAGCTTGGCGATTGCCATACCCATTTTATCAACGTCTGCCTGCGTTTTAGGCTCTACTGCAATGGCGATTACCGGCTCAGGGATGAACATGTTTTCCAATGTGATTGGATGATCTTCATCACAAAGTGTATCTCCGGTTTTGATTTCTTTAAATCCAACAGCTGCTCCAATATCACCCGCTTCAATAAAGTCAATAGGATTTTGCTTGTTAGCAAACATTTTCATGATACGGCTGATACGCTCTTTTTTACCGCTACGAACGTTAAGCACATACGATCCAGCATCCAATCGACCAGAGTAAGCACGGAAGAACGCCAAACGTCCAACAAATGGATCGGTCATTATCTTGAAGGCAAGGGCAGCAAAAGGCTCCTTAGGATCTGCTTTACGCACTAACTCCTCTCCTGTATCTGGATGTGTTCCTTTCGTATCAGGAATATCAATTGGCGAAGGCAGATAACGACAAACCGCATCTAGAGCAGTTTGTACTCCTTTGTTTTTGAAAGAAGAACCACACATCATCGGCACGATCGATAAATCGATAGTTGCCTTACGAATTGCTTCATGAATCTCAGCTTCAGAAATGCTATTGGGATCTTCGAAGAATTTCTCCATCAATGTATCATCATACTCTGCGACAGCTTCTACCAAGTTCGCTCTCCACTCCTGTGCTTCTTGCAACATATCAGCAGGAACATCAATTTCATCAAAAGTCATTCCTTCAGTCTCAGCGTGCCAGATGATTCCTTTCATTTTAATCAAATCCACTACTCCTTTGAAATTATCCTCTGCACCAATTGGTAACTGAAGAGGTACTGCTTTTGATCCAAGCATTTCACGCACCTGCTTAACAACATTCAAAAAGTCAGCACCAGCACGGTCCATTTTATTAACGAAGCCGATACGAGGTACGCCATAACGATTAGCTTGGCGCCAAACAGTTTCAGACTGAGGCTCCACTCCGTCTACAGCAGAGAAAAGTGCGATCAATCCATCCAATACACGCATTGAACGCTCCACCTCTACCGTGAAGTCAACGTGACCGGGCGTATCAATAATGTTGAAATAGTAAGGCTTTGTTTCAGGAGTGTTTTTACCCTTATCAGTAGGGAAATTCCATTTACAGCTAACCGCTGCAGAGGTAATGGTAATTCCTCTTTCTTTTTCCTGCTCCATCCAGTCGGTGGTAGCTGCACCCTCGTGCACCTCACCAATACGGTGGATCATCCCTGTATAACGGAGAATACGCTCCGTAGTAGTGGTTTTACCCGCATCAATGTGCGCAGCAATACCGAAATTCCGTTGAAACTTTAAGTCTGCCATGGTCGGTTAGATAAATTTGAGGCCGCAAAGGTAAGGGAATTGCATAAAAAAACCCCGCTTTCAGGCGGGGTCATAATTCGGTACTATCTGAAGCTATTATTTTTTCTTTCCGAGCGGTGCGGCTATACCAATTGCATGTTGAAAATGGTAGTTAGCTGTCTCTGTAGTAACAGGTACTCGATAGGTAGAGGTAACAAATACATTAGCCTCCTCAAAGATGTTCAATTTCAGACCTAATCCTGCAGGCAGGTAGGCACCATAATGCACCCCATATTTGTGACCACCCACACCCAACATAAGATAGGGCTGCACATAGTATTCGTCAGTGGTCATCATCAAGTTTAATGTGGCCGAAAAATCAACCAGCATACTACTCTTGGTAATGTTACGACCTGGCATTGGATAACGCATGCCACTCAAACCAAGTGAAGCCGCAAAACTCATGCGAGGCTGCATTTGCTTAAAGTAGTTTACTGCCAATCCAGCACTCATTTCTCCAATTCTGGAGAAAGACTTTTCACTCACCACAGTATTGAGAGAAGTGGTACGAATACGAGCTGCAGTTGCAAAATCATTTAAGAAAAAGCTGACACCAAATGATTTAGGTAGTTCCTTTGCATCCTGTGCAAAAGTTGATGTTGCAAAAAGGAATGTGCCAGTTATGGCTAAAAGAAGATATTTCTTCATAAGTCGATAGTTTGGTTTTATCCGTAGCAAAAATAACGGGTAAGTTCAACATCCTAAAATAAAAAAAATCCCCCAATTCGTGGTACCTTTTCCCCCATTTGAGCCAAAACGCATGAAATCCCCCACTTTTTGCCTTCTATTTTTTCTTTTCATCACACTCGCAGAAACCCAAGGTCAGCTCTCCCATCAGAGAAAATATCCCGTACGAGTATCTTCACTAACTACCCACCAAAAAGAGGTGCAGCGTTCATCAATGTTGTATATGGTCGATCCTCAAACACTGATTCCCGGACTGATTTATGATTTGCGGTATGCCACTGAGCAAAATTTTACTGGGAAAAGGATGTATCCAAAAGGGACCCAATCCAGCTTCTTACGTATAGCCGCAGCAAAGGCATTGGAAAAAGCAGCAGATAGTTTGCAACAATATGGACTTGGAATAAAAATTTTTGATGCCTACAGACCATTTCGAGTTACCCTGCGGTTTTGGAAATTAATTAAAGATGAACGTTATGTCGCGAATCCCTCAAAAGGAAGCGGGCATAATAGAGGAATTGCAGTAGACCTAACCTTATACGAATTAAAATCTGGCGCTGAATTAAATATGGGCACTGGATTTGACAATTTCTCAGACACAGCACACCATAGCTTTGAAAATCTACCTGCACCAATAGCAAGCAATAGATTTTTACTAAAAAGTATAATGACGCAAGCTGGATTTAATGCATTAGAAACAGAGTGGTGGCATTATGCCCTACCCAACCCCTCTGCCTATTCTATTCTTGACATCCCTTTTAAGAAATTGAAAGTAAAATCGGCTAACCCCTAACACGAGATATTTTCTGCTCCAACAGCAACAAGTCTGCTAAAACAATGGCCGTTACGGCCTCTACTACAACAGGAACACGAAGTGCAATACACAAATCATGTCTGCCTTGAATCGTAAATGTTTCTACTTTGCCGGAATCTATATTTAAGCTCTCTTGTTGTTTTGGCGTAGATGATGTAGGCTTAATAGCTACTCGGAATGCCAACTCATTTCCATTGGATAAACCTCCGCTCACCCCACCGGCATGATTCGTAGCCGTTCGACCCTGATTGGATACAATTGAATCATTGTGCTCGCTACCAACCATTTTTGCTGCAGCAAACCCTGCTCCAAATTCGATTCCTTTGACGGCAGGGATAGAAAAAATAGCATGCGCAATTAATGATTCAACTGAATCAAAAAAAGGTTCGCCTAAGCCAATGGGGATATTGTTGACCTTGCATTCAATCAACCCTCCCACACTATCTTGATTGGACAAAGCTTTTTCCATTCCTTTCTCTACATCGCTCTCTCCACCCACTTCGATAAGATTTGCATGGATAGACAAATTTGTTGCGACTGCCTTTGCCACAACACCTGCTGCTACTAAAGCAACAGTCAACCTACCACTAAAATGTCCACCTCCTCTGTAATCTTCAAATCCTCCAAACTTTTGAGAGGCCACAAAATCTGCATGACCGGGACGAGGTATTTTTCGTTGTGCTTCGTAATCGGAACTTCTTGTATTCTTATTTTCAAATTTAATTAAGATAGGAGCACCTGTTGTTTTATTATTAAAAACGCCCGATTTAAAAATGGGAATATCCTCCTCCACTCGAGGTGTGCTACCTAGCTGCTGCCCTCCTCTTCTCCTTGCTAAATCTGCCGCAAATTGCTCGGGAACCAATGAAATACCAGCGGGACACCCGTCTATCAAAACACCCACAACTGAACCATGCGATTCACCAAAAATTTGCACACGGAATATTCTACCAAAAGCATTCAAGGTGATATCAATTTAGTTTGTCAAAGATACAGATGCAAGGAGTTCTGCTAAATCTTTAAAAAAATCGGGGTATGATTTTCGCACTGACTCTGCCTGCTCTATTCTAATCCCTTCAGTTGAACGAAGAGCTGCAATTGCAAGCGCCATGGCAATACGATGATCATGATGTGCCTTCACAATACCCCCCTTGATTGCAGGCACTCCTTGTATAACCAAACTACCTGCATCTTCACGAATTAAGACACCCAGTTTTGAAAATTCTTCAACTAACGCTTTCGATCTGTTACTCTCTTTAAACTGTAATCGTTCGGCTCCTGAAATCCGTGACTCTCCTTGGCAAAAAGATGCCAAGGCAATCAATGGAGGAAATAAATCGGGAGAATCAGTAGCATCAAAAGTAAAAGCATGTAATGGAGCGGACTGAACAAAAATTGAATCGTCATCAAATTTCAGATTAGCGCCCGCTTGCTGCAATACATCTATTATTTTTTTATCCGCCTGTAATGATTGCTGGCTCAACCCTTTTATTTGAATACTTCCAGTTAATGCACCTGCTACCAACAAAAACGCTGCTCCACTCCAATCACCCTCAATTTTAAAATTTCTCTTGGCAAGAAGGCTGCTCGCTGCAATGGATTCTTGTGTAAACCGGTATGTTGAATAGTCGATTTGAATAGGCGTACGTAATCCAAATTTTTGCATGATCGCAAGCGTGAGATCAACATAGGGTTTACTTACCAATCGGTCAACTGTAATAGTGACATTACTGATTCCCGATGCACTATAAGCCATAAGTAACCCTGACAAATACTGAGAGCTCATTGAGCCATCCACCATAATATCTCTTGGAGTCAATGGACCCTTTACCTGTAAAGGAAGAAATTCATTTTCTGTAATGATCTGTACGCTTAACAGTGGAAAGAACTTAGAAAAAAAGTGCTGTGGTCGTTGAAGCAAACTGCCACTACCCGTGATAGTTACTGGATAGGAACTAAGCGCAGCAATCGAAGTGAAAAGTCGACAACTAAGTCCTGATTCCCCGCATTCCAACACTAACGGCTTATTAACACAAAGCCCTTTGCTTGTAATTTTAATAGCCCTTCCTTCCATTTTTTGGACAGTTGCACCTAATTGCTGAATTATAGAAAGCGCAATAAGGTCATCTTGCGAATTACCTGGTGTCTCTAAAATTGTTTCGCCACCAGCAAGTAAAGCCGCTGCACAGGCTCGTTGCATCA
>JBEDEC010000038.1:0-67902 GCA_041175905.1 Bacteroidota bacterium
GTATATTGTCTTACTAATTAAAAATCAATGCTTAACAGAAGAGAATACTTTTGCGACTAATATTGGCTATGAATGTGAAACTAGAATCATCTTGGAAGCTTGCCTTGAAAGATGAGTTTAAAAAAGACTACTTCAGACAACTTGTTAATCACATAAAAACTGAGTTGGAGCAAGGGAAAAAAATTTTTCCAAAAGGTGGAAACATTTTTAGAGCTTTTAACTTGACCCCTCTTGATAAAGTTAAGGTTGTGATTATTGGACAAGATCCTTACCACGGAGCTGGGCAGGCAAACGGACTTTGCTTTTCTGTAAATAAAGGTGTGCCCACCCCCCCTTCCTTACTAAATATCTTTAAAGAACTCAATAGGGATATAGGGATGAATGTACCCTTACACGGTGATTTAACGAATTGGGCAGAACAAGGAGTTTTCTTACTAAATGCATCATTGACAGTCCGAAGCGGTGAACCTATGAGTCACTCGCAAATTGGGTGGTCCTTGTTTACAGACCAAGTAATTAAAACTATCTCAGCAAAAAAAGAAAAAATAGTTTTTATGCTATGGGGGAAATTTGCGAAAGAAAAAATCCAGTTGATTGACTCAAAGAAACACCACATTCTTACAGCACCACACCCCTCACCTCTTTCCGCACACCAGGGCTTTGTAGGTTGCGGGCATTTCTCCGCTTGCAACACTTATCTTGTAAAAAATGGAATTGACCCGATCGACTGGCAAGTAAATTCTTGATTATGTTATTCAAAAATGTTTTTGGAAGGCTATGGGCAATTTGGGCACTTTCAACATTCACCACAAGTTTTTTTATTATTCTATTACCCTCTCTGCTAACCTGGCTATTACGTGATCCAAAAGGACAAGATCTATTTGTAAAAATCGCAAGAATATGGATGCGTTTTTGGTTGACCATAATCGGCTGTAGAATTGTAATTAAAGGAAAAGAGAAATTCAAAAGAGGGGAAGTCTATATAGTAACTTGTAATCATAATTCCCTTTTAGACCCTCCCTTGTCCTCCCCCTTTATTCAAGGACCCAATAAAACAATTGCAAAGTCAGATTTTGATAAAGTACCACTTTTTAAATGGTACTACAGAAAAGGCGGATTATTGGTGGACAGAAAAAGTGAAGAAAGCAGAAAAAGAAGTTACGAGGAAATGAAAGCGGTTTTAAAAAAAGGCATCCACATGTGTATATACCCGGAGGGAACAAGAAACAGAACCAAAGAGCCGCTCAAACCTTTCTATAGTGGGGCCTTCCGATTAGCAACTGAAACAGGACATTCAATAATGCCAGCAGTGATTCTAAACACCAAACAAGTTCTTCCTCCTGGAAAATTTTTTTATGGATGGCCCGGAAAAGTAGAAATACATTTTTTACCTCCTATTACACCTGTCGGCAAGTCGGTAGAGGAATTGAAAGCGGAAGTTTTTGAAATAATGAAAGTGTACTATTTAAACCACTGTACTCAATAACCAGTAAAAAATCGAGTCCGATTTATTCTAAGATCTTGTAAAATGCCCGCTTTGGGAGACACCGTGAAATTAAAAGAACGAGTGAATCCAATCGGAATCACATTTATGGCTAACTGCCAGCAATGAAGATCCCGATTTACTGAAAAAGTCATATACTGAATTTCCATTTTTTTGACATCAAGACTAGCACTGCCAGAAAATTTCCACTTAGGAGTTAAGTTAAAACTTCCATTTAAGTTCATCCCATTAGTAAACTCAGTATCAAATCCACTAAAATCAGAACGCAGGCGACTATAAAAAGAAAGTGAGTAACTAATATTCACCTGCCAGTCAATATTAAAGTCTACAAATTCATTTGGATTTTGCTGCATGTATTCAAGAAGTCGCTGTTGATCAGCTGCCAAAACCGGGTCGCGAAGCCGATCCTCCATTTGTTTCTTTTTTAACTCCTCTTTCTTTGGATCTTTAGGCTTACTTTGAAAATTTGTTCCAATGGAAACATTACCTGCAGTTATACGGCCTAAACTAAATTTTCCACCTTGCCAAGCAAGTTTATTAATTTCATTTCCCTTTGCATCTAACTGATATGGGTTAAGTGTAGCACCGGCGTTTATATTAATCTTATCAAAGAGAGTAGTACGAACGTATAAAGGAATATCTCTTGAAAGCCGCATGGAATCTCTTAAAAGATCATAGGATGCATTAAAACCAAATCCTTCTAAAATCATCACTTTTTTAATAGCCGCCTTTCCTGTGTCTTTTTTAGACCGATACTTCATTTCTAAATTATTATCTACACCAAATTGTATAGCACCCGATCTTCGGGATGAAGTGTTATATAAAATCTGACCGCCAATTTCATTGTAATAGAGGATTCGGCCAGTTGTGTCAACTTTTGTAGAACGAATACGAGAACTATTTAGATCTGGAGTATAGGCAAAAGACAACTGGGGACGAATAACATGTCGAATTGCAATAACTTTTGATTTTTTAAATTGATACATGCCATATAAAGCAGTATTCAAGCCTAGTGAAAAACTTGCACGCTGGTCAATAAACATACCCTTCTTCTCTAGTGTATCGACTTTTTTCAAAGATTGATTCCATTGATAACGTGTCAACCGTTGTAGCCAAACTTGATTGTAACTCACTCCTGGAGAAACAATTACTCTTCCGCCCAAAATTGGAGGAAGTGAAAGTGTTATAGGAATAGCATGTGTAGCACCCCATTGTGCCGTATCAAGTAAATACTTAAAAAATGGCTTTATCCCGTTTTTACCGTAAGACAGCGTATCATAAAAACTAACATTATTGTAAAAATTTCCTGTATAACCGATTCCTAACTTTTCATACCACTTTGCAGTTCCTCCCTCTTTCTGCTGAAAAGGAAATATTGTATTTACAGTAAAAGCAGCGTTGGGAAGACTTAAATTAATCAACCCCAAGTTATTATTCTGAGAATGTGTTGCACTTAGTGATAAATTATAGGGCTTGTTTTTCCAATTTTTTGAAAAATTAATAGAAGAGCCCATAATATTTTGAAAAGGTAAAATAGCATTACCTGGAATGCTTTGATTATACTTGGTTGAACCGGCATTTACGTTGGCAGAAAAAGTCACACCCGGTCTTGCACGACTATCTACTGAATGACTCCAAGAAATATTAAAAACTTTGCTGGAAGAAAAATCTGGATCGCCTTTGAAGTTTTGCTTTGAAGATCTGAAATTAAAGGCGAGTCCCCCATTATACCGGTAGCGAGTGCGATAGGATGCACCAATAGAAGTGGCCCACTCTCCGTAAGAAAAAAGATCAGCCCCCCATTTAACATCCCAATGATCATTGATTACTTTGTAATACCCAATTTCCTGAATACCGATTCCTCTCCGCTCATCTGTAATGAAGTTAGGGCGCAACATACCGGAGTGTCTTCCCTGATTCAATGGATAAAATCCAAACGGCAAATAAATAGGAACTGGCACACCTTCAAATTCAGGATGGGCAGGACCTGATACTGCCAACTTTTGGTTAATCACTTTCATTTTACCAGCCACAAAAGCGAAATGTGGGTCATCCAACATACAAGTTGTAAATCGAGCAGAGCGTATAAAGGTGGTGTTTGCATTTACCTTTTTTGCTTGTTCGCCAATAACTAATATTTCACCTTGCTGCGTGTACGTTTTTTTGGTTAATCCAACCTGTGTTTTAAAATTATACCGAATGGTATCATTGGTCATCTCTGAATCGCCAGTTTTAAAAAATGCCGCATCCAATGTGTTACCCGTACTATCAACTGATCGAACGGCAGTGACAATTTGCGTTCGTTGGTCTACTTCCACCTGAGGAGCGGTTAACACCATGTCCGTGTAGGTAGTTTTAGTTTTACCATATAATAAAACTTTTTTATCTCGAACAATTACCACTGCAGAATCTTCCGCCTCATAACGTAGTGGGGCATCCAAGGTGTCTGCAGAACGCTTGAGTCTAAATGTATCTACTTTTTGTACCGAAGAATCTCTTTGTTGCGTACGTACTGGAATTGTATCCTTCTGTTGATATGTTAAGAAACTGCGAAATGTACCACTTGCGTTCGCAGCAAAAGGGGTTATACACGCATGGGTATAAATTAAAGCGACAAAACCCATCCGCCAAAAGCAGCATTTTGGCTTAAATTTGTGGATCATGAACATGTAGCGGGGCAAATGTAACCTTTTATGGTTTTGCCGCTTGCTCCCTGTAACTAACAAAATGTGAATATTACCCTCTCAACAACTATGACTCTACGAATTTTCTTTCTATTTATACTCGCAAGTGCTTTTATCACTGTTTCCTCCTTTGTGCAAGACCAATCCCCTGCCGTAGGAAGTAAAAAAGTAATTAGTACAGTAATCATTGACCCTGGTCACGGTGGATCAGATTTTGGGGCCAGAGGAAAGTACAGCAATGAAAAGGACATTTGCTTAGCCGTTTCTTTAAAACTTGGCGAAATTATAAGCAAAGAGTTCCCCACCTTACGTGTTTTGTATACAAGAACAGAGGATACATACCCTGAGCTACACGACCGAGCAAAATTTGCTAATGGAAACAAAGGAGATCTTTACTTATGTATTCACGTAAATGCAGCGCGAGGAAAAAGAGTCGGAGAAATCGTGGGATATAAAACTGTCACTTATTACACAGGTAAAGGAGCCAGCAGAAAAAAAAGAACCAAGAAAGTACCCCAATACAGATACACTAATTTGCCAAGTGAGGCAAAAGGCACAGAAACCTATATCTGGGGAGCACACCGAAGCGAGGACAAAGAACTAGCAGTAATCGAAAATGCTCCCATGATGCAGGAAGATAACTACGAGCAAAACTATGGTAACGTGGATGTAAACTCTCCAGAGTTCATTGCAATCTCCCTTCTAAAGACAAAACAATATTTCAAAAGAAGTGCTACACTCGCCGGCTTTATCCAAGATGAATTTGCAAAAGTTGGTCGGGTTGATCGTGATGTTCGTCAACGCGCAATTGGAATTTGGGTATTGCAAGCTACTGCCATGCCAAGTGTATTAGTGGAAACCGGCTTTATATCCAACCCTGAGGAAGAAGATTATCTGAATAGCCAACAAGGGCAAGAAGAGTTATCGGCTTGTATTGTAAGAGGACTAAAAAACTATCTAGCCTGGCTAGAGCAAAAGCAGCAAACTGGCGGAGCGGAAACAAACGCTACGACCCTTGCCAAAACAATGTCTTTTCTGGAAACGGTAGAGAATAGACATAAACTGTCTAGCAAATGAAAATTACCAATGAAACAAAGGTAGGAGCACTGACCGTATTTTCGGTTGCATTGCTTTTTATCGGCTTTAATTTTTTAAAGGGCCGAGACGTATTCAGTAGTACAAAAAAGATCTATGCAGTTTTTACCGACTTAGGAAGTTTAGAAAAATCCAATGAAGTAAAAATTAATGGACTCCCGGTAGGTACTGTATATCAAAAAAAAGAAAAAGATAAAGATGTTAGTGCGATTGTTGTGACCATCACATTAACCCGTGATATTAATATACCAAAAAATTCGGTTGCCTATATTGCCTCTAGCCTAGTTGGGTCATCCTACATTGTTATCGAAAGAGGGAATCAATCAGAGATGCTTCAAGATGGTGATACCATCTCAACCAGAAAGGAGAATGGGATATTAGGCGATGTAAAAGCACAGCTCGACCCCACAATAAGCAGTTTCAGAGGAATCCTTGACTCCCTCAAAAACACACTTGCTGGAATAAATAGCATACTTGATAGTAAAACTCGACAACACTTGAGACAAACTATCGCCAATCTTGATTCTTCAAGTGCTGCTTTACGTTTTTACATGCAAACAGACCAAGGTCCGATTCAGAAAACTTTAACTAATATAGAGGCCGTTTCAGAACGATTGAAAGCCAGCTCCTCTTCAATAGAAAAAACCGCAGAAAATGCGAAATCTTTTTCTGGCCAGCTAGCATCACTCAATATTCAACAAACAGCTGATTCATTGGATGCAGTCATCATACAACTAAAAAAACTATCCTCGTCCTTAAATAACGGCGAGGGAACGTTGGGCGCAATGATTAAAGATAGATCAGTATATGACCAGCTTAACCAAACTGTATTAAGTGCAGAGATATTATTAGATGATCTTCGCACACATCCAAAAAGATATGTGAGCTTCTCAATTTTTGGCAAAAAGGAGAAGAACGCTCCCCTACAGTCCCCAATAAAGAAAGATTCTATATCCAGGAAGTCTCCATGAGAAATTTACTAGCCTATAAATTGGCTTTCGCTTCTATTCTTATAGGACTTTGCTTCCCCCTAAAGGGACAACAGAGAATCGTTGCAGTTGATTCTATTGCGACAACACCTGATACTACTAAAATTGAAATAATCGGAGCAGACCGATTGACACTACTTAAAGTAAATGATTCCACCTCATTACAAATTCTAGCTGGGCATGTTCGACTCAAACAAGGAAAAGCTTTTTTCTTTTGTGATAGTTGTGTTTTGAACAACAGCGGAAAAATATTTGAAGCCTGGAAAGATGTGCAAATCAAGGATGGAGATAGTATTCAAGTCAATGCAAAACATTTAAGGTACCTGATTGATAAAAAACTAGCCTATTTAGATGGCGGCGTAAAACTGACAGATCAAAAATCAATTTTGACTACACCCGATTTGGAGTACAACTTGAACACAGATATTGGATTTTATACCAATGGTGGTCGCGTAGTCAATAAAAAAACAATATTAACTAGTCGAGAAGGATACTATTACGCATCGTTAAAAGAAATTTATTTTAAGAAAGAGGTCAATTTAAATGATCCGGGTTATAAAATTAAAACTGACTCTCTTTTATACAATACGGCAACGCAAACCAACCGATTTATTGCTAAAACTATAATTACAGATAGCACCGGCAGACAAATCGAGACCCAGGATGGCTACTATCGAGGAGGAAAAGCCGAATTTGGCATGAGGCCAATCGTAAAAGATGGAGCCACTACAGTAATCGGAGATCGCATTGCCTTTAATGATAGTACAGGTACCTCTCAAGCAATCGGAAATGTAATTGTAACTGACACTGCGCAAGGAACCACACTTATCACCAATCAACTATTCAGAGAAAATAAGGGCAATCGCAACCTTGCAACTGGAAGACCTTTATTAATTATTAAACAAGAGACTGATTCACTTTTTTTAACAGCTGATACAATTTTTTCCGCGTCAATTACTCCTGCCCCCACCCATCAAAATAGCAATGACAGTATTAAAGTAGAAAAGGGTAAATCATTAGTAAAAGGAACAAAAAATGTAGTACTAAATAAAAAAGACAGCTCATTACGCTATATTGAAGCTTTTCATCATGTTAAGATTTTTTCTGACTCATTGCAAGCTGTTTGCGATAGCCTCTATTACTCCGACAAAGACTCCATATTCAGACTCCTTTATAATCCAATAGTCTGGTCCAAAGAGAGTCAAATTACAGGTGACACGATTTGGCTTTATACGCGAAATAAAAAAGCGGAGAAAATGAAGGTGTACGAGAACAGTATGCTAGTCAGCGAATTAGAAAAAGAAATTTATAACCAAATTGGATCCATACGTATGGACGCCTTATTCACAGAGGGATCAATAGACTCCGTGCGTGCATTTGGAAACGCGCAGACGATTTATTATTTACAAGATGAAGACAGCGCTTATACTGGGATCAACGAATCAAAAAGTGATATTATTGATATCTATTTCAAAGAAAAAGAACTGAGCCGAATCGTATTAAGGGGGGCTGTAACCGGTACCGTTTGGCCCATTCAGCAAAAATCGCCCTCTGAAATGCGATTGCCCAAATTTACCTGGGAGGGCCAAAAAAGGCCCAAATCTAGACTTGCACTTTTGGAGTAAATTATTGGTTATTAACACTAAGTGGATACAATTCAGGGGTCAAAAATTTGCAATACGGATAAAATCAATATCTTAACCCCGAATTTAACCCGGAACACCTGCTTGCCCTAATTTCTAGCTGTGGGTCTTACGGACTTTATATTTTTTTTAACTTGCAACAATTCTAACCAAACATTCAGCCATGAGAAAAATTCTCCACGTCCTGTTGGCGTTTAGTTTTCTTCTACTTGTAGTTCCAACTGTAGAAGCCCAGGACAGATCAGTCAGCGGCACTATTTTGGCCGATGACACCAAATCTCCCCTAACAGGTGTGACTATTCGTGTCAAAGGCACACGAAGAATCACACAAACTGACGCAAATGGAAAATTTTCCATACGAGTTAGCACAGGAGAGACCCTACAAATTTCAAGTGTAGGTTATGAAACTACAGACATTAAAGTAGGTAGTTCCGAAACAATTGGTGTCAGTCTAAAAACTGCTGACAACACCTTAGGCGAAGTGGTGGTAACTGCAATGGATATCAAAAGAAATCCAAGATCAATGGGTTACTCAACTCAGACTTTAAAAGGTGAAGAAATACAGGAAACACAACGTGAGAATTTTATCAATGGATTACAAGGACGCGTTGCAGGCTTGACTTTGGATCCTACATCAGGCGTGGCTGGTGCCTCCTCTTCTGTTGTCTTGAGAGGCTTTAACTCACTTTCATTAAGTAACCAGCCTCTCTATGTAGTAGATGGGGTTGTTATGGATAACTCTACAATGAATGAGACCTCTTCTGGTGGTGCTACAATTGGTTTAGCATCCGACCGTCCTAACCGCTTTAGTGATTACCAAAACAGAATAGCCGATATAAACCCTAGTGATATTGAAAGTATTACCGTGCTAAAAGGACCTGAAGCAACGGCTCTTTATGGAAGTCAGGCTAGCTCAGGTGCAATCATCATCACAACCAGAAAAGCAAAAACTAACAAATTTGCTTTTCAATACGATAACAGTTTCAGATTTCAAGAAGTAACTCGTTTCCCAGAGACACTAGATACTTATGGACCTGGTACAAATGGATTGGCAGGTACTAGTTTTAGAAGATTTGGTCCAGCTTATGCAGCAGGCGCACAACTTTTTGATAATGTTGGAAACTTCTTCCGCACCGGAACTGCGCAGACTCACAATTTGGGCGCAGACTTTGGAGTTGGTGAATCAAAATTCAGAGTATCAGGAAGCTACTTTAATCAACAAGGCGTTGTTCCAAATAATGATTTTCTACGCTACAACTTTAGAATTTCCAACACCACTAAATTCCTAAAAGGCAAAGTTGACATCACGCCTTCATTTGCCTACGTACGTTCTACAAATAATAAAGTTCTAAGAAGTGCAGGTGGATTCCTTCTGAGTTTATTAGTATGGCCACGCACAAGTGATATTCGCACTTTTGAAAACGATCAAACAGGAGACAAATTGGATCTATTTGACAACACTTCTGCAAACGGCGAATACGATAACCCACTTTGGAATGTTAACAACAACTTTGGTAAAGACGAGGTAGAAAGAAAAACCTACACAATGGGTATCAACATCAACCCTTATAAGTGGTTGACAATTTCCGGTCGTTTTGGATATGACCAATATGATCAAAACGGCTTCATGTTTCTTCACCCTCAATCTTTTTACTTAAGTGCAGCTAATGGGGGATCATTGGATAACTACTGGAGAAAATACTCCGGGTATAATCACACAATTACTGCAACGGCCAAAAAAGATTTAGGCAAAGGATCCTCTATCCGTGTGATGGGCGGTACGATGTGGCAAGATTATACCACTAAAATGTTCGCAGTTTATGGCACTAACATTGTAGATTCTGTTGGTGGCATTAGTAATATTGCTGGGGGAAATGGTAAAATGTATAAGAACGGAAATTTTGTAAGTGATAAAGATCTTGCGGTACTGATGGGTAACTATATGGATTCAAATGTAACTCGACAAAACACTCGCCGTAGTTTAAATAGAAACAAATTTGGAGAATGGAACTATGTAACGCTTCGTCAGTTAGCATTTTTTGGAGAAGTTGCTTACAGCTTCAAAAACTACTTGTTTGTTAACTATACCCACCGCTTTGAGCAAGCATCAACTTTGCCCGTACAAAATAGAAACTACAACTACCCCGGTATGAGTGTAAGTATGATCGTAAGTGATATGATACCAGAGTTAAAAAGAAACAACCTGATCAGTTACTGGAAACTAAGAGCTTCTAGAGCAAGTACAGCCCGCTTAAATAGCCCTTATTCTACTCAGTCTGTATTTGTGGACAACCTTGCTAGTGGTGGCGGTTATTCTTATGGTTTCTTTAATAACAATGCGGAATTGGAACCTGAAAAACAAAATACTTATGAGTTGGGTACCGAAGTGAGGTTATTCAATAGCCGTTTGAGTGTAGACTTCACTTACTATAATACACTCAACAAAGGACAAATCATCGAAAACTTCCGTCTGAGTTACGGAACAGGATTCGTACTCAATACCCAGAACGCAGGTTCAACCCGTAACAAGGGTATTGAAGTAGTTTTAGACTACAATATCATAAAATCAGCTAAGTTCACTTGGGACATGCGATTTAACTTCAACCGTATGCGCAACAAAGTGGTTGAATTACCAAAGAGCGTGTCAGAATATTACATAGCTGATACCTGGTTGTATACAGCTCGTGGTGGGATCACTTTGGGTGGGCCTACAACATCAATCACTGGTTCTAAATATTTAAGAAATAATGCCGGCCAGGTAATGATTAACCCCGCAAATGGATTGCCCATCACTGATGCAACTTATCGTGTAATTGGAGATAGAAATGCTGACTTTACTACGGGGTGGAACAATAATTTCCGCTTTGGAAACTGGAGAGTTAGCATGTTGTGGGACCTAAAAATAGGTGGAGACATTTTCAATGGAACCAACCGCTTTATGACTGTAAATGGTTTAAGCAAATACACTGCAGACCGCTGGACACCACGAGTGGTTACAGGAGTTCTTCGTAATGGCTTAGAGAATTCCGCTACACCAACTGTAAACACGATCAGCATTATTCCTGCACTAAATGACGCTTACTACACATTGCCAGATGAAGAATTCATTGAAAGAGATGTAAACTTTTTCCGCTTACGTGACATCACACTCAGCTATACCTTTAAGAAAAACATCATCCGTGGTGTAAAAAATCTGAGTGCTTTTGTAACTGGAAATGACTTGATCCTATTTACAAATTATAGTGGAGCAGACCCATCTGTAAATGGTAACACTGCTGCTGGTCGTGGTGTGGGAGCATTTGGATTTGACTATGGAACGCTAGCCGCACCTCTTCAACTTAATTTTGGAGTAAGAGCATCCTTTTAACCAATGAAAATTTGCATTATGAAAATTAATATTCTTTATGATCTCATTCTTCCTGCTGCTATTTCAGTGCTTGCCTTTAGCAGTTGCACAAAAAAGATTGACGATGCATTTGCTAACCCTAATGCATTAACTAAACAACCCATAGAAGAGCTATTACCTGGCGTTATTTCTAATATGGCCATTCAACACTCCGCTAACGGTACTTTGTATGGCCCTCAAAATGATGGATTGTATTTTGGTCGCTATGTGCAGTTTTGGGCAACTAGCTCAACTGGTAATCAGTATGATCAAATGGGAGACAACTTTATCAATCGTAGCGATGTATTGGGAAGTATTTGGGCTATGCACTATTATGGAATGGGTGCCAATATCAGTCGCATTATCGAATGGGGAACTGAGGAAAAGAAATGGGATTATGTTGGTGTTGCACAAGCAGTACGTGCCTGGGCTTGGATGACCTTGACGGATGTACATGATGATGTTATTCTTCGTGAAGCATTTCGTCCAGAACAACTTGTCTTTAAATACGACCCACAACCAGATGTGTATGAAGAAGTAAAACGCCTCTGTCATGCAGCCTTGGCTAATTTATCAAAAACAGGCGATGGCATGAATCCCGCCAACCTAGCAAGAAGTGACCGTTATGGAAATGGTGGCGATCTCAATCGGTGGAAAAAGTTCACTTACGGTGTATTAGCTAGAACATTTCACCGTGTTACTAATAAATCGATCTATCAACCTGATTCGGTTATTTATTATGCAAATCTTGCCATGCAAGCAAATAATGAGAATACAAATATTACTTGGTCAAACACAGGAGGTACTGGCACATTTAGCTACTGGTCTCCCTTCAGAGGAAATATTGGTGTATTGCGTCAAACAAAATTCATCGCTGATTTGATGTCTGGAATCAATACGCAGTTCCCAACTAATAGTGTTGACCCCCGCGCTCCTTACATTATCCGTGAAAATCCATTAGGCACTTATAAGGGTATTCGCCCCAATAAAGGAAGTGACCTTTTAACTAACGTAAACGAGCGACCAGCTAATTTCTGGGGTGGTGCATTTTCTATTACAGCTGCACCTGGTAATGATGACGCTTGTCGCTATATTTTTAAAAATGCACCGATATTCCCTATCATGACTGCTGCTGAAATCCAATTTGTTAAGGCAGAAGCCATGCTAAGAAAAGGAGATAAAGCTGGAGCATTGGTTGCTTACAAAAAAGGAATCGAGTTAAATATTGCCGAACTAAGAGCTAATTATGAAACAAGCGTTCCTACTGCTCTACGTATGAATGATACGCAAAGAGATGCTTTCTTAAACAACCCCACTATTGTACCTAGCGCTGCTAACTTGACACTTTCGCATATCATGATGCAAAAATTCATTGCGATGTATGGCTGGGGTGTAACTGAAGTTTGGGTGGACATGCGTCGTTATCACTATACTGATTTGGATCCTGTTACAGGCCAGCAAGTTTATAGAGAATTTGCACCTCCTACTGGAATTGACTTGTATACAAACAATCTGGGTAAATGGATTTACAGAGTAAGACCCCGATACAACTCAGAATATCTGTACAACGTGGATGAATTAAACCGTCTTGGAGCTTTTGCACCTGATTATATCACTAAAGAGTGCTGGTTCTCAAAACCATAAACTAACTGAAAACAATGAAACGTATGATTTCAACTAAATTATCGCGGTTTACACTAATTGCTGTTGCAATTACAGCCAGCACCCTTTTGCTACAATCGTGCCAAAAGTCTTTTGATAAAAAGCTAGCCGCCGACTACTACACTGGCACTGGATCCACCATACAAGTATTTGTAGGAACAGTGGGAGCCAGCAGAAACTATATTTATGTTGACGGACAACCAGTAAATGGATCTGCCCTATCAACTGGAAACTTGTTTCCTGGTACTGGTTTCGGCTATTCAGTAAAAAGCGGTTTAAGAAATATGATGGTAAGGGATACTCTTTCTACTACCACACAAGCAAATCTAGTTTTTGCTCAGAATTTCGACATTGGGAATAACTATATGATTTTTACTTTTGACACCATTACGGCTCCCAAACAAAAAACGGTTAGAACGCCAATCACTGTTCCATCTGATACAACTTGCAGGGTTCGTTTTGCAAATTTTGCTTACAATGGCATAGCTCAAACACCTGCGATTGACATTGTTTCTCTTGGTAAAAATGAAATTGTTGCAACGAACGTACGCTACACCGACGTAACGGATTTCATTGTTCATCCTTCTAGAATAGGAACAGAGGCTTTTCAAATAAGATTAGCAGGTACTACTACAGTATTAGCTACTTCTACTGTTTCTACCCTTCTACCCCAGCGTAGCTATACAGTGGTCTATCGCGGATCACATCGTGCTACCAGCGGAACAAGTATTCGTGCTGCTACTTTAGTAGTGAACTACTAATCTCAAGTTATACTTATAAAAAAAGTCGCCCTAATGGGCGACTTTTTTTATGCAACTACTTTATGCAAAGAAAAGATAGCTTAGAAAAATAGCAGTTAGCACCCCAACCAGATCCGCTAACAGCATTGAACCAATCGCATAGCGAGTATTACGTACACCCACTGATCCAAAATAAACGGCTACCACGTAGAAAGTTGTATCGGATGACCCCTGCAAGACGGCTGATAGCCTTCCAGCAAATGAATCAGGGCCATAGGTTTTCATCGTATCTAACATCATTCCACGAGCTCCACTTCCACTCAATGGTTTTATTAACGCAGTGGGTAGCCCATCGACAAAGCGAGTATCAGTGCCTAGTGCTGCGAACAGATGCTTGACCCCATTTATTAGATAATCAAAACTACCACTGGTACGCAACAAGCTAATGGCAACAAGCATTCCTACTATGTAAGGAATGATTCGTATTGCAGTTTCAAAGCCACCTTTTGCTCCTTCTACAAAGGCATCAAACACATCTATCTTTTTGTATACCCCTCCTACCACTATTGCTACAAAAATGAATAAAATCAAGCCATTACTCAATTTAGAAGAAAATAGTTGCGAAGAAGCGGCATCTAGTTTTATCACATAGCTTACCAGTATTGCAATTAAGCCAGTTATCGCTCCCACCCAACCGATTATAACGGGTTGAAATAAATTTATTCGTTGGCGCCACGAAACAATAAATAAGGCAGCCATCGTAGCCACAAATGTGGCAATCATGCAAGGAATAAAAATATCAGTTGGATCTGCAGCGCCCAACCCAGATCTGTAGGCAATTATGGTAACTGGAATTAATGTCAGGCCTGAAGCGTGAAGAGCCAAAAACATCAATTGTGCATTACTAGCCTCCGATTTATTAGGATTAAGCTCCTGTAAACTTTCCATCGCCTTTAATCCAAACGGCGTGGCCGCATTATCCAAATTCAAAAGATTAGCGGAAAAATTCATCATCATATGACCAGTGGCAGGATGCCCCTTTGGAATATCCGGGAAAATTCTAGAGAAAAAAGGCCATATAATTCTGGATAACAAACGTACGCCCCCCGCTCTTTCGGCAATTGCTAAAAAGCCCATGAATAGCGCTAAAATGCCCACCAATGGCAAAATAATATCCAGAAAGGCGTTTTTAGCCGTCTCAATGACACCGTCTACCCGTCTAATTAACTTTTGCTGAATTCCAATGAAGGTATAAACCTGTAATTGTGGGTACACTCTAGCTGTACTGGCCAATGAATCCGGAGAATGATGATCTGTCAATATATAGGTCGCCTTAACAGGATCTAAAGTTTGAAACAGCCCATAATCAGCCAAAAAAGCGGGATAAGAAGAAGACAAGCCCATATTAACCGGATCACCTATTGACAAGTAAAAAGTACTGTCATTTTTATCGGTTGATTTTCCAGTAATCATCCGCATAAAAATTTTCTCATCCCCATTCATCATTCTAAAACTGCCTACTAAAAAAGCGATGATTACAAAGGCGGCCCAGATTCGTGTCAATGTCATAATCTTGTTTTTCTTACCTGAAGATAGGAAAATTGATTTCTGTACTTTTGCTCGCCTAATTTTTGGCACACCTTTAATAAAACTTATGGCTTTACAGGCAGGAATTGTAGGACTCCCTAACGTTGGTAAAAGCACCCTTTTTAATGCGGTTAGCAATAGCGCTAAAGCGCAGGCTAGTAATTATCGCTTTTGTACGATAGACCCTAATGTTGGCTTGGTTGATGTACCCGACTTCCGTTTACAGAAATTAGCAGAGTTTGTACAACCGGAGAAAGTGGTTCCCACACAAATTGAAATTGTTGATATCGCAGGACTAGTGCGCGGCGCCAGTAAAGGAGAAGGATTAGGAAATAAGTTTCTGGGCAATATCCGTGAAGTAGATGCCATTATACATGTAATTCGCTGTTTTGAAGATGAAAATATTTTACGGGACGAAGGAGCCATCAATCCCGTTGGTGACAAAGAGATTATAGACACTGAATTGCAATTAAAAGACATAGATAGTGTTGAGAAGAAAATTCAAAAGACAGAAAAACAAGCGCGTGTCGATCCAAAACTCAAAGGCGAATTAGAGGTATTGAATAAATGTAAAGATCACTTGGAGCAAGGTAAAAATATCCGAGAATTATCACTAAGTAAAGAAGAAAGAGTAGCTATTGCGGATCTATTCTTACTAACTGAAAAGCCAGTATTATACGTTGCGAATGTAGATGAGTCTTCCATGCACACAGGAAATAAATTCTCCGAGTCCCTTCAAGCGGCTATTCAGCGCGAAAACGCAACCTTAATTATCATGAATAATTCCATTGAAGCCCAGATTGCTGAAATGGAAGAACCCGCAGACAAGCAGTTATTCATGGAAGAATATGGCATGAAAGAACCCGCATTAGACCGACTTATTCGTGGCGCTTATAAATTATTAAACTTGTACACCTATTTTACTGCGGGGGTTCAAGAAGTGAGAGCCTGGACTATTCAGCAGGGCTGGAAAGCACCACAGGCCGCAGGGGTTATTCACAGTGACTTTGAAAAAGGATTCATCAAAGCAGAGGTAATTTCTTATGATGACTTTATCAACTATGGCTCAGAATCAGCTTGTCGAGATGCCGGTAAACTGAGAATTGAAGGAAAGGAATATATAGTAAAAGACGGGGATGTGATGCATTTTAGATTTAATGTTTAAATCGAAATGATTTCACTAAATTTATGAAAGACAATTAATTATTCACTCTCCGACAATCCCGCCATCATATACTCACGATTCAAACGTGCTATATTTTCGATTGATATTCCTTTGGGGCAAACTGCTTCACAAGCACCGGTATTTGTACAAGCGCCAAACCCTTCTTTGTCCATCTGAGCCACCATATTCAGGGCACGTTTTTTCTTTTCAGGATGTCCCTGAGGTAATAAGGCAAGGTGAGAAACCTTAGCAGATACAAAGAGCATAGCTGAAGAATTCTTACAAGCTGCCACACATGCCCCACAGCCGATACAAGCTGCCGCCGCAAAGGCTGAATCAGCCTTATCCTTTTCTACAGGAATAGCATTTGCATCTACAGCATTACCTGTATTAACAGAAATATATCCCCCAGCCTGTATAATACGATCAAACGCACTTCTGTCTACCATCAAATCCTTTACAACTGGGAATGAATTTGCTCTCCAAGGTTCAACAACAATGGTATCACCGTCCTTATATGCACGCATATGCAATTGACAGGTGGTATTCTGTTGCCAAGGTCCATGTGGACGACCATTTATATACATCGAACACATACCACAAATTCCTTCTCTGCAATCGTGATCAAAGGCAATGGGCTCTTTTCCATCTTTAATCAACTGCTCATTCAATACATCTATCATTTCCAAAAATGACATTTCGGAAGATATATTCTGAACAGGATATGTTTCAAAATGCCCTTTATCATTAGCATTTTTCTGACGCCAAACTTTTAAGGTAAGATTCATTGTATAATGTTGCATAATCTCGCTTTTACAAATGATAATCGTTATTTATAACTACGTTGAGAAGGCTTAGCAATTTCAAACTGTAAAGGTTCTTTGTGTAACTGCCATTGGCTGTCTTTTTGATATTCCCATGCAGCTACATATGCATAGTTAACATCATCTCTCTTTGCTTCTCCCTCCTCTGTTTGACTCTCTTCTCTAAAATGACCGCCGCAGCTTTCATTTCTATCTAGTGCATCTTGGCACATTAGTTCACCTAATTCAATAAAGTCAGCAACACGACCTGCTTTATCCAATTCAGGATTCATTTCATTGAGACCTCCAGGTATCCTTACATCAGACCAGAATTCAGCTTTCAATTGGCGTATTTCGGCAATTGCCTGCTTTAATCCTTCTTCATTTCTAGCCATCCCACACTTGTCCCACATGATTCTACCTAGTCGCTTATGGAAGCTTTCAACCGTTTGAGATCCTTGTATAGATAATAATTTATTTAATCGATCTGCGACTGATTTCTCTGCTTCTTCAAATGCAGGATGATTTGTAGGAACAGGCTTGGTTGCAATTTCATCAGCTAGATAATTTCCAATAGTGTATGGTATCACAAAATAACCATCAGCAAGACCTTGCATCAATGCAGAGGCTCCTAAACGATTTGCGCCATGATCACTGAAGTTAGCTTCACCAAGCGCATACAAACCTTTTACACTAGTCATTAGCTCGTAATCAACCCACAGTCCACCCATTGTGTAGTGTACAGCAGGATAGATTCGCATTGGAACTTCGTATGGATTTTCACCCGTAATTTTTTCATACATGTCAAAGAGGTTTCCATACTCCTCTTTCACAACCTCCTTACCCAATTTTATTAACGTAGCTGTATCAGGATTGCTTATCCCAAGTTTGTTAGCCTCGGCTTTTCCGTATTTATTAATGAGGTTATACTTGAAATCTAAATAAACAGCTTGACCGGTAGTACCCACTCCATAACCCGCATCACATCTTTCTTTCGCTGCTCTAGAAGCAACATCTCTGGGAACTAAATTTCCAAAAGCAGGATAGCGTCTTTCCAAGAAGTAATCTCTTTCCTCCTCTGGAATATCATTGGGGTGACGCTTATCATCCTTGTTTGCAGGAACCCATATACGTCCATCATTTCGTAATGACTCAGACATCAGTGTTAATTTAGACTGATGGTCGCCACTCACCGGAATACATGTTGGATGGATCTGTGTAAAACAAGGATTGCCAAAATAAGCTCCTTTTTTATGCGCCTTCCACGCAGCTGTCACATTGCTACCCATGGCATTGGTGGAGAGATAAAATACATTACCGTACCCTCCTGTACAAAGCAGTACAGCATGTCCAAAATGTCGCTCAAGTTCTCCTGTTACTAAATTGCGACAAATAACTCCACGTGCTTTCCCATCGATCACAACCACATCTAACATCTCGTGGCGGGTAAACATTTGCACTTTACCTAGTGCCACTTGTCTTTCTAAAGCTTGATATGCTCCGATCAACAACTGCTGACCCGTTTGTCCAGCCGCATAAAATGTTCTTTTAACCTGTGTTCCGCCAAATGATCTATTATTCAAAAGCCCTCCATATTCACGCGCAAAGGGAACGCCTTGCGCCACGCACTGGTCAATAATATTAACACTCACCTCTGCTAATCGATGCACATTTGCTTCACGCGCACGATAATCGCCTCCTTTAATAGTATCGTAGAAAAGGCGGAATACAGAGTCGCCATCATTTTGATAGTTTTTAGCTGCATTGATTCCTCCTTGTGCAGCAATAGAGTGAGCTCGTCTGGGTGAATCCTGAAAGCAAAATGCTTTTACTTGATAACCAAGCTCACCTAATGAAGCAGCGGCAGAGGCACCCGCGAGGCCAGTACCAACAACAATAACTTCTAACTTTCTTTTATTGGCAGGATTGACGAGTTTACAATGCCCTTTATAATCTGTCCACTTTGTTTCCAGTGATCCGGTAGGAATTTTGGAATCCAGCATAACAATACTTTTCTAGTTTAAAAATTATTTCACCCATCCTAAATACATGCTCACAGGCATCAAAGCAAAAGCCATTGACACAATCACCGAAAAAACAAAACCAGTTTTTTCAATCAAGGTTAAGTATCGTGCATTGCTGACGCCTAATGTTCTGAAAGCACTTTGAAATCCATGCAGCAAATGCCAAGCTAATGAAAAGCACCCAAGCACATAAAGGATGACTACTACTAAATTACCTTGAAATACAGCCAACATTTCGCCGTAGAGATCATGATACTCTTTACCATCAATTAAAACAGGATTTAAGCCTGTAATTCGGCTAGGCACCCAAAAGTGAGACAAATGCATGACCAAAAAGAGAAACAATAAGGTTCCTAAAATACCCATGCTACGACTGTACCATTTACTCCCCTTGTTTCCCATACTTACGGCGTAACCCTTTTTACGGGCAGCACGGTTATTGAGTTCTAAGGTCCACCCTTGTAAAATGTGCAATATGAATCCAACAAATAAGCCAATCTCTAAAATTCTTGGAACCACATTAGACCCCATGAAATGAGCGGCCTTATTAAACATCACTCCACCATCCATGGCCCAAATACACGCATTCAAGCCGACATGCACTACTAAGAACAAAATCAAAAAAATCCCAGTTAACCCCATCACCCATTTTCTACCAACCGAGGAAGTAAACAGTGCCGACCATTTCATCAGACAAAATTTTTATTGTTTAGTGAATCGTGCAGTACAAGCAATTTTCTAGAATGCAAAATTAACATCCAGCAATTGAAAATGAGTAAAAGATTTAAAGAAAACAGACCTATTTTAAAAAATATTAGTCGTTTAGCAGCAAGGAAAGCTTCTTGAAAAGATGAAAAGGTTTATAGATGCGCCAATCGGGCAATTCTTGCAAACTGATATAACGATTTAGACGGTATTGTTGAAATTCTCTCAAAGTCTGAGAAGGCAGATTCAAACAAACGGCCCAGCCGCCCCGGTCCTCTACATCCTCAGACCACTCTTCATAATAATCGTTGCTGTCATAATGATAATTCAATACATTTTCTGCAATCAGAATAAAAAAGCAAATACCCTCCTCCATAAATTTATCCACCACTTCTCTTTTCAATTGCATGATATCATTTTCAACAGCATCATTCCATTCTCCTAATAATTCAATGACTACATATTTCTCTTCGTAATCGGCCATCAGCACCTTTGCGTAGAGTGTTTTACTGCCAAATTCATCCCATTGCGGGTGGATATAATAGTTGTAAATAGTTTGAGAAAACTCAAATTCAGAATGTTCTCTTCCAAAAAAAGGGGATCGAACATCCTTTTCACTTTCATAGATATGTTGCCAATTGTAAAAGGGCTCTATCGTATGCATAGCTCAAGACCCCTCCAAATGCAACAAGGCCTTTTTTACACTGCCCTGTGATAACAAAAGATCTTTTGCCTTTTCATAATCAGTTATGCCCGACTTTTCCATCAGCATCTTAGTACCTCTATCTACTAACTTTTCATTGGTCAATTGCATGTTCACCATTTTATTATCTTCTACTCGACCCAATTGAATCATTACAGAAGTAGAGATCATATTCAAAACTAGTTTCTGCGCAGTTCCACTCTTCATTCGTGTACTTCCCGTCACAAACTCAGGACCCACCACTATTTCAATAGGAAAATCTGCTGCAGCACTAACCGGAGAATTTGGATTACAAGAAATACTACCCGTGGAAATTCCATGTTTCCGACATTGCTGCAAAGCTCCAATCACATAGGGAGTTGTGCCACTTGCGGCAATTCCAATCACAACATCCTGATCAGTTATATTATGTTGTTGCAAGTCATCCCAACCTTGCAAACTATTATCTTCAGCATTTTCTACAGCTTTTGTAATTGCCTTTTCACCTCCGGCAATTAATCCAATAACCAAACCTGGCGGAACCCCGTAGGTAGGCGGACACTCACTCGCATCAACAATGCCCAAACGTCCACTCGTTCCAGCACCAATATAAAATAATCGTCCTCCCATTAGCATTTTATCTGATACCACCTCTACCAATCGCTCAATCTGAGGAATCACTTTTTCAATGGCCGCAGGCACTAGTTTATCCTCCTTGTTAATATTAACGAGCAAGTCATGAATCGACATCTTTTCCAAATGTCGATAGGTGCTACTCTTTTCCGTTATTCTTTCAAAATCCATAATTTATTATCGATGATAATTTAAAAGCCCCTCCATTGGGTTTTTTAAAATAGCGCCAAGCTCAAATTCGTATTGCTTGCATAATTGCTTTACAACATCCTTAAATGCATAGGCCACTCCCCCTGTAAAATATACGGGATGCTTCCATACTTCCGGATAACGACAAAGGTGCTGGAAGAAAAAATCGTTTAAACCATCTTCAATGATATTCTCAATCATGTAGTGACCACGATTCTCGGCAAGAAAAAGTGTAAATCCGGCGAGATATCTATTGGGCAGTGGTTTCTTATATACATTGTCTAGTATTTCACTGGGATTTGTCATAAAACTAAGATCGAATCGACCTCTTAATTCTTCATCAAAAACTCCATATAGGAAATATTGCAAAACCTTCTTTCCTAAATAGGACCCACTACCCTCATCTCCTAGCACATATCCCAAACCAGGACTATTACTTACAATTTTTTTACCGTTGTAATAACAAGAATTAGATCCGGTCCCTAAGATACAAGCGATCCCTTTGTCATACCCGCATAATCCCCTGGCTGCCCCCATCAAATCATGAGTAACCTCAACGGAAGCAGTAGGAGAATGGAACTGTAGTGCCTTTTTAACAGCCAAAGCATTTGCCTTGTTAGCACAGCCAGTACCATAGTAATAAATTTCATCCACACTACTAAGGTCAACTCGGCTTGCTAATTCCTTTTTAATTAAAGATTGAATATCCGCTTTGGAAAGAAAATAGGGACTTATTCCGGAGGTTCGGACGATTTTCTTCTTTATACCTTCTACCAAACACCACTCAACTTTTGTGGAGCCAGCGTCTGCAATAAGTTTTATTCTAGCCATCTGATCACTTCAGCGTAGGAATGAATTAACTTGCACAAGTTACGCAAATCTTAGCTGGAATGAGAAATAACAACCGGCAAATTGCTCTGCCATTACTACTCTCCTCAATATTAATTGTCGGTCTTTTACTCGGTAATTTATTGTCCAAAAAAAATGGCTTTAGTTTCTTTGGACAAAACCAGTTATCACCCTATCAACAAGTGATTGAATTGATTCGGTCGAATTATGTTGACCCTATCAATATCGACTCGTTACAATCCACTTCCATAGAGGAGCTACTTGAAAAACTGGATCCACACTCCTACTACCTATCCGCTTCTCAAGTAAAAGATTCTGAGGAAGAGTTGAGCGGACATTTTGAAGGAATTGGCGTTGAATTCAGCCTATTATCTGATACAGCTTCTCTACTTTATGTTTTCCCAAACGGACCCGGAGAAAATGCGGGATTAAAAGCTGGAGACAAATTACTCACTGTAAATGGCGCCTCCTTATTAAAAAAAGATCAATCAGCTGATTCAGTTAGAGCGATTATCAAAGGCAAAAGTGGCAGCATTGCAACGCTAGGTATACTTCGCAATGACACGCTTCTTACTGTACGTGTCACTAGAGGACCCATTCCTCTTCCCGCTGTGGAGGTGGCTTACCTATTAAATGCTACAACAGGCTACATCCGCTTGGAGAAATTTTCAGAAACAAGCTATGAGGAATTCATGAAAAATCTCGAGTCGCTCATAGACAAGGGTATGAAAAACTTAGTGATTGACTTGAGAGGAAATAGTGGCGGATTACTTTCTGAGGCAGTGGACATTGCAGATGAACTCTTGGATAATAAAAAACTAATTGTTTACACGCAAGGAGATAAAGTGGGCAAAAAAGAATATCGCGCTGAAAGACCCGGGTTATTTGAAAAAGGAAAAGTATCCATTTTAATTGACGAATACTCTGCCAGTGCCAGTGAGGTTCTTGCAGGGGCAATCCAAGATTGGTGCAGAGGAAAAATTATCGGACAAACCTCTTACGGTAAAGGATTGGTACAAGAAGAATATAGCCTTGAAAATGGCTCAGCAGTTCGTTTAACAGTAGCGAGATATTACACACCACTGGGAAGATGTATTCAGCAACCTTATGGAGTTTTTGATAGCACGCAAAAACCTACCTATTTCTTAAACCCATGCAAAGACACCTTGCTGGCTTTAAATGGAATTAAACCGGATGTGCTTATTACTACTGGATACGACTCTTTAATCTTCGATTCAAAAAAGTTTAAAAAAGTTGCCGCACAGCTTACTCCTTTTTGCTTTTCATTTTATCAACAATGGAAAAGAGATTTTGAACAATTGAATGAGCCACTTCAATTACTCACGAATAATCCACTACAAAATAAATTGATGAGTGCGTGGGAAAAAATGATTGACTCGACGATAAAAGTGAAATTATCAGAAGAGGAAAGCAAATTTCTGCGAGAAAGAATGCTGGCAACATTAGCACGTTTCAAATGGAGAGAAATTGGCTACTTTCAAATCCTAAATTCACTGGATCCAGTTTTAAAAAAAGCAACCCTAATCACCCAGTAAAGTACAATAAAATGGATATCAAAAACAGTATTCTAGAAACCATTGGAAATACACCCCTCATTAAACTACAACGCATCACTAAGGATTTTCCATGTGATGTACTTGCAAAAGTAGATTACTTCAACCCAGGTAACTCTATAAAAGACAGGATGGCTTTAAAAATGGTTGAGGTGGCAGAACAGGATGGCCGATTAAAACCAGGCGGAACGATAATTGAAGGAACAAGTGGTAATACCGGAATGGGGCTCGCCCTTGCAGCAGTAGTAAAAGGATACAAGTGCATTTTTGTAACTACCGATAAACAATCCAAAGAAAAAGTAGATATTCTAAAGGCTGTTGGTGCAGAGGTGATTGTTTGCCCCACCAATGTGATGCCCGAGGATCCCAGAAGTTATTATAGTGTTGCGGCAAGATTAGCAAAGGAAATCCCAAATTCGTGTCATATGAATCAATATGATAATCTTGCCAACCGTCAAGCCCACTACGAATCTACAGGTCCGGAGATTTGGAATCAAACTGATGGCAAAATCACTCACTTGATCTGCACTGCAGGTACAGGCGGAACAGTTACAGGAACAGCGCAATTTCTAAAAGAAAAAAACCCTTCCATAAAGATTTGGGCCATAGATGTGTATGGATCGCTACTCACTAAATATTTTAGAACAGGTGAAATTGACATGAAAGAAGTAAAACCTTATATCAGTGAAGGATTTGGAGAAGACTTTGTACCGAAAAACTATGATATGAGCGTGATTGATCATTTTGAGCAAGTCACAGATAAAGACGGAGCAATCATGGCAAGGCGCCTAGCCAAAGAAGAAGGCCTTTTTTGCGGCTACAGCGCTGGAAGTTGTTTGCAAGGCCTTATCCAATTAAAAAATTTATTGAAACAAGGAGATTTAGCAGTTTGCATTTTGCATGATCATGGCAGCAGATATGTTGGGAAAATTTATAATGACCAATGGATGATGGAAAGAGGATTTTTAGACGTTAAAACAATTCGTGAAATCATCAACACCCGTGGCGCTAAACGCTTGATCACTATTGAACCTGACCAAACTGTAACTGAAGCTGTAGAGTTGATGAAAAAATTTGATATTGAACAAATTCCAGTAATGGAAAATGATAAACCAATTGGCGGAATCAGCCAACATGGACTCTTTAAAAAAGTATTTGCTGATTCTTCACTCAAAATAGCCCGTATCAGAGAGGTAATGGAACCCGTTTTTCCTCTTGTTCCCTTTGATAGTCCCGCCGAAAAACTGGCTCAATATATCAGCAAGGAGAATGGTGCAGTTCTTACTAGGGACGAGGCAGGCACTTACCATATTGTCACTAAATACGATGTGATAGCCGCCCTCGGAAATGCTTAACGCCAATTTGTATATTTGCCAAAATTTACAAGTATGAAAAAGTACCGCGCAGGTGTATTGTACGGCGAAGAGTTACAAGCCCTTTATCAAGATGCGAAAGAAAATAATTTTGCGTTACCAGCCGTCAATACCATTGGAACCAATTCTATCAATGCGACTTTGGAAACAGCAGCCAAGGTCAATTCCCCTGTTATAGTACAATTTTCAAACGGAGGTGCTCAGTTTATTGCTGGCAAAGGGATGCCAAACGACCAATTACAAGGGAATATACAGGGAGGAATTGCCGGCGCTTTACACATTCATACTATTGCAAAATACTACGGAGTTCCCGTTGTACTTCATACAGACCATGCAGCAAAAAAATGGCTTCCTTGGGTAGGTGGATTGATTGATGCGGGCGAAGTCTTTTTCAAAGAAAAAGGATATCCCCTTTTCAGTTCACACATGTTAGATTTAAGTGAGGAGCCAATTGAAGAGAATGTATCTACCTCATCAACGTTTTTCAAACGAATGAAGCCACTAGGAATGGGGATTGAAATTGAACTGGGCGTAACAGGTGGTGAGGAAGACGGTGTCGACAATTCTGACGTGGAAAACTCTAAACTGTATACACAACCAGGTGAAGTTTCCTATGCCTATGAAGAACTAAAAAAGGTTGGTCCTCTATTTACCATCGCAGCCGCTTTTGGAAATGTGCATGGTGTGTATAAACCCGGAAATGTGGAATTGAGACCTGAAATTTTGAAAAATAGTCAAGATTACATTCAGAAAAAATATAACACCGGAAACAAACCCGTTTATTTTGTGTTCCATGGAGGAAGTGGTTCCCCACAACATCAAATACGGGAAGCTATTTCGTACGGTGCTATCAAAATGAATATTGACACCGATCTTCAATGGGCGTTCTGGGAGGGTGTTTTATCTAACTACAAAAAGAATGAAGCCTACCTTCAAGGACAATTAGGAAACCCCGAGGGAGATGATAAGCCAAATAAAAAGTACTACGACCCAAGAGTTTGGCTCAGAAAAGGTGAAGAAACATTTTGTAAGCGACTAGAGGTAGCCTTTGAAGATCTAAATTGCATCAATAGAAACGCCTAAACCGATTCTATCTAAGCCCTACGAGCTACTTGGCTTGATTGATTAAAAATATCTTTAAGAACTTTTACGCCCTGATCGATATATATATCTTTTTGGAGATTTTTAATCCAACGCTCAAATCGCTCTTGTTTTGGAGCATCAGTTGACCAGCGATTTTCCTCGCCTGATAAAGGACGAACTTTTAGATACTCTCTACCTTGCTGGATAGAGTCTAATTTTTTTACAGCAGTTCGTATTTTTTCCTGCGACTTCACATACTCCTGCAGCTGCAAATTATAAAGCTTATTGTTTTGCTGAGACAAGTAAGAAGCTGTCTGGCGAATCAGCTGAAAAACTGTATCCTGATCGATTCTTTTCTGACTAATAAGTTTAATTGAATCCAAATCATACCCAGGGGTCCATGTTATATAGGGAGACTTTGGGATCTGATCCCAAGGAAGTGACTCTTTTGTATCCTTCTCCCGAACTTTCATGTACTCGAGATTATCTGGTATAATGATATCCGGCGTAACCCCATTAAGTTGGGTGGATCCTCCGTTTACACGATAAAACTTTTGCAATGTGAGTTTTACTGTTCCCAACTCAGCGTTTGTTGCAGAAAAACCATATTGAGGATCTAGGCCAATATTACGTTGAACCGTTCCCTTCCCATAGGTGGAAGAACTCCCTATGATAATGCCTCTTCCATAATCTTGTATAGCAGCCGCAAAAATTTCGGATGCAGAGGCGCTAAATTCATTGACCATTACAATGAGTGGGCCACTGTAGTACACAGAACGATCTCTATCCTTTAAAACATTGGGAGTTCTTTCCCGGTCCTTAACTTGTACAATAGGGCCCTCTGCAATAAATAAACCAGCCATTTGTACAACATCATATAACGACCCTCCTCCATTATTTCGCAAATCAAAAATCAGTCCGTCTATCCCCTCTTTTTTTAGCTTATCCAATTCATCAGCAACATCGGTATAACAACGACGGCCATTGGGATTTTCAAAATCTGCATAGAAATCGGGCAAATAGATGTACCCTATCTTTTTTCCATTTTCAGCTACAATCGCACTTCTCGCATATCCTTCGTCTTGAACAATTTTATCCCTAATGAGTGGCACCGTAATAATAGAACCGTCCAACTTTCGTATTGTAAGGCGCACTTCGGTGTCCTTTTTCCCTCTAATCAACTTTACCGCATCTGTCGTCATAAATCCAGCTAAGTCTACTGGCTCCTCAGCACCCTGACCTACTTTCACAATAATATCACCATTTTGAATTTTGCCAGACTTGTATGCAGGGCTACCTGTAACTACACTAGTAATCTTAATATTCCCATCATCGTATTGGAGCGTGGCTCCAATCCCATAAAATTGACCACTCATTTCCTCATCAAAATATCTTTTATCTACTGGGGGCATAAACTCAGAATGAGGGTCCATTGTTGTTGTAATGGTATTGACAAATAAATTAAACTTGTCATCCTCATTAAATTTGAGCTGCAATCGCTCAAAAGTTCGACTCATGATTTTTGCCACTTTATCTCTCGCTTCTTTCTCTAAATCAGCATCCGAGCGAATTGCCAAACTATCTTTTGCTTTTCGCTTAAGTTCTAAACTCTCAGCAAAACGCTCCAACGTTAAATATTTTAATTTTTGACGCCATCTCTCCTCTCGTTCGGCTAATGTTGTAGAATAGTCTAGCTTGTCACCATCCAATTGGACTTCTTCAAATTTGGAAAATGTAAAGGGTGCTTTAAGAATGTTTTTATAGATAACATCGGCCTCAAACATTCTCTTTGTGAAAATCAAACCGGCCTCTTTCACAAAAAGTACAGGCGCGCCATTCAACTCATCGTCAATACGATTGCCATATTTTTTTTTCAATAGTTCAACATCAGATTTCAAAAAGAAATTTTTCTCAGGATCTAATTCTCCTAAATATCGATCAAACACTTTTACAGAAAATGAATCGTCAATTTGCTGAGGACTATAATGCCCCTCTGCCAACATACGACCTACCAACATTAAAATAGTTGAGTACTTATCAGGAGGGCCAGCTTGTTTACCTTTTCCTAATGATTGGAAAGTGACAATAGAAGCTACTGTTACAAGTAATACAATTATGCTTATTCTCTTCATATTCAACCAGTATTTAAGGGTGGGATGCATGAGAATCAAAAATAATGTAAAATGATACGGTATTTTTTCTGAAACGGCGTTTTTGCTTAATTTTGCAACTCCTTAACCTCCGGCATAGGAATAGATGGTGGCTATAGCTCAGTTGGTTAGAGCATCAGATTGTGGTTCTGAGGGTCGCCGGTTCGAGCCCGGTTAGCCACCCCAAGACCTCGTTTTAGACGAGGTCTTTTATTTTGAACAAAACCCTTCTATAAGCGTTATGAACCGGTCAACCCATTCAAAATTTTGACCAACAGATTAACAGCTAATTCTCGTTTAAACAGCAAACTAGACCAAATGTCATCTAAACTCTTCCCAATTCTTTTTCTCTCTTTATTTCAGATTGCAACCCTAACAGCACAGCCTCCTACAGGGATGAATCGAAATAGCAATTCACGTCCCTCTTTTAATGGCAACTTCTATGGAAGAGTTTTAGAAGCAACCACAGGTAAAGCCATAGAATTTGCATCCATTCAATTGTTGCAGAGTAAATTTGATAGTCTCACTAAAAAAAGAAAAGATGTAATTGTTTCAGGGATGCTGACAAATGCCAAGGGAGAATTCCGCTTAGAGAATATACCCGTGTTTGGGCAATACAAACTTAAAATTGATGTGATAGGCTATAAGCCAATAGAAAAAGTAATTGGCTTTGATGTTAAAATGCCATCTGGGAATAACCCAGATATGGGTAGCCTTCTCTCGGCTTTAGATAAAGATTTGGGGAATATTAAAATCGATATTGCAGAAAAAACACTTGAAAATGTAACTGTAAACGCAGGAACTACAGGCCTAAAACTTGGGATTGACAGAAAGGTCTTCAACGTAGACAAAAACATTGTTTCTGCAGGGGGTACTGCAGTAGATGTAATGAGAAATGTACCCTCCATTAATGTTGATCTTGACGGAAATGTTACCATGCGAAATAATGCCCCGCAACTCTTTGTGGATGGGCGCCCAACAGTTCTAAGTCTCGAACAAATTCCTGCTGATGCAATTGAGAGCGTAGAAATTATTACAAATCCTTCTGCAAAATTTGATGCCTCGGGTGGAACGGCAGGAATTCTGAATATTATTCTAAAAAAGAACAAACGCGTAGGATATAGCGGAAATATTAGAAGCAGCATCGACTCACGTGCGCGTTTGGGGGGAGGAGCTGATATTAATATCAGACAAAACAAATTAAATGTATTTGGAAGCCTCAATTACAATATGCGAAAGTCTATCAGTGCGGGTTTAACAGAACGTACAACACTGATTGCGACTCCACAAACGTATCTAAAGCAAGAAGACAGCAGTATCTCAAAGGGAGAATTTATGTTTTTTAGAGGTGGTTTTGACTATTTTATTGATAACAGAAATACTTTTTCAGTTTCCCTAAATAAGGGAGGAGGAAAATTCTCTCCTACCAATGATAGTCATAGCACGATTGATTCACTCTATGCCAATCGAAAACAATCTCGAAACGACCGCTTCTCCAATTCTACCAGTGAATTTGATTTTACTGGAATTAGCGCAAGCTTTAAGCATCTATTCCCAAAGGCGGGAGAAGAATGGTCTATAGATTTAACACAGAATAACAGCAGTAGTAAAAATAGTAACCAAATTAAAACGGCGTATTACTCAGATCCATTAAGCTCCTTTGTAAAAGTGCAAGACCAATTACAAACTGGCACAGGCAACAACACTAACTTGGTTATACAGACTGATTACGTAAAACCGATAAACGATAAAGTAAAAGTTGAGGCTGGTCTGCGTGGTCAATGGAGAACAGTAGATAATAAGAATAACTTTTACCTGGTGACCTCCACCGGAAATGTTAATATACCTGCGTTATCTGTAAACTATAATAGCAAAGACAACGTATACGCTGCGTACGCAACCCTCTCTAAACAAGTAAAGAATTTTGGATATCAGTTGGGATTACGAGCGGAAAGCTCACTTTATAACGGATATCTGCCTGATAAGAATCAAGAATTCTCCATAGAGTTTCCGGTAAGTCTTTTTCCAAGTTTATTTATTAGTCAAAAGCTGAAAAAAAATGCTGAACTACAAGTAAACTATACGCGCAAAATCAATCGACCTAACTTTTTCCAACTTTTCCCTTTTACCGATTATTCTGATTCACTAAATCTCAGCCGCGGAAATCCGGGATTACTGCCTGAGTTTACCAACTCAGTTGAAATTTCCTATCAAAAAACATATCAAAATAAAAATAATATTCTGGGGTCAATTTATTTCAAGCATACCGACAACCTGATTACACGCTATCAAGACAAAGAAATCAACCCCATAACCGGAAAAGAGGTATTGATTAATACTTTTATCAATGCCAATAACAGCTATGTGACCGGAGCAGAATTAGTGGCAAAAACTAAGATCACAAACCAGTGGGACTTGACTAGTAATTTCAATTTGTTTACTTCTGCAATCAAATTAGACGCCTCGTATAAAAACACAATAGATCCGTTTGTTAGTTACCAACTTAAGTTGAATAACACTTATAAATTTCCCAAGAATATCACCCTCCAACTGTCCGGTGAATATATTTCTAAGTCGGTGCTCCCACCAGGCGGCAGCGGTGGCGGAGGCGGAGGAAGTCGCTGGGGCGGTGGCGGTGGTATGTTTGGCATGGGGATGTTTGGACAGACTAGTGCAGCACAAGGATACCAAAAGGCAAATTATTTTATTGATGCAGCCATAAGAATTGATCTAGGCAAGAATAAGCAAACTAGTATTTCGCTGAACATGAATGATGTTCTACGCACCAGAAGACAACAAATCTATTCTGCTTCTACCCTATTTATACAGGATGTATTTAGAAGAAGAGACCCGCAGTTATTACGATTAAATGTAAACTGGAGATTCGGAAAATTCGACCCCAATCTTTTCAAACGAAAAAGCAATAAGCTGATGGGCGAAGGAATGGAGAATATCAATATGTAAATAGTTACAATTGATTAAATAGCCTGCACTGAAACAGAACTAACATCTTCAACTTTACCCTGTTCGGTGCGAATCATCCGTGCTGGAAATTTCTGGACAACAATATAATCATGCGTTGCCATAACAACGGTTGTATTATAATCTCTTGAAATATGAAATAAGAGCCGCATAATCTCATCAGATGTTTCTGGATCTAAATTTCCAGTCGGCTCATCTGCTAGTATTAGCTTGGGAGAATTCAATAAAGCTCTAGCAATATCTATACGTTGTTGCTCTCCTCCACTTAATTCAAAAGGCATTTTAAATCCTTTCGACTTAAGCCCCACTTTATCTAGCACATCAGCAATTTTTTCATTCATTAATCGCTCATCCGTCCATCCTGTTGCTTTCAATACAAACTTCAAATTTTCATTTACATTTCGATCTGTCAATAATTGAAAATCCTGAAAAACAACACCTAGTGTTCTTCGTAAGTAGGGCACTTTCTTCCAATCCAAGGCTTTTAGATTAAACCCTCCCACCGTTCCCTCTCCTTCTTGCAATGCTAGTTCACCATAGAGTGTTTTTAATAAGCTAGATTTCCCCGAACCGGTTTTGCCAACCAAATAAACAAATTCGCCTTTATTCACATTCAGGTTTACGTCCTGAAGTACCAAGGAGGATCCCTGGTAGATATTGACATTTCTTAATTCTATGATTGACTCTGCCATACGATTTGCTTTTGTACAATTTAATTAAATACGATCAGGAATCAAAAAATCAATGTTTCATTACCCAAATGAACATACAGCTCTTTTTTCTCACTCTTCTCAACCCTACCAATAATCTTTGCCTCAACACCAAAAGAATTTGCCAGTTTGATGAGTGCATCAGCATTAGAAGGCGAAGTATAAATTTCTAAACGGGTTCCCAAATTAAATACCTGAACCATTTCTCTCCAATCTGCCTTGCTAGCTTTCTTTATTAAATCAAAAATAATCGGCGGTGAAAAAAGATTATCCTTAATTACTCTAAATGGTGCTGGTAAATACTTAAGACACTTTGTTTGACCACCCCCACTGCAATGAATAAGGCCATGGATAGCATCAAAATGTTGTTCCAACATCGCTTTAAGCACCGGGGCAAAAGTTCGGGTGGGACTCAATAGAAGGTCGCCAATCATATACTCCTTTCCTTGCTCTTCCACTTTGTCTGTTAAGCGATAGGGACCGGTATAACATACTGATTGATCAATAGCAGGATCAAAAGACTCAGGAAAATGAGACGCGTAATAGAATGACAAGAGATCATGGCGAGCACTGGTTAATCCATTACTAGCAATGCCACTATTATACTTGCTTTCATACGTAGACTGACCAAATCCAGCCAATCCAATGATTATATCCCCCGCAGCAATTTTTTCATTAGTAATCAATTTTGACTTAGGCCAACGAGCAGTCATTGTCCCGTTCACTGCAACTGTACGAACAACATCTCCCACATCGGCTGTTTCTCCTCCCAAAAAATGAATATCTACACCCCACTTATTCATTTGCTCAAAAAACTCTCTAGTTCCTTCAATGATAGCCGTTAAAACTTCACCAGGTATTTTATGTTTGTTTCGATCAATGGTAGAGGAAAATAAGACAGAAGATGTAACGCCTACACACAAAAGATCATCTAGGTTCATTACAATTGCATCTTGAGCAATTCCTTTCCAGATATCTAAATTGCCCGTTTCTTTCCAATACAAATAAGCGAGAATACTTTTTGTACCAGCGCCGTCTGCATGCATGATATTCACCCAGTTTGAATCATTGCCGATATAATCGGGGTAGATCTTACAAAAGGCCGATGAATACAATCCGGGGTTCAGGCTGCGAGTCGCAGCATGAACTTCTTCTTTTTGAGCGGATACACCGCGTTGCGCATAGCGTGACATGAATTACAAACTTACAGATTCCGTTTCGGGTTGCAAAGCGGACTGCGCTATCTTTGCAATCCGAATGAAAGTTCACTACGATATAAAAGATTTACCGGTTTTCACCAAAGCCGTTTTAACCATTGGAACTTTTGATGGTGTGCATAACGGACATAAACAAATTTTAGATGCTGTAAAACAAACAGCAAAAGAAATAAAAGGCGAGTCTGTTCTAATCACCTTTCACCCGCATCCGCGAAAAATAGTCAACTCTGCCATTTTAGGAATTCGGCTCATTACGACCCTACAAGAGCGAATCCAGCTTTTGGAACAAGAGGGCATTGATCACCTAGTGGTAATCCCTTTTACGGACGCATTTGCCAACCAACCTGCTGCTCAATATATTGAAGACTTTCTCTTATCAAATTTTCGTCCGCATACCATAATAATCGGACATGATCATCAATTTGGCCGAAACAGATCGGGGGACTATGCGTTATTGGAGTCTTATGAAAAAAACGGAGGCTTTACTTTAAAAGAAATCCCGAAACATCTAATAGAAAATATAACCATCAGTTCAACTCGAATTCGAGAATCCCTTTCCAAAAGTGAAGTAGAGGTTGCAAATAAATTATTGGGTTACGATTTCTTTTTTAGTGGGACTGTGGTACATGGCAACAAGATTGGCCGAACATTAGGTTTTCCAACTGCTAATCTAAAAGTGGAGGATCCCGAAAAAATAGTACCTGGCAATGGAATCTATGCAGTTTATGCCAAACCCAAAGGTTTTGAAAACGCATTAAAAGGGATGATGAGTATAGGCTTTAGACCTACGGTAGACGGAAAAAGCCGCGTAATTGAAGTCAATATTTTTGATTTTGACAAAGAGATTTATGGAGAGCAACTAGAAGTCCATGTGCACAAATACCTGAGAGAGGAAAAGAAATACGAGAATCTTACTGCATTAGTTGAACAGATCTCTAAAGATAAAATTCACAGCCTTTCAGTGCTATAATTTACCGCTGCACTAACGTCATTTTTAAAATCAATTCTTTTAACAGGGCTGCATCATCTGCAGAAGAACCTACCCCTACAGATTTTAAATTATACTGATATAATAGAAGCAAATTACGCTCCAGTCCCGGGTATCCATATATTTTAGCAGCGGTGAGATAGTTTTTTATAGAGAATGGAGGTACACCCAAAATACTTGCTAATGTTCGTTCATCGCGCTGATCAGTGCCAAAAATCATGATTGCCTTTGAAAAGAAAGCATATAAAAGCGGCAATATTAATTGAACGGGAGCCGCCTTGGCATTTTCTTTGAAGTATTGAATAATTCGATAGGCCTTAAGAAAATCTCGCTGAGCCAATGCAGCTTGCAACTCAAAAACGTTATGCTCTTTACTTACCCCAACATATTTTTCAATCACATCTTCAGTAATCTCCTGTCCCTCATTTTTATTAAGTGCTAGTTTTTCAATTTCCTTTTCAATCCTGCTTCTGTCACTCCCTAAGTGATCTGTGAATAAGATCAAGGCACGATCCGTAATTCGTAACCCCGCTTCTTTAAATTTTGATTCTGTCCATTCAGCAATCTCCCTCTCCGTTTGCTTTTTGAAAGAAACATAAACACCCTTTTCCTTGATTGTTTTAGCAAACTTTTTTCGGTTGTCAAGCTTCTTCTCTTTATTAGCAATAACTAAAACAGTTGACGCCAATGGATTTTCAAAATAGGGTTCCAACTTTTCAATATCGCGCATGTACTGCGCCTCCTTAATAATAACCACCTGACGCTCAGAAAACATGGGGTATCTTCTGCAATTAGTTAGAACCTCACTCCAGTTAGATTCCCGACCATACATAACTGTAAGATTAAAAGAAGCTTCAGAGGGTGATAAGAGGCTGTTTTCGGCCGCATCAACAACTTGGTCAATAAAATAGTCATCCTCCCCTTCTAGCCAGTAAAATGGACTGAATTGACCTTTTTTCCATCCTGAGATAATTGATACAGCATCCATGAATTGCTAAATTACTCCATTTGCGTACGCTATAAGACAAAAAAAGTCCCGCCAAATGGCGGGACTGGACTTACTTAAAACCCAATTCGATTAGAATAAGTTATATCCATAGCTCACGTAGTATAAGCCACCCACATATGGGCTACCAAAGCCAGTGCGCTGATAGTTATTAGCAATATTTGTTCCACCTACACGGAATGTACTCTTTGGATTTTTAGAAGGACGATAGGTAACCTGCGCATCCCACCATCCAAAAGCTGGCAATGTGCCTGTTATGAATGTTCCTTCGTAATAGTTGCGATCTTGCCACTTATAAACTACATTAAAGCCAAAGTTTTTGTAAACGTTCTCATTACGCATTCCGATATTAACACGGTATTTAGGAGCGTTGAAGTAAGTTACTACACCCGCTTCCACATCCTGTAACTTATCAGAAAATACGTTTCCATATACAACATACTTCTTCACCCACTGGTATTCAAATCCAACTCCCCAACCAGATGATTTAACTGCTTGAGTAGAATTTTGAACGTAAGAAAGGTTAGTGCTAGTAAATGGAGAATACAGATCAGAGTTTGCACCAGTACGAGATTGCACTAGGGCAACACCAACCAGAAAGTCTTCATAACGGCTGTAGTAGTAATAAGCGTCTACTAACAACTTCTTACCAATAACGCCTTTATATCCGATTTCATAAGATTTAACTGTCTCAGGCTTCACTTCCTGGAAACGTGCACGAACCAAACGGCTTGAGTCAGCTAAAGTTCCCGCTCTGTATGATAAAACGCTGGCAGCAGTGTATCCAGGTCGAGTACTATTTAACTTATAATAGTCCTGAAACTGTGGTAAGCAACCCATCAATACCCCAGAACCAGTTACTAAACTGATATACTGATTCTGATTGGTTGGGAAACGATACGCTGTTTGATAAGATAAGCGCAAGAAGTTCTCTTTAGCTAATTTGATCAAAGCAGAAACACGTGGTGTGAAGCGGCCTTTAAAATTAGTTTGCTTATCAAAACGACCAGATGCTGTTAAAGTCAAACCACCATCTAACATTTTTCTTTTTGCCTGCAAGTATCCACCATATTCATTTACACGAATTAATTGTGCAGTATCCGCAAACAAGGTTCCTTGAGAATTCAATACCCATTGTTTCCAGCTTGCGCCAGCCATCAACTCTATTTTATCTGAGAAGCCACCCATGTCAGAAATGTTCAGCTGTGTCTCTGCAGAATAGAAATCTGTTTTATCTAAGAATAACGCACCACCTTTACTAATTGGCGTTGATTTAATACGATTCATCGCATCAGTAAATGCTTTTGTGCCAGGGACCAAACGGGTTGCATCAGAAGAAGCTCTTGCTGCCTGGTGCAAGGTGAAATTACTAGCCAATGTGCCATTCAAACGACGACCCTCAGAGAAGGTTCCAATATATAAAGGGAACCAGCTACCACTTGGAGATGAAGATTCATTCAAGAACGCACCCAATGCAGTTGCGTTATAAGACTTACCTGCGTTTTCCTGTGTGGTATAGGCTCTAACAAACCAATTTTTATGGCGTAATTCTAATTTGTGTTGACCCATCGTTAAGTTACGAAGAGAATAACGATCGGCACCTGTGTAAACAGTAGTACCCGCACCAATGTAGCTATTCAATGATAACTCAAGGTTGTCTGTGAACTTGTAATGGATACCACCGTTAAAACGTACATTCAAAGTATTGTAATCTACTAATTGCTCCTCGGCATATCCTGTACGAGAAACGGTAGTATTTCCAAAATAGTTATTCTTAAGTCCATTATAGAACGGATACATTTGATCAATCAATGGCTTCAATTGTGGGCTATTGATAGCACCTAAGACTGGCGCTGGGAAGAATGGGAATGTATAAAAACCCTGACGTTGTGCTTCAGATGGATAAACAGGGTTACCAATTGCAGCATAATAAGCATTTAGCAATGTAACTACATCTAAAGCTCCACCAGTTGCACCCAAAATACCTCCACGAATTGACTGTTGAACAAAAAGAGAAAAAGCATTCATATTAGCGCTTGTCTCATCCCCGTACATATTGATACCATTGAAATCGGGGCTACTGGTACGGTTTCCTGGTACCACTTCGCTAAGAATTCCAATCTGTGCTTTGTTACGGTAGTCTTCAGCTTCCCAATCAGATCCTTTGACCATTGATGCAGCTAACTTAATAGCCAACTTATTTTTATAAGCTTTAGCCCAACGGAAAGACCAGTCATAAAATGGTGCTGCAGCACGTTGCTTTTGATCAACGTGCATCATACCTTGTTTAATGTTGTAGCTGAATCCTTGGTATTTGAATGGGTTTTTTGTATTGATCAATACTGTACCGTTCATACCACCAGATCCATATAAAGCTGAGGAAGCTCCTGATAGAACCTCTACGCTTTCAACATCCAAATCAGAAGGACCTACCATGCTACCTACGGCAAAGTTCAAACCTGGCGCTTGGTTATCCATTCCATCCATCAATTGATTTAAACGAGTATTACCACTGCTAACAAATCCACGTGTAGTGATAGTACGGAAGGTTAAACTTGCTGTATGCACGTCTACACCCTTCAGGTTTCCGATTGCCTCATAAAAATTAGGAGCCGCAACATTACGAAGTGCGGTTGAACTCAATCGCTCCACTGTTACAGGAGACTCCAGCAAACGTGTGGGAGTTCTGGTAGCAGCAACCACTACTTCCTGACCCAAAGCTTCATTTACTTTTAAGTCAACTGAAATACTAGCAGCACTAGTAACATTTACTTCCTGGTCTTGATATCCAATTGAACTGAAAATCAAGGTAACTGGCAACTTAGCAACAGAGATAGAAAATTGTCCATCTGCGTTAGAATACGTGCCTTGAGAAGTTCCTTTTACGGCAACTGAAACAGCCGGCACAACTTCCTTAGACGCTTGGCTTCGCACAGTACCTTTTACTGTAACTTGCTGAGCATAAGCAGAGAAGGAAATTAACAGCACCGCAATTGAAGAAGCTAGAAATTGGTAGCTTTTTCTCATAAATCGGAATTTTGGTTTAAAATAGAGTGGAAAAGTACGCATTGTAGGGGGACTATAAAAATTTAATTTTTAAGGGTAAAGGATAAGTTGTTGAAATCTCAAACAGACTGGTTTACCGTACTTTAGGACACTCTTTTTACATTCGGGGCATGGGTGATTTTAATTTTAAAGACCAGACCTCTTTTTACAGGGGTAAAGTAAGGGACGTTTACACAATTGGCGAGGACTGGCTAGTTATGATTGCATCGGATCGAATTTCAGCCTTTGATGTAATACTACCCCGTCCTATCCCTTACAAAGGACAGGTATTGAATCAGATAGCGAGCCATATGCTTGACGCAACCCGAGATATCTGTCCAAATTGGCTGATCAACACCCCCGCACCAACTGTTTCAATTGGGAAAAAATGTGTACCGTTCAAAATAGAAATGGTTGTAAGAGGGTATCTCACTGGCCATGCATGGAGAACATATCGTGAAGGAAAAAGAGTTTTATGTGGAGCCCACCTTCCAGAAGGAATGAATGAAAACGATCCATTCCCTACCCCCATTATAACCCCTTCTACCAAGGCTGAAGAAGGACATGACGAGGACATTAGCCCTGAAGAAATAATTAAACAAGGACTTGCCAGCGAAAAGGATTGGGAAGAACTGAGCTCCTACGCGCTTCGACTGTTTGAAAGAGGAAGTCAAATTGCTAAAAACAGAGGACTAATATTAGTTGACACCAAATATGAATTTGGTAAAATTGGCAATGAGATTTTTTTGATGGACGAAGTCCACACACCAGATAGCTCTCGTTATTTTTTTGCAGAGGGGTATGATGAAAGACAAAGTAAGGGAGAGCGTCAACCACAATTAAGTAAAGAATTTGTACGCGAGTGGCTAATCCAAAATAATTTCATGGGCAAAGAAGGTCAAACCGTACCTGCCATGTCAGATAGTTGGGTAGAAACTATTTCTAAACGATATATTGAACTATATGAAAAAGTGATTGGAGAAACCTTTCACCCTATATCAATGAGTCAACAAGAAATTGGAGAGACGATAGAAAAATCACTGCAGCAATTAAAGACGATCCGTTGATTTTTTATGAGAAACCGTTTTTAATCTATCTCTGGATTTATTAAAAATGTGCTGTCCCAAATCCTTTCCCTTTCGCAGTTTTTTTCGTTCGGCTTCAGATAAGTGAAGAGTCTCCAAACAGTCAGCCGAGCAACACCCATTCATTTCTGTGGCACATGTTTCGCACTGGATAAATAACAAATGACAGCCATCATTTTTACAATTCGTATGCGTGTCTGCCGGCTTGCTACATTGATGACAGCATGATATCACATCATCTGTGATTCGCTCACCTAATCTTTCATCAAAAACAAAGTTCTTTCCAATAAATAAACTTGACATACCTTCTTCCTTCACCTTTCTTGCATAATTAATCACTCCTCCCTCCAGATGAAATACATTCTGAAATCCTTTGTGCAACATATAAGCAGAAGCTTTTTCGCAGCGGATACCTCCTGTGCAATACATTAAGATCGTTGCGTCCTTTTTGTCTTTTAGTAAATCTACCGCCATTGGTAATTGCTCACGAAATGTACTGGAAGGAATTTCTACCGCGTTTTTAAAATGACCCACCTCATACTCGTAATAATTTCGCATATCAATTATGATGGTGGAAGGATCCTGCGCCAAGCGGTTAAAATCCTCAGGCGTTGCATAGTTGCCCTTCCGTTGCATATCAAAAGAAGGATCCTCAATTCCATCTGCAACGATTTTATTTCGCACTTTAATATCTAAAACAAAAAAAGATTTACCATCGTTTCCCACTGCAATATTTAATCGGCACCCTTTCAATGCAGGTATTGAGTCCAAATATTCTCTTAATTCATCGAACGATGCTGTAGGGATACTGATTTGAGCGTTAACCCCTTCTTGCGCAACATAGATTCGCCCAAGTACACCTAGTGCAGATAATGAAACAAAGAATTGATTTCTGAATTGGCGAGGATCTTCTATATGAAAATAACAATAGAAGGATATGGTTGTTCTTGGAGTAGGGTCTGAGAGCAAACGCTCTTTCAGCTCACGTCGTGAGATACGATTGTGCAAAGAAGTCATAAAAAGAATTTTAGTTCGATTAGAACCCCAATTGCAGGTTGGGCAAAATTCTAAATCAGGACAAAGATAAAATAAATAAAAAATTAGGCTTACATCCCCTTGAAACCGATTCTGAAACCTGAAATTACTATCCCACCCGGCTGATAGCCGGTCACATAATCTAGACGGAATTGCTTCAACAAATTATCAATACCTACAAACCATTCAACATGGTTTTTTTCTTTTGAAACATAGCAGGCATTAACACCCACAATGAGGTAGGGCTTCAGTTTTTTAACTAACGGAATTTTATTTGTCAAAAGCCCACGTAAGTTATACTCCAAATGCCCTAATCCATACCATTTTTCGGTATGACTCATTTGGTAGACGGGCAAAATTTGAAAGCTATTGAGATATTCACTGGCCAGCTGAGAGTTGTTGCCATTGAAATGGATAAAGTCTGGTAATGGCACAGAATCTCTATTGAAAAATCCTCCTGTTGCCAACCGAATGCGAAGCAATCCTTTCAAACCAAAATTATAACTATCGGTAAATCCAATTTTCCATTTGGAATACTTGGCGTCACTATTAAAAATATTTTTTAGTGCCTGTGTATACACAAAACTAAAAACTGGTTTATCACTTCCAACATTTATAATACGCTCAGGTAGCTTTATATATCGAGTACCCGGTTGCCATCTTACTAAAAATGATAAGTCAGCTAATTGATGATTTAAAATATTGTTAGGCGATAGTTCTACCGGATAGTTGGGTGAATAGGCCCTGTTACTTTTGTCAATCCATGTATAAGAGGTAACATTATTAAGCGCCTCTCTGTTTTCAAATCGAAAATTTAACCCCAAAGAAAGTCCAGAACCTAGTGCGGTGTTATAACCAAGACGAATTACAAAAGCCTCATATGATTTTATACGGTTTTGCTCATATAGTAAACTAGATAATGTATTACCCCGATCAGTAATGGGACTCTGCGGATTAAATTGTAAAACTTGACGCCCTATCCCCAAAAAGAAATTACTGCGTAGCTGTGTTGCAGGCGTATAATTTGTTGACAAATATGGATTGATATGCCCATTTAAGAGGCCTGTTCGAATAGTTAAAGATCCTGAAATTGAACGTCGAGAAGAACCACTATCTAGTTTATTTTGAAAGCGTAAAACGGGTTGCACCACCATTCCCTCTGCCGGAGTAAATGCAAGCTGTTCAATTATGGGGTTTAGACTAAGAGAGAATTTAGTTCCTTTTGTTAAGATAGTCTGCCCAGTCAATATTAATTTAGGTAGCGTAAACTTATTACGAATCTTATTTAAAGAATCTAAATATTGAGGATCCATTCTTCTTTTTTCGAGACTATCCTTTTTCACATAATCGAGTTGCTCCTCTACCGTTAATGGTATAGGTCGAATTGCCTCCCAATACTGAAGTGTTCTCTTATTGGAACTATCCTCATATCGCAACAGAAAGCGATCAGATGAACGTTTCCTTAGATTGGGATTCAACTGGTACTGCGAATACACATTAATAAAGCTGCCATACGCATCAAATCCAAACTTTTTTGCAGCCGGAAATAACACTTGGCTGGATAACATCCACCGACCCTGCTCTATTTCCTGATAAAGTTGTACAAAACGAAGTGTATCGATGAGTTCAAGTTGCTGCGACTTAAATAAGAGTAGTTCCGCAGAATGCATTTGCCAATCCTCTTGAACAATTGAAATTTCTCCCTCAAACAATGGCTCTCCTTTCCTTTTTGGAGTAACCTTTATTCGACTGATTAGCTTTTCCTTTTCTGTAAACGTTCCTACAAGTTTGTATCTATAAAAGGAAAAGGCATTGGAAGCTAACGGAGAAACAAATCCGCGTGGATTCAATTGGGTACCTGTCAATACTAAGTTATCATACAGCGAGTACTGATCAGGTACTGCCAAGCCAAATCCATCTGTGTTTCCACTGACTTTAGAAGAAACAACCACAATCTTTTTTTCCTTTCGATTTTGTTGTGAAAAATTCGAGATCGTTTCAGATAGATATAGAATCTTTTTTTTACTTGTGTCGCCATCCTCAAAATCGACCTTTTGAGATAAAAAACGAGTAGGAAAGTTTCGCAAACGTAGCTGCCCCTTCGAATAAACCTCACAACTAAACGACTCAGTATTCTTTTGATTTTCTTGTTGCCTGCTGATCATTTCACGAATCAGCCGATTAGCTGGATTTTCTTTATTTGAAATGGTAACAGTTGGTAAAATCAATTCCTGTTTTTCTAAAATAAAGTTCAACGTAACTACATCACCAGCTACCGGTATTTGATTTTCCTGTGTTGCATATCCTACATATTGACACGAAATACGGTAAACATCAGGCTTTAATTCAATTTCATAAAACCCCTCTCCGTTGGCCGTTACGCCTTTACCCTTTCCAACAACCAGAATTGAGGCAAAAGGAAGAGCACGACCTCCCTTTTCGGTAACTCTTCCCCGAATTAGCGTACTGTTTCCTTGAAGAAAAAACAGTTGGACAATAAAATAAACGAAGGCAATCTTCAAGAACAGACGGCGCACTTAATTTTTATTTTTGCTCATGCGAAGATAACTGCCTGTTAAAGCAGTCACTCCTCCCAGAAGCCCCCCAGTAATGCTAGTAAGCATGAGTAATGCTGCTGAGGATCCTTGCAAGGGAAATATAGAAGCGATTTGTTTAGATAATAAACTAGCATTTTGCCAATCGATCCACCAAGCAAGTCCACCCCAAGCTAAAAACATGCCTAAGAAGCCGGCAGCAAATGCTCGAGCAGGAACCTGATGAATAACTAATGCAACAGCAAATGACACACCTACAAAACCCCACCAGGGAACAGCGCTGATAAGAGAAACACCTATTCCGCCCAAGAGCGTTAGTAGTATAGATAATGAAAACTTCATAGATTACTTTTTAAGATTTTTTTGCACGTAATACCCATTTTACTCGGCTGTCCTCTTTATCAGCCTCTTGCATTAGCCAACACTTGTTATACTCTCCTTTTTCCCAAACTGAGACATTATTGTCATAAAAACGGCTACCCGGGTTTCCACTCTGACCACCCGGAAAAACTCCATATGCTTCAATACCATCAACCAAATGAACAATCATTCTCCAACTTGGACCATGACTATGCTTTATTGCATTGACGATATTACCGTAGCCCCCTACTGTCAAGCCTTTTCGTGCAAAAGCAGGCAGCGCATCTTTTAATAAGTGATAAACACTAGGATTCATAAACTTACTCCATGCCAATTTGCCATCTGCTTCTTTTTGTTGCAAATTGGCTGCTGCTTTTTTAAAGGCATTCGTAACTGTAATAGGCAATGTTTCAACTTCTGTTGTAGTAATATCATCTGCATAAATCAATGCAGTATCTTTTAATAATAATTCCAATGTTGTCTGCTCGGTGGGCCAGGTAGCGGCAGGATTAGTACGATTTACTTCATCTGACCATATTGAATATTGAACGCTATCCCAAAAGCACTGAAAAACAGTTTGCCCAATTGAGTTGGGGGTAGCATACAAATCCCAATTTTTAAACTGCTGGAGGTAAGACAATTCTTTTGCAGTTAACTGCTCCTCAATGATATTTTTCAATAATATGGGCCTGAGATCTTCAGCTGATGTATTAAAATAATCATAGTGCAAAGCCATCAAATCAGAGGGTGTAATTCCAGACATTGAGGCTAGCTTTTTATCAATTCTAACGCCGCGGGCAGTTATATAACTACCTGGAATAAAATAAGGATACGTTGAATCGGCAGCACGTTGGTTAGCACTTTGTAAATACCCTCTTTCAGGATTTAAGCTGTGGGGATTTTCTTGTTGTGGAATGTACCCTTGCCACAGAAAACTACTGTCCTCCCCAGGCATCACGTATAAACCTTGATTATCCCAACGAGCCGGAAACTTACCCTGTTGCCAAATTGCAATATCTCCCGTGCGTGAAGCGAAAATGAAATTCTGACCCGGGCAAGTAAAAGTGCGGATGGCCTCCTCGTAATCTGCATAATTACGAGCCCTATTTAATTTGTAAAAAGTCATGCCCTCATTACTCGGATCATGGGCAGCCCATCGTACTGCAAGATTTCTATTTGCAGAAGAAGCCGTCGAATATCGATGATCAAATTGAACCGGGCCAAAAATGGTATAGGCCACTGTATCATATACAGGCAGGCTGTCTTTTACTTTTATCTCTTCTACTCTAAGTTTACAGGGCACCCATTTTCCAGCAAACCAATATTCTTTTTTGCTTACATCTTTGAATTTAATTTCATAGTAGTCTTTAACGTCCCGTTGAGAGTTTGTAACGCCCCACGCTATGCTGTCATTAAATCCAATAACTACAAATGGACATCCAGGTAATGAAACTCCATAGGAATTGGAGGTAGATGACTTGAGCTGAATTTCAAACCAAATTGAAGGCAATGAGAGCTCTAGATGAGGATCATTTGCCAAAATAGGAGCACCACTTTTTGTTTTTGATCCCGCAACAACCCAGTTATTACTTCCATTACCCGGATCTGGTCTGTCAATGGATTGCACGGCTACAGTCTGTTTATTATTTAAATAAAGGGAGTCAGCGTTTGCTGGCTTCAAAGGGATAACAGCAGGTTTTGGATAAATAGTTCCATGGGGAACAATGGGCAATAAAGAATCAGGAACCTGCGGATATAGTCGAGATAACTCTTCTGGCATAAAAATTGATTTTGCGTTAGTATTCGCTAAATCATTTTCTGTTCCAGCTGAGAGCATTTTAGCCATCATTTTTAATAATAGAGCAGACTTAAGATTTGTCCATCGTTCAGGAGTTACCTGCATTAATTTGTACTCAATTGGTAAAGCCGATTCAGTTAATTGATCAATAAAAGAATTAACACCAGCTGTATAAGCATCAAAGATGGATTTAGATAAAGGATCTTCTTCCATTTCTTTTAGTGCATTTTCAGCAGCAAAAACCATTCCAAGTCGACGTTGTTCGCGATCAAAGTTGATCGCTTTAGATCCAGCTAGTTCGCTTGCCCTGCCTGCAGCTGCTCTAGTTTGTAAATCAATTTGAAATAATCTAAAACGCGCATGTAAATAGCCCTGAATAAAATAAAGATCCTCCTCATTTTCTGCAAAAACATGCGGAACTAGTCGATCATCAAAATAGACAGTCGCATCTCCTTTTAACCCTTTTAATTGTAATGTTCCCCCATAATCCATACCAATGGGTTCTGCGTTTTGCCAAAAACCATATTGAGGACTTAAGAATTTTCCGAGCGGTGGAATTTTACCGAGTGGGCGATCGAGCGCCACTACCAATGCAATAGATAGCGTGGCGGACACTAAAAAAGAACCAATACGCATAACAGGATTTTGTATGGGAAAGGTAAGAAGAAAGATTCAGCTTTCCTTTCCAACTAACATAGGCACAAAGGAGAATTCATCAAAGGTCTCTTCCCGCAGAGTACCATTGGAGAGCTTAGTGATCTTTCTCATTTGCTGGATATTTCCCTCCCCCACTGGCACAACCATCCATCCACCTGGTCGCAATTGTTCTAAAAGAGCGGAGGGAACTTGTGGTGCAGCGGCAGTAATCAAAATTTTATCAAAGGGAGCAAACGTAGGGAGCCCTTGATAGCCGTCGCCATAAAAAAACTTTAGTCCAGGTTGCTTTTGAAGCCATTCAAATTGTTTGTTTGAATCGTACAGCTTACGCTGTCTTTCAATAGTATAAACCTGTGCTCCTAGTGTTGCCAGTACAACAGCTTGATAGGCACTGCCCGTACCCACTTCAAGTACACGCTCATATTTTTGGACGCTCAAAAGTTGAGTTTGATAGGCAACGGTATAGGGATGTGAAATTGTTTGCCCTTCGCCAATTGGAAATGATCTGTTCTCATACGCAATCTCTGCAAAAGCAGAATCTAGAAAAAAATGACGAGGAACCTGCGCGATTGCTTGTAATACATTTTCGTCGCTAATCCCGGCTTTTTTAAGTTGATCTACCAGTTTATGTCGAAGACCCTGGTGACGATGTTTGTCTTCTACTGGCCTCATACGTTCAAATCTGTAATGATAGACTTTATTCTTTTTCTCAATTGATCTCCAACCTGGTCAAACTGATTGGCAGTAGTAAGATTTTCTTTGACACTAAAATAGAATTTGATCTTTGGTTCCGTTCCACTTGGACGGGCAGAAATCACACTTTCGTTTTCCAGCACAAATTGGATCACGTTAGATGTAGGAAGTGTGAGTGACCACTGTTCTCCAGTTTTAATATTTCTACCGATTTGCTTTTCAAAATCCAATACTTCCACAACAGCTGATCCACCTAACTGAAGTGGCGGTTGCTTTCTAAATCCATCCATCATTTCAGCAATTTCTTCTTGACCTTTTCTTCCTTTACGAGTGATTGAAATGAGTTCTTCCAAGTAATAGCCATATTGAACACAGAGGTCGATCAATTTTTCATACAAACTTCTACCCTTTTCTTTTTCATAAGCGGCCATTTCACATAATAAAGCTACAGCACTTACGCCGTCCTTATCGCGAATTTTATCTCCAATCATCAAACCAAAACTTTCCTCACCGCCAATAATATAATTTTCATTCTTTTCCTTCTCACGAATTAAATCAGCAATCCACTTAAAACCAGTCAACACTCTGTAACAATTAACTTGATTTGCATTGGCCAACACATCAATCATCGGGGTGGTCACGATAGTAGTAATCACCATGTCATTGGGCCGCGCGAGTCCTTTTTCTTTTCTGGCTTCCAAAAGATAGTTAAATGCTAAAACAGCAGTTTGATTCCCATTTAATAATACCCACTCTCCTGCTGTATTTTTTACGCCAATAGCAAGCCGATCGGCATCAGGGTCTGTTCCACATAATATATCGGCGTCCAGTTCTTCGGCTAATTTTAATCCCAAATGCATTGCCTCTGCTTCCTCTGGGTTAGGATATTTCACAGTGGGAAAATCTCCATCAGGCTTTGATTGCTTTTCTACAATGTGAATATTTTTAAACCCAAACCTTGTTAAAACAGGAGGAACCAGTTTTATGCCAGAGCCATGTATGGGTGTATAAACAATTTTGAGATCAGCATGCTTTTCAATAATTGATGGATAGATACTTAATTCTTTCACCATCGAAATATATCGCTGATCCATTTCATTCCCCAATGATGTTATCAAATTATCACCCCCCGTCCATTTTACATCATCAACCCCGTTAATTTTCTCAACTTCTCGAATTACATTTTTATCATGCGGAGGTACTAATTGCGATCCGTCATTCCAGTATGCTTTATAGCCATTATATTCCTTTGGATTATGGGATGCAGTGCATACTACTCCCCCTTGACATCCTAACTCTCGGATTGTAAAAGATAACTCAGGCGTAGGACGTAAATCTTCAAAGAGGTACACCTTTATTCCATTTGCCGCAAATACCTGTGCAGTAGTTTCAGCAAAAAAGCGACTATTGTTTCTACTGTCATGTGCTATGGCTACACTGATTTCACCTTCAAAAACACTTTTTAAATAATTAGCAAAACCCTGCGTTGCCATTCCAACCGTATACTTATTCATACGGTTTGTCCCCACTCCCATTAATCCTCGTAATCCTCCTGTGCCAAATTCAAGATTCTTATAAAAAGCGTCCTCTAACTCAGTTGGATTCGTTTCAAGCAGGGTATTAATTTCTTGTTTTGTTTTATCATCATAACTACCCGCTAACCACTTGTTCAGATTCTCTTGCGCAATAGCATCCATTTTGTTTGATTTTTGAAAGCGGAAAGTTACCGAAATTTGGGAGTACATATGCGCGTCATCTCTCTTGCAATTCTGCTTACCCTCTTAGTAGCCATCTCACCTACTCACGCCCAAGTTCAGTTTACAGATTCATTATTTAAATCACAGGAAAAAAGGAAGAAAGAATTACAACAACGGATCAAATGGATGACCGCGGCAAATATTGCAGGCTACGGAGCCGCAATGACTGGACTATACACAGCTTGGTATAGGCATTACCCCCAATCATCATTCCATACTTTTAATGATTGGGGCGAGTGGAAACAAATGGATAAAATAGGGCATTTTTATAGCGCCTACATTGAAAGTATGGGAAGTATGGAATTGTGGAATTGGGCAGGACTAGATAGAAAGAAAAGAGTCTGGATTGGAGGGCTAAGTGGAGCTGCCTACCAAACAGTAATTGAAATTTTGGATGGATTTAGTGCACAATGGGGATGGAGCTGGGGTGATTTTTCTGCAAATATTGCGGGCAGTAGTCTTTTAATTGCACAGGAACTGGGCTGGAAAGAACAACGAGTAGAATTAAAACTATCTTATCATAACGTTCGTTATAGCGACCCAATTCTTAATAATCGTTCCATACAACTGTTTGGATCTACCACTTCGAGTAGATTTTTAAAAGACTACAATGGACAAACCTATTGGGCTAGTGTATCACTGGCCCCTTTTCTAAAAAAAGGTAGTTGGCCATCCTGGTTAAATGTTGCTGTGGGGTACGGGGCTGCGGGCATGATGGGAGGATTTGAAAATATTTCAAAGGATGGGAACGGAAATATTGTCTTTGATGGAAGAGACGTGCCCCGTTACCGACAGTGGTATATAGCCCCTGACCTCAATTGGAAAAAAATTAAGACTACTAAAAAAGGAGTACGGTTGCTATTCACACTTTTAAATGCTTTTAAATTACCCGCTCCTACATTAGAATTTTCAAGAGGAAGATTCAAGTTTCACCCACTCTATTTTTGAGCACTTTTGGCTTAATTTAGCGCATCAATTTCAGACATGAACTTATTGCAACCCCTCCTTTTTGCGGTGGTGACTTTTGTTTCGATTTTTTGGGCTACTCGTAGTGCTAAAAAAATTATTCGAAATATCAGACTAGGTAAATCAGCTACAATAAAAGGAGACAAATTTGCCCGCTGGAAAAATGTTTTTTTTCTTGCATTTGGGCAACAAAAAATGTTCCGTAAGCCTGGCGTTGCAATTTTACATTTATTTGTGTACCTAGGTTTTGTGATTATCAATATTGAAATTGTTGAAATCATTATTGATGGCCTAACCGGAGAGCATCGAATTTTTGCGCCGCATTTAGGCTCTCTCTACACCTTATTGATTAATTCATTTGAACTACTGGCCGTATTAGTGATTGTAGCGTGTATTCTTTTTTTAATCCGCAGAAACATACTGCCTATCAAACGACTAAATAGTAACGACTTGGACGGATGGCCACGAAATGATGCTACCGTTATTTTAGTTACAGAAATTATTCTAATGAGTCTTTTCCTTTTGATGAATGCTAGTGATACGCTGCTTCAGTCTAGAGCAGTGATCCCCTATGCTACTCACGCCTCCGGATCATTTTGGTTTTCCTCGTTGCTCCATCCACTTCTTCAAAATACTACCAACTCAACGTTAATCATACTTGAACGCAGCACCTGGTGGCTACACATAATAGGCATTTACGGATTTCTAAACTATTTACCCACCTCCAAACATCTCCATATTTTACTTGCGTTTCCAAACGCTTATTATGCTTCGCCAGATCCCGCTGGCAAAATGGAGAATATGCCATCGATTCAACAAGAGGTTCTTTATGCGATGCAGCCTGAGTTAGCTCCTGCCACCGAAGAGGGAGTTCCTCCTAGATTTGGAGCAAAGGATGTGCAAGACCTTACTTGGAAAAATTTATTAGACGCATACAGTTGTACAGAATGTGGTAGATGTAGTAGCGCATGTCCTGCTAATCAGACAGGGAAACTTTTATCGCCACGAAAAATCATGATGGATACACGAGACCGATTAGAAGAGGTTGGTCGAACAATTGATAGAAACGGAGAATGGAAAGAGGATGGACGTTCTCTGCTACATGACTACATTACGGTAGAAGAATTGAATGCATGCACTACTTGTAATGCATGTGTTCAAGAGTGCCCAGTTAGCATAAGTCCGCTGGATATCATTCTTCAACTTAGAAGAAACCTTGTGATGGAAGAAAGCAACACACCAGCTGAATGGGCAAGTTTATTTAACAACGTAGAAAATAATTTTGCACCCTGGAAATTTAGCCCCTCCGACCGAGAAAACTGGATTCATCAATCCTGACGGGGCTTCTTCATCCAGTGCGATTCCCATTTTTCAATTTGTTCCCCAACCTTGCTCTTATCTTCCTTTGGGTCATTCATTCGATGCACGGCATCTTTTTTTTGTAGCAGCTTAAAAAGTTGCCAACCGGCAGAGAGGAAAAAAACAGCTCCAATTACACCACTCACTATGGATTGATTATTGGAGATGGCCGAAGCAACTAATTGTCCACCAAAAATAAAAACTGAGTTTCCCAAAAATGTACCAATACCTATACCAAGGATATAGACATTATAATGAGAGTACTTAGGTTCAATAAACCCTTTAGCTAAAAGAACAGAACTCCATCCAAACCAGAAAGGAATTTGTACAGGGTTAATTGCACTCATTAAAAACCCTAGTAGGAGCTTAGGCAACGAGCTACTCAAAATCGGGTTACCAGTTTGAGAGGCTGGATGTGTTGCAGCATAAAAACTTGAAGCGGCTAAAGCAAGTAGAAGTATGAGAGTCAACCAGTCGAAAAACAGAAGTAATCTTACCTGCTTACGTATCCAGTCCATTGCTACTAGCGAAAGTCGAACATAGATGATCTCAGCTAGCAAGGAACCTATCGAAAATTGAATAGCCGCCTTTACGCCGTCAGAAATAGAAATTTGCATGGCCGCAACATTTAGCGTACCAAGAGGTAAAGATCCAATAAAACTTACCAATAAGCCAGTGAATAGAACTCTTAGCAATATTAACATCTAATCAAAAATATTTATATACCTGAAACATCTAGCTTCTCCAATTGTTCAAAATGCGTTCGTGCCCGCTTTAAAAAATAGTAGCCCTTTTTAAAATTCCAATACCTATGCCCTTTTTGATGGTTATACGCACTTATTTGAAATAAAGCTGACCAATGGGATAAAAGTACTCGGTACGCCTGCAATAAACTCATCCCACAATCATAAATATGATTAGGTTCAGCACCACAACCATTAAATTCTAAAATACTAAACTCTTTCCCTTCTTTTAATGACTGAACAGAAATGGCTTTAATATCGTAACGCCCATAATAAAAAGAAGTCTGATGGCTTAACTTATCAAACAAATTCAATAAGCTATCATCTATCTCATGCATAAGATTTGTAAACTGCGCTCCTCGGTTATGGTTGCCAGCATAAGACAAATAATAGATTTTTCCTGATAAGGGAATTTCATTCAACCTGTCAGCATGCCGTACTTGCAACTCTGACATCCGATTTTTTGCTTTTGGATGACTTAAGATTAATTCTTTAACACTTGAGACACCATCTCCCTTTACATGCAATAAATCCTTTTGAATAAACCCACTTATAGTTCCTTTTGAAGATGAGGGGTGTCTATAATAAAAGACGCTATATTCAACCGGAAAATCAACAAAAGCTTGCACCAAATATTCAACAGTCATTTTTTTATGATAAATACGCCATTGTTCCCAAGTAGTTATTTTTCGAAATAGTAGCCCCTTCATACCAACATCTGGCTTCACAGTGAATGGCAATTCAAAACCGGCTGACCGAATCTTTTCTTCAGTTTCTTTTATCGGAGCTTCAGGAGAAATATAAATGGTAGCTGGAAAATAGTTAGCAGGAAGTTGCTCATACATCTCCTTTTTACCCTCTCCCTCAAAACCGCCAAACGTAATGGTAGGATTAGAAGCACTAAAAAACCATATGGATCGACTCCGGATACAATACCAGACCCAGAATGGAAGTATAGGAAAATAGAGCACAAAAAAATTCCATTGCTCCCAGTGCGAGATTCGTTTCCAGATTTGCTTCATACGGATTGAAACAAAAGTAGGTAAAGCATAAAACAGAGCAACAGCTCATGGACCAAAATATGTATTTTTACTGCTCAATTTATTTCGATGAATATCCCTACTCTAGCCTCCTGTGTTGCGGAAGGAAAAAAACCAAGCATACTTTTTTGGGTTGGCTGTGCAGGCAGTTTTGATCAACGTGCACAACGTGTCAGCAAAGCCTTTGCTCAAATACTCACTCAGGTAGGAATCGATTTTGCTATTTTGGGGCAAGAAGAGTTATGCACCGGTGATCCAGCAAGAAGAGCGGGTAATGAGTTTTTATTTCAATTAATGGCCTACCAGAATATTCAAACATTGAATAATTATGGAATTGAAAAAATTGTAACCACATGCCCCCATTGTTTTAATACGCTGAAGAATGAATACCCTGAGCTAGGCGGTAATTATGATGTTATTCATCACACGCAATTACTTCAACAACTAATTGACCAGGGAAAAATAAAATTAAAAGAAGGCGGTTCTTTTGCAGGTAAAAAGATTGTTTACCATGATAGTTGCTATCTAGGTAGGGCAAATGGGATATATGAGGCTCCGCGAAAAGTGCTAGAGCTATTAGACGGTGAGCTAGTCGAAATGAAACGCTGCAGAACGAATGGCCTTTGCTGTGGAGCAGGTGGTGCGCAACTTTTTAAGGAAGAAGAAAAAGGAGAAAAAAGAATAAATACGGAACGAACTGAAGAAGCGTTACAAACTGGCGCTACGGTTATAGCCGCGGCTTGCCCTTTTTGTAACACAATGCTAACAGATGGAGTAAAAGGAGCAGAGAAAGAGCAAGAGGTCGCTGTACTTGATATTGCCGAAATTATTGAAAAAGAGATGTTATCCGAATAGTTTTACTGTGAATACCTCAATCGAACATTTAATTCCTACTGATTTTGCAGCTACTTCCAGAGTCTGGGTTTATCAATCAAACCGGCTATTTGGAATTTCAGAAGCCTTTCAATTAGAAGAAGAACTCGAGAATTTTTCTACAGAATGGCGCTCCCATGGGGCACCTGTAAAAGCAAAATCATTTTTATTTTTTGGGCAGTTTATTGTTTTAATGGCAGATGAGACAACAGTACCTGTTGGAGGCTGTAGCACTGACAGTTCTGTTCACTTTATAAAGAAATTAGAGCAAAAATATTCTGTTAGCCTACTAGATCGTACCCAATTAGCATTCATTGTGAATCAAAAAGTGCAGCTACTTCCCCTTGCACAATTAACATACGCAGTTGAAAAGAATTTTATTAACGGAGATACCTTGTATTTCAATAATACTGTAGCAAATAAATCCGAGCTACTACACAATTGGATTATACCTGTAAAAGAAAGCTGGCTTCAAAGAAAGCTTACTTTGAATTAGTAACCTTTTCCTTATTTGTCGAAGTTGATGGTCTTTTCGGCATAAATACATATGCCAAGGTTAGGCGGTAATTTCTCGTATACGTCATATTGAAACTTGTCACTGAAAAATTAGGACCATAAGTAACATTACGTCGCTGCTGATTCATAATTGGATCAACCGCGTTGACGGTGACAAGCAATTGTTTTGCAAAAAATTTACGCTGAACACCTACAGTCAAACTAGAATTCCATCTCGCAACCCCTTGTGGGGAAGCAAATCGATTTAAATTAAAATTTGTTGTGAGACTCCAGAATTCATTGGGTACCCAATTTTGACCAAGAGTGGTTGTGAGAGAAAATCCATTTCGAAACTTTCTAACTTCCTTATCATAGGGGCTATACTGCATATAGGTCCAACTGGCACTAGCATTTAGTTTTAGCTTTTTAACCAGGGTCAGCCCATTCCAAGTACTCAACTCATATTCATGACGCCCACTAATGTTTTCCCAAGTAATTTCTGTTTTCCCAAGATCGACCAATGTTCTTACCTGGCTAAAAACCCCCTTCACTTCGTGATAGCCGGCACTAAGATTCAAAAAATACGATTTGCGTGTACGGCTCACTACTAGATTAAAATGATCAGCAGAGGATGCAATTAAATCAGGATTTCCAAATCGAAGATTATAAGGATCAGAAAAATCAATAACCGGATTTAGCTGATTCATTCCTGGGCGGTTGATGCTACGCCTGTAGGAGACCGTTAAACTTAGTCTATCTTTCCATGATTTATTCAAATTAGCAAAAGGCAACCAGGATAGATATGAATTAGTTACACTTTTATTTTCATTTTTTATATCAAATGAAAAAAGTGTTAGCTCCGCAGCCATCCCAGCCGTAAAACTTAGCTCCTCTCCTAACATCTTTTTTATTGATGTTCTAACATTGTAAACCTCTTGCTTAAATATAAAATCATTACTCAAAAGCGGAAGTGGTAGTAAGGCATCGGCTGGTAGTTTTTTATAGTAGGCATCCGTTACGGCACGAGTCCATGACTGGTTATAAAATGCCCCTGCTGAAATGGAAAGTTTTGATTGAGGGATAGCACGGTCATACGCAACTCTAAAACCGCCTCCCTTCAATCGACTCTCAATTTCTTGTCGTTGCGCAGAATCAGCTCTAAAAAGCGAGTTCCCCGTTTTTAAATAAGATTGAAAAAAGTCTTTATCATTTGTTGACCTACCAGGATTCAATGAAAGAAAAAAGCGATACGTTTCTCCGCTGCGAGGTTTGTAAGTATAGTTTAAGTTCACATTGGGATTCAATGAAAAAATGGTGCTACCAATAGTTCTTTCACTTAATTTCCATAATGAATCAAACCGATTAAGAGTACTGAATTGAGTCCAAGCATTTTGAACTGAATTGTTTTGATTAAACTGTAAAACAAAATTCAAAAGACTTTTCTTTGAAAACTCATAATCTACGTTGACACGGCTATTGGGTCTTCTGTTTGTGTTTGTATTAGTAGAAACTGTATTAAAATAGTTGGTTGAATCCAGGTAAAGATTGCGTCTACTCGAGTTCCCCTCGCCCTTAAAGTAATTGATACCAAAACCCGCATTCACTGAAATGGACAACCCTTTTTTTCGATACGTAAAATTTCCGCTTACACTAAACTCACTCCTAGTACCTGCAGATAAAGCAATACGGCCACTACGCCCAACTTTTCCTTTCCGCATAACGATATTTATTACGCCGCCTTGCTCATTAGCATATTGCGGAGGAGGGTTGGTCATCACCTCAATTTTTTCAATGGAACTTCCAGGCATAGACTCAAGCAAATCCTGCAATTGCTGAAGATTCAACTCTACTGGCTTATCATCAATTAAGATTCGTGGTTCTTTTCCTCTAACTGTTATTTTTCCATCTGCATCCTTTGCAACCAGTGGCATCTGGGTTAATAATTCGTTGGCCGTTGATCCTGCAGCATTTGCAGATTCCGTCACATTAAAAGTAAGATTACCTTCCTTAGACTCCATCAATGGCTTTTCAGCATAAATAAAGACTTGACTTAACTCAACTAAGCTGCTGTCTTTCAGAATTATATCAGAGATATTAAAATCAAATCTTTCAGCTCTAAAATGTAAGCTATCCAATCTAAAATCAGCCTTTCCTACGTAAGAAATTGACAAGGAATAATACCCAGGAATGGTGAGGTTTTCAAACTTAAACTCACCCAGTTTATCTGTTATGGTTCGATACTTTATCAAAGAATCGCCCATTTTAATCAACGTTACCGTACACCCTTCCGTGGCCTTTTCTTTATCACTAATTACATTTCCAGTTAGAATACCAGAAAACCCCTTGTTTTGAGCAGAAACCGTAATGGCTACCAATAAAAAGGTTATATATAGCAAAAAGTGCTTCAAACCAGCGATTTAGACGTCAAATATAACCTGTTCATGCGCAGAAATCGTTAAAGGAGAATGACATCCTGTCATATTCAATTTCCTGTTGGTATATTTGCGGTTCGCAATTAATGAAAATGGAGCAGCTAATTGTAGATAAGACGCAAGACGAATCCCGACAGGGAGAGGCCTATGCCCCTACTCATTTAACAGGCACACCGTACAGCCGTCACTTTTATATTGAAAGCTATGGCTGTCAAATGAATTTTGCAGACAGCGAAGTGGTCGCTTCCATACTTCAAGGAGAAGGGTTTGGAGCCACGCGTAACATTGAAGAGGCAGATTTAATTTTTATCAACACCTGTTCTATCCGCGAAAAAGCCGAGCAAACAGTGCGCAAAAGACTTACAGAATTCAAGAAATTAAAAAGAAATAATAAACAATTATTGGTTGGAGTACTCGGATGTATGGCCGAGCGTTTAAAATCGAAATTTCTTGAAGAAGAAAAACTGGTTGACATAGTTGTAGGCCCGGATGCTTATCGATCACTGCCCTCTTTGGTAATGGAGGCTGCTGGTGGACAAAAAGCTGTCAATGTACTTTTAAGCAGAGAGGAAACATACGCCGATATTGCACCAGTTCGATTAGACAGCAATGGCGTGAGTGCATTTGTCAGCATCATGCGAGGCTGTAACAATATGTGTTCTTTTTGCGTTGTGCCTTTTACCAGAGGTAGAGAGAGAAGCAGAGACTGGAATAGCATTATTGGGGAATGTAAAGACCTTTATGAAAAAGGCTATAAAGAAGTCACCCTACTGGGACAAAATGTAGATTCATACTATTACACTTCAACAGAAGCAGATGCCCCTATTGTAACATTTGCTAACCTATTAGAAAAAGTAGCTCAGATCTCACCAAATTTATTAGTTAGATTTTCAACCTCACACCCTAAGGATATTACAGACGAAGTACTTCACACCATGGCGAAGTACGATAATATTTGCAACTATATACACCTGCCTGTTCAAAGTGGCTCTAGTCGCATCTTGCAATTGATGAATCGTACCTATACAAGGGAGTGGTACATGGCTAAAGTTGACAGAATAAGGGCCATTATCCCAGACTGTGGCATTAGCTCTGATATTATCGCTGGATTTTGTACAGAAGAAGAAAGTGATCATCAAGATACGCTTTCCATTATGCGCTATAGTAAATACGACTTCTCCTATATGTTTTTCTATAGTGAGCGCCCGGGCACTCTAGCTGCTAGAAGATATCAAGACGATGTGCCTGAGGAAACTAAAAAAAGAAGATTACAAGAGATAGTTACTCTTCAGAATCAACTTTCATTAGAAAGTAATCAAAAAGAGATTGGAAAAAATTATAAAGTATTGATTGAGGGAAATAGTAAAAAGAATGAGCAGGAATGGAAAGCTAGAACCAGCCACAATAAAGTGGTTGTATTTCCAAAAACAAACCTATCGCTCAAAAAAGGGGATTTTGTTACTGTACAAATCACTGAATGTACCCAAGCTACCCTTCGAGGCGAAATCGTTCTCTCTTAATTGAACAAACAGAAAATGGATATTCAAAACATAAAAAATCGTTTCAATATTATTGGCAACTCGCCTGTATTGAATTATGCCATTCAGGTAGCCGAACAAGTTGCCGCGACAGATTTAACGGTTTTGATAAACGGCGAAAGCGGAGTAGGTAAAGAAGTCTTTTCTCAAATCATTCACTCCTTGTCAGCCCGCAAGCACAACCCATTTATTGCTGTCAATTGTGGAGCTATTCCAGAAGGAACAATCGACTCCGAGCTGTTTGGACACGAAAAGGGCTCTTTCACCGGAGCAACGGAGGCTCGAAAAGGATATTTTGAAACGGTCAATGGAGGAACTATTTTTTTAGACGAAATAGGAGAACTTCCCTTGGGAACACAAGCCCGTTTATTACGTGTTTTAGAAACCGGAGAATACATTAGAGTCGGTTCTTCAAAAGTTCAAAAAACAGACGTACGAGTGGTAGCTGCAACCAACAGAGAACTATTGCAACAAGTACAAAATGGAAAATTCAGAGAAGATCTATACTACCGATTAAGCACAGTTCCTATTCGGGTGCCATCCTTACACGATAGACCCGAGGATATTCATTTATTATTCAGAAAATTTGCAGCCGACTTTGCTAATAAATACAAAACAGCTTCTGTACAGTTAGACGAAGAAGCTAGGCAGGTATTGATCAATTACCCATGGCCAGGAAATGTAAGAGAGTTAAAGAATATTGCTGAACAGATTTCAGTTTTATCAACCGATAAATTGATAACAGCCGAACAATTAAAGAAGTTTTTACAACCCTACCCCTCAAATCGACTACCCGCACTCAGTAACTCAGTTAACACACAACCGGAATTCTCCAATGAAAGAGAAATCCTCTACAAGCTTTTTTTCGATATGAAAAAGGATGTAACTGAACTAAAAAGGCTTTTTGTCGAACTCTTGCAAAATCCAGATTTAGCCGCATCCTATCCACAACTAGCAGGAAAACTACATGAAATAAACGCTGCAGGCACTGAATTGATTACACCGATTGCATCCACACTCCCTACAACAGTTACTCCTTTAGGAACTACTACCTCAGTCCCTGTTTTACATACTGGATTCCCTACCAATTCATCCGCCATCCAGGAACATGAAGAAATTGATGAAAGTTTGAATATCATGGAAAAAGAAAAAGAGCTAATTCTAAAAGCATTAAAAAAACATAAGGGAAAAAGAAAAGATGCGGCATTAGATTTGGGAATTAGCGAAAGAACGCTTTATAGAAAACTAAAAGAATACGATATTGAAGAATGAAATGGTTGAATAAATATCCGTCGCTACTTTTTTTAACAGCCCTGATAGCGGTGAGCCTACAGTTTTTCATTTCAAGCTGCGGCGTATACCGTTTTAGTGACGCCTCCGTGCCCGACTCGATCAAAACTGTCAAAGTAAATTTTATTGAGAACAGAGCAAGTTATATTAATCCGCAGCTAAGCCCCCGGCTGACAGATAAAGTAAGGCAGAAAATTGTAGCGCAAACAAGATTGACACAAACTAATAATAATGCCGACTGGGAGATTAGTGGTGTCATTACGCAGTATAGTTTTACTACTTCAGCTATTGCTGGTCAACAATCTGCCAACAACAGATTGAGTGTGAGTTTACAATTAACTGTGTACGATAGAAAATCAGAGGAAACGCGAAAAGTAGACGTAAGTAGAAGTTTTGAGTTCAAAGGAAGCTTAACAGTACAAGCAGCCGAAGCCAGCCTGGGAGATGAATTAATACGAACATTGGCGGATGATATCTTCAATAAAGTATTTTCGAATTGGTAAGCACTCATGTCAAATCAATTTTCACATATCACCCTCCCTTTGCTTGGTAAAAAATCAATTGAGGAATGTTCACTTTCTTCAATTAGACAGTTATGTGCCGATTACCCCTGGCTAGCTACAGCCCATTTACTATTAACTAAAAAATTGAAGGATGCGCAGGACCCAGCATGGGAAGACGCCTACGAAAAAGCATCCCTATTTTTCCCCTCCACAATTTGGCTAAATTTTTTATTAGACTCAGATAAGCAAAAAGTAAATTCAGCCGAGGCAATCACCTCCTCAGATAAGACAATAACTGCAAAAAACGAACTACTATTCGAGCCCTACTACACCATTGACTATTTTGCATCACAAGGCATACAATATAAGGCTGAAGAAAAACCAACTGATAAATTTGGACAACAGCTCAAAAGCTTCACCGAGTGGATAAAGGAGATGAAGAAACTACCTTTATCAGAAATTGGAAAAACGGTAAACCCACAAGAGGAGAAGAAAGTTCAACAAATGGCCAATCATTCTTTAAGCCAAGACGACGTTGTGACTGAAGCGATGGCTGATATCTGGATCAAACAAGGAAATATCAATAAAGCAAAAGAAGTCTTGCATAAATTAAGTTTGCTGGACCCCTCAAAAAGTGCTTATTTTGCAAACAGAATTAAAGAGTTAAACTGAAACTTATGGTTATTTTATTTGTTATTCTAATCACAATTGCCGCCTTATTACTTGGCTTTTTTGTATTGGTACAAAATCCTAAGGGCGGTGGTCTATCTGGCAATATCGCTGGCTTTAGTACTCAATTCATGGGTGTAAAACAAACTACAGATGTACTCGAAAGAGGAACTTGGATTTTTGGAGCAGTAGTAGCTGTACTTTGCCTTTTCTCTGTATTTTTTATTCAGGGTGGCTCCACATCTACTGAAAGCCAACGCGCAAAAGAAGCGAGCGCATTAACAGTGCCTGCTCAAGCACCTGCAACATCGACTCCCAGTTTGCCAGCGCCTGCAGCACCAGCACAACCCGCGAAGTAATTCATCTTTAAATAATTCTTAAACCCCACTTCTACGTGGGGTTTTTTATTAAATTGGAAACAACAAATGAAAAAAATAGCGTTACTCCTATTTACATTTTTATGCCTCGGTGCTTTGTGGACGGGCTGGGGTATTTTTGGCCCTACAGTGAACTATAAACAGGCTTCTTATTTCTATTTAGCCAACTCCGTTAACAGAGAAGATCTGATAAGTAAGCTTGAACAGGATTCAATTGTATCTACGTCGCGCTGGGTAAAGCTTTTGCTAAAACTGGGAGAGGTAAACAATGTTAAAGCAGGAAGATACACGATCAACAAAGGAATGAGTACTTTTCAATTGATCAGAAATTTGAAAAACGGAAAACAATCGCTTGTCAAACTAGTAATCAATAAGGTAAGAACAAAAGAGGAATTAGCTGGTTTAATTGGGGAAAGAATAGATAGTAAAACAGACTCCATTGAAATGCTTACCTATTTACGCAGTAACGACTCTTTGACTTCCTTTTCGGTGGATACCAACAAGGTATTATCCATCGTGATGCCTCTTACTTACGAAATTAGCTGGGCGGAATCACCTCGTCAAATCATAAAACGCTTTCACCAAAGCTGGACTCAATTTTGGACTACAGAAAACATTGAAAAGGCAACAAAAAAAGGATTAAATCCACTAGAGGTATCAACCCTTGCCTCCATAGTAGAAGAGGAGACCAATAATAAAGAAGATCGTTTTAAAATTGCTAGTACCTATTTAAATCGTTTAAAGATTGGTATGAAATTACAGGCAGACCCAACGGTTAAGTATGTAACGCGAAATTTCAAATTAAACCGAATCATGTATGGTCATCTTGCTTTGAATTCACCCTACAACACGTACAAGAATACCGGATTACCCCCCGGTCCAATTTGTACTCCTTCCATTAATGCAATGGAAGCCGTACTTGACGCGCCACAAACAGATTTTCTCTTTTTTGTAGCGAGTTGGAAATTTGACGGAACCACCATATTTACATCTACGTATAAAGAGCATCAACGTTATGTAAAACTATTTCATGATGAACAAATGAAGAGAAACCAATGAAACACTTTGCTAACATAAAAGACTGGTTAGAATCTAACCGTTTCATTGCTGGAATTCTTCAAAAAAGTCGCTCTACTTCACTTCCCGGATTTTCAGGCGTTCCAATTTATAATGTTGCTGAGTTTTTTATTAGACAGGTTAAAACGATTGGAATGACCGAGCGTGCCTCGGCAATTGCATTCAATTTTGTAATGGCAGTTCCCCCAGCCATAATATTTCTGTTTACGCTTATACCCCACCTTCCTATTACTACAACTTTTCAGGGGGAGCTATATAGTTTAATAAGAGATATTATTCCAGGAGAAAAAAACAACGCAGTCCTGATTGGATTTTTAAAGGATTTTATCAATAACCCTCGCAACGGACTCCTTTCATTTGGATTCATCCTTTCTTTATACTTTTCCTCCAATGCAATGATGGGCATCATGCGTTCTTTTGATAAAAATTATGCTGGATTCAAAAAAAGAAAAAACTGGCAACGCAGGACTGCTGCGATTCAACTTACTTTACTTTTATATTTTTTTGTTATCAGCTCCTTGATGGTATTAATAGCCCGCGAAGTAGTTTTAAAATGGCTTGGCATACAAAATGCAAACATATTAGCACTGATTGCAAACCTTCGATGGATTGTTATTTTTCTTTTATTCTTCGCCTGTATTTCATTTATCTATAAGCTTGCTCCCTCAGTACATAAAAAATGGAAGCTTATTAACCCTGGCTCCATTCTTGCTACTAGCTTAATGCTCATCACGTCAGGTGCTTTATCCTGGTGGGTGGCTAATTTCTCTCACTACAACCAGCTATATGGTTCCATCAGCACTGTTCTAATTATCATGATACTCATTTTCATCAACTCACTTATTCTGTTGATTGGGTTTGAATTAAATGTAAGTATTTACGCCTTAAAAGCTGAAAGAACAGAAATCGCTATTGACCCCTAGGTTAATTGATTAACGCCCCACTCATTTAATAATTGCTCGCGGCCGGGATTAATTAGAAGCTTCTCTCCCTCATAATGACCTACCTTTTCTTTCTGCCGAAAGGCCTCATACAAGGTTACCGCACAAGCAACACTGATATTTAATGACTGAATAATTCCCACTTGCGGAATAATGAAATTGCCATCAGCCCCCTGACGGATTTCTTCACTTACTCCGCTATGTTCATTTCCAAAAACAAGAGCAGTCGGTTGTGTTAAATCAAGTGAATATAGGGAGCTAGCATCACTCGACAAATGAGTGGTTATAATTCGCGAATAACGTTTGCGGACTGCCTCAAAACAAAGATCTACATCATCAAACTGATGAATAGTTAACCATTTAGCTGCACTAGAGGAACTACGTGCACCCCATTTCTTGTGACGAGGAATCTTTGTATTCAAAATAAATAATTCTTGAACCCCAACGGCATCGCAGGTTCTCATGACGGCAGAGATATTATGGGGGTCAAAAACATTTTCCAATACAATCGTCAAATCAAATTGTCTATTTTGAATAACCTGTGTCAACTTTTCTTTTCTAGCTTCTGTCATGGTAGTTGAGTTAGATAAAAAGACTCCTTCGTCGCATTTAGTAAAATACCCTGGAAAGGCTTTCCAACTTCAATGTATCCAATTTCTTTTTCCATTCCAATAGCTCGTGCAGGATTAATTGTACAAAGTCGCATTGCAGCTTCCAATGACAGGGAAGCCTTAGTTATCAAATTATTAAAGGCCTGTAGCATATTCAAGGCAGAACCACTTAGTACTCCATTAGCTACATAATGATCATTTTGTAATTCATGCTGATATGGTCCTGAGTCAGCATTGGTAACTGCATCAGTAATAACAAAAAGACGATCCCCCATTACCTGATGTGCAATCGAAATAACGGACCAATCCACATGATACCCATCAGGTATAATACTTGCCATCACTTGCTTGTGATGAAGCGTAGCCCCCACTAACCCAGGTGCCCGATGTTGAAGCGGAGACATGGCATTAAAAAGATGAGTGACACATTTTATACCTTGAGAAAAACCATTCATTGCCTGCTCATACGTAGCTGCAGAATGACCTGCAGAGATAACTACCCCTTGGTGATTTAAATACTCAATCACTTCTTGACTACAGATCTCAGGGGCAAGGGTAATCATTTTTACTACTCCTGGTTCAACCTCTAGCAGCTCCTTTACTTCATTCCAATCCGGTGAATGTATAAATGCAAGATCATGTGCGCCTCTTTTCTCTGGATTAATCCATGGGCCCTCTACATGCAATCCCAAACATCCTTTTCCACCATTTTTCCAATAAGCCTGCACAGCTCTGATTCCTGCGATAAAAACAGCTTTGGAATTGGTAGCTAGGGTTGGCATAAAATGAGCTGTGCCACTTGCTAAACAATGCTGATGGATTACTTCGAGCGTATTGGTAGTTGGGTGCTCAGAAAATAAAAAACCTCCAGCACCATATAACTGGAGGTCAATAAATGAAGGAGCCACTAAATCAACATCTGCAGGCTCGGCAGAAGGTGAAAATGACTTTACAATTCCATTCTCTAGTTGAATAGTGTGATCATAGAACCAGTCGTGCCCTGTAAACACCCGCTTAGCAGCAATAGAGGCATTTGTTTTCATTTATAAGCAGGAAGTGAGGGCTCTCTCTTATTTCTTATTTGGATTCAATGAACGACGAAAAATGAAGCGTGTAATAAAAATACCTTCACCATCATCCTTGCCGCCATTACTCTCAACCGCAGAAGTAACATAGGCCAATTCCCATCCATCTTTTGTGAGAGAATTAAGCCTAGATGTAATTACGGCATCGTTTGAGGCTATATTTCTAAAATTGATACCACCAAAATTGAAAAAATTGAGAAGCTTAGTTTCATTTAATTCATCAATTTTTACATCAGAGCGTTTTACATTTCCCTGACGACTGTCTGTACCATCTTTACGTTCGGTGGTTAAATCATCCGCATTAACAACGCCCGTATTTTCAATTAAACGAGAACGACCTAAGCCACTTGGGATTATGGACTCAACAGTAGTTATAATCTTGAACTCATATTGAGCCTTGCTCTCTTGCAATAATAAAAGAGAGAGAAATAAAAAAGAAAATCTAATTATTATCATAAAATAAATTTATTTACCAAATATAAAAAAAACTAACTATTTGTTCTCTTTAACAATTGTAAAGAAACTATTGCTGCAATCAATTGAATTATACCCATTGCAATAAAAAGCGCATTAAAAGAATAATAATAGGTCATTAAACCTCCAATTCCAAAAGCGACACCAGAAACAATTTGTGATTGCCCGGAGGATAATCCCCATGCATAAGTATCGTGTTCTTCGGTTAAGCTTGATGCATATAAAGAATCCCAGAGGGGCGTTCCAATCGCTTCAGCGACTCCCAACCCCACTTGAACTAAGAAAAGTTTAAACGGATTATCGACCAGCAAGTACCCAAAAGTCATCAAAGCATTTAATGCATAGCCAAATACCATCATCTGAACCTTATACTTTTTCCGATTAAATAAGCGACCGAAAAGGATGTAACAACATCCCGTACAAATCAGATATGCAGACCATGCCCAAGTGATATCAAGTAAATCACCACCCACTTTTTCTGCAAAAATTGCATATAGTGGGCCAATCATACCTTCACCAAAGTACCAGATATTGGCAGCCAACAATAAGATTCTAGTAGTTTTTGTCAATTTCATCGGGTAGCTTGCCTTTCAATTATAAGCCAACGATTTTCTTGCTGTATCCAGCGCTCTTGAACTTTCAAAAGGTAAGTATGCCTGTCACCATTTAGCGTAACATCAATTTTTGCATTAAAAAAAACTTTTGCATTTTTTTTATTATACTCTACCCTAATATCTTGCTCACTGAATTGATGATATTCTAAATAGCGGGTTTGGATATTTTCAAGTTGCTGGCTTTTAGTTTCAATCCACCCATTACTATGCTGATATTTCAAATTATCATGCGCCAAAGCAGCTAACATTGGCAAATCTTTCTTTACCAACGCCTGATGAAATAGAGTCACAACTTCAATTATTTTCTTTTTGCTAGGCTGAGCAAAAGTCAATGTTTGGGTAAACAATAAGAAAAGAATTAAAAACAATCGCATGGCTAAATGGTTAAATTATTGTGTGTTGGACTTTAATAATCCATTGAAGTTAAATCTCTTCTAACAAAATTAGCCCCGACATATGTCAAGGCTAATAATTGGTCGGGACGACTAGATTCGAACTAGCGACCCCTTGCACCCCATGCAAGTGCGCTACCGGGCTGCGCTACGTCCCGCTCCATTGGATTTGTTCAGGGGAGGGCAAATTTAGCGGATTTTTCCAGATTTTTTGGAACGGAAGGCAAGCTGTAACTTTGAACCTTAATGAAGCTCCTCATTAAGCAAGCTCTTGTCGTTGACCCCCACTCTGCTTTCAACGGCAAAAAAGTAGACATCCTCATTGAAAATGGGATTATTTCCAAAATTGGATCTGTTAAAGAAGATACAGCAGACAAAATTGTATCCAGTCCAGGCCTATGTATCTCACCAGGATGGGTTGATACGTTTGCAAATTTTGCAGACCCTGGATATGAGCACAAAGAGTCACTAGAAACTGGGGCCGCTGCCGCTACCGCTGGCGGGTTTACAGATGTGTTGATTATCCCTAACACCAATCCAGTCATTCACAATAAGGCAGGTGTTGAATACATTTTGCATAAAAGCCAACATCTTTCTTGCACCATACATCCAATAGGAGCAATCACAAAGAATAATGATGGAAAGGAACTTGCAGAGATGTATGATATGAAAGCTAATGGCGCACTTGCATTTTCGGATGGCTTAAGATGTGTGCAATCCGCCGGATTACTCATCAAAGCACTGCAATATGTAAAAGCAGTTGATGCGGTGGTAGTGCAATTACCAGATGATCACAGTATTAACCCTAGTGGTTTAGTAAATGAAGGAATCACTTCCACTCAATTAGGATTACCCGGAAAACCAACTATAGGTGAAGAGTTAATAGTAGCAAGAGACATTGCACTTTGTCAATATGCAGAATCAAAACTTCATCTCACTGCTTTGAGTACGGCCACTTCATTAGAAATGATTCGCGACTCGAAAAAAACCGGAAATAGCGTTAGTTGTTCCGTGACGCCCTATCACCTCTTTTTTAGTGAAGAAGATTTGATTAGTTACGATACGAATCTTAAAGTAAATCCTCCACTTCGAACTACAGCAGACCGAAAAGCATTACAAAAAGCAGTAGCAGAAGGAGTAGTAGACTGTATCGCCAGCCATCACCTTCCGCATGAATCAGATAGTAAAAAAGTAGAATTTGAAAATGCGCAATATGGAATGATTGGGCTGGAAACCGCTTACGCCGTTACCAATACTTGTGTAGAAGGGCTAACACCGCAACGTACGGTGGAGCTACTGTCGATTAACCCAAGAAAAATATTTGGATTAAGTGTACCTGTCATTCAAGAAAAAGAGCCAGTTCGATTTACATTGTTCGATCCAACCTTGACATGGACTCCTTCGAGTGAAAAAACTAAATCGCACTCTAAAAACTCGCCATTTTTTGGAAAAGAGTTGAAGGGAAAAGTGCTTGGCACTTTACACCCGAATGCAATTACTATTATAGCATGATTGGAAATAAATTCATAGGTGCGCTACTTACTGCTTTACTAATGGCTATTATAAGCTGGGTTGGGTTTAATAATAATTTACTATCCCCTAACCTAACACAGCTGTTGGTTTACCTAGTTTTTGCATTGAGTATCTCTTTCACCCTGTTGTTGCGACGAGATTCCAACTTAAAGTTTGGAGATTATTTTCAAATGGGTTTTAGGCATTTCATATTAATTACGCTCGTAATGGCCATTTTCACCTATGCCTTCGCACATTTTTATCCTGAGTTACGTGAACAATCTGCAATAGCTTTTAAAGCCCTTCTTGAAAAAGAGCAAAATAAGACTCCTGCAGAGATAGAACAGGATGTTAAACTCTATAAAGAGGGATATGCCACAGCGCTGGTTTCCCGCTCAATTTTCGGATATTTGATGGCAGGTGCGTTAGTGACAGCCATTAGCTCACTTCTATTGACCCTACAAAAAAAATAATGGACCTTTCGATTGTCATCCCCCTATTAAA
>JBEDEC010000039.1:0-13561 GCA_041175905.1 Bacteroidota bacterium
TTGTTCAAAAGACTTTACAGTGTTGTCAGCAGGCCCTTTCTGATGCAAAATTGTCTGCACTCTCAATTGACGAGGTAGTGTTAGTGGGGGGTTCTACCCGTATTCCTTTTATCAAAAAAACAATCAGTGATTTTTTTGGAAGAACTGCACATGATTCATTAAATCCTGATGAAGTGGTGGCGTTGGGTGCTGCGGTGCAGGCCGATATATTAGCGGGTAATAACAAAGAGTTGTTGCTTTTAGACATTACTCCACTTTCATTGGGGATTGAGACGATGGGAGGATTGATGGATGTACTAATTCCACGTAACACAAAGATTCCATTTAAAGTGGGTCGTCAATACACCACACAAAGGGACGGTCAGGGAAGTATGCGTATTTCGGTTTTTCAGGGCGAACGAGATATGGTGCAGGATAATCGAAAGTTGGGTGAATTTAATCTGACAGGTATTCCTGGAATGCCTGCTGGTTTTCCAAAAGTGGAAGTCAGTTTTTTAATTAATGCTGATGGAATCTTAACCGTGAAAGCGCGCGAAATCAGAAGCGGTGTGGAGCAGCATATTGAAATTAAACCTCAGTATGGATTGTCAGACCAGGAGGTGGAGCGTTTGCTATTGGAAAGTATCACGCATGCAAAAGATGATATTCAAAAAAGAGCATTAGTAGAAGCAAGAACCGAAGGGGAGCAGCTGCTCCATACAACCGAGAAGTTTATCGCCAAGAATACTTCATTACTGACGCCTGCCGAAATGCTCGATACCGCAGCAGCCATGCAGTCTTTACAGTTAGCGCTTACCATGGAGGATAAAGACCTGATACGTGAACGGATGGAGGCCTTGAATGATATTAGTCGGCCTTATGCAGAAAGAGCCATGGATCAGGCCGTCTCCGGTGCGTTAAAAGGACAGAAGATAGATTAGTTTTTTTGATTTGTTTTTTCCCTTACCTTTGCCCCTCCATTAAAGGAGGTATATTTTATGTTAATTATTGATTCCAAGGATTGCGAAAACATTGACAAGGCCCTCAAAAAGTATAAAAAGAAATTTGAGAAGTCGAAGACATTGATTCAACTGCGTGAGCGTCAGAGCTATACAAAGCCTTCTGTAAAGCGTCGCGGAGAGATCCTGAAAGCTATCTATAAGCAACAATTGGCGAGCGGAAAAATCGAAGGTTAATCCTTCTCCCAACTTCATATTATTCAAACCTGCAGTTCTTCTGCAGGTTTTTTTATGCGCACACTTCTCAACAAGTTGTAGCTTTAAATTCATGTCTAAAGAAACCAGCATCAATAATCAGCTGCTTCTATTTTTGGATCAATTAAAATATGAGAGACGTTTATCTCCTCATACCCAATTGGCGTATAAAAAAGACTTGTCCGATTGGTCAACCTATTTAGCTGGTGAGATGGGAGTTGATCAACTTCCTGAAGTGAATGCTTCTCAAATTAGAAGTTGGTTGGCCTCATTACGGGCCAGTGGAATTAGTTCCAGATCTATTGTTCGAAAAATTTCTGCACTAAAATCTTTTTATAAATTTTTACTCCGTAAAGGGGTGGTGGAGAAAAATCCACTGGTCCAGATTTCCTCTCCAAAGGTTTCAAAATCTCTACCCGTTTTTATACGCGAAGAGGAGGCTGCTCAAATGGGGCAAACGCTGGCCATTGCTTCCGAAGATTGGAGGGGATTTAATGCCCGTTTATTGGTTACATTTTTCTATTACACAGGGATGCGTCTTAGTGAACTTATTAATTTGAAAGAAGAACAGCTAGAGTTATCCCGTTCTCAATTAAAAGTGCTAGGAAAGGGAAACAAAGAGCGAATCATTCCGCTACACGCCGATCTTATTACTTTAATCAAAGAATATATTCAAAAAAAGCAAGATCAACTTACATCTACGGAGCCTTATCTACTCCTCACTGAAAGTGGCAAAAAGCTTTATCCAAGATATGCCTGGCAATTAGTAAACCAGGTATTAGGGGCCGCTACAACAGTGCAGAAAAAAAGTCCACACGTATTGAGACATAGTTTTGCAACACACCTTTTGAATAATGGCGCAGATTTGAATGCAGTAAAAGAGTTGTTAGGTCATAGCAGTTTGGCTGCTACACAAGTTTATACGCACAATACCATTGAGAAACTTAAAGAGGTCCACCGCAAAGCGCATCCGAGGCGTTAAAGTCTTGTCAAATTGAGGAATGGGGATTGCTTTTAGAAACTGGAATAAGTAAATTGATAAACCAGTTCTTAACGTTTAAATCCTTCGCTATGAATATCAAAATCCAATCCGTGCATTTTGATGCCGATACAAGGCTTATTGACCTTGTTAGAAAAAAAGTAGACAAGCTTCCCACATTTGAAAAAAGGATAACAGATATCTCCGTTTTCCTCAAACTGGATAATCCCGCACATCACATCAAGGACAAAGTAGTAGAAATTCGTGTACATGTTCCCCATTATGATTTTTTTGTCAAAACAACCAGCAAGAGTTTTGAGCTTTCCTTTGAAGAAGCGTTCGCTTCATTGGTGACGAAAATGAAGCGAAAAAAAGACAGAATGATGTCCTAGCGCTTTCACATTTGCTGAAGTGCTGGTTTTTATTGGATTTTAAGGCTAAAAAATAGTCTTAAAATTTTTCCAATTTCCAAATTCCCTTACCTTTGCCTTCCCAAAAATTTGGGGTAGCTCTTTATTGCCCGGATCGACTGTGAAAGACTCAGTGAGGTTCGGCTTGCCAATTAATCCAGCAATTGGCTGCAACCATAAGCCACCTTAGCTCAGCTGGTAGAGCAACTGATTTGTAATCAGTAGGTCGCCAGTTCGATTCTGGCAGGTGGCTCAGGGCGGGCAAGTAGCCAAGTGGCCAACGGCAACAGACTGTAAATCTGTCCTCTTCGGAGTTCGGTGGTTCGAATCCATCCTTGCCCACAAATAAATTCTTTGTTACAAGAACAATGAATTTGCCGAGATAGAATTGATGTAGAATTGAAATACACGGCGGTCCATTCACAGGATCATCACTAGCGGGAGTAGCTCATTTGGTAGAGCGGTAGCCTTCCAAGCTTCAGGTGGCCGGTTCGAGCCCGGTCTCCCGCTCCAATTGGACAGTCGGAAGTTGGCTCTAAGGCTATATCAGCCGTTGTAGCTCAGGGGTAGAGCACTTCCTTGGTAAGGAAGAGGTCGTGAGTTCAATTCTCATCAACGGCTCAAAGATTTTGAAAGAACGTAGTAATTATAAATTGTAAAACACAACCTAAAAACCGATAAAAATGTCAAAAGAGACCTTTAAGCGGGACAAACCCCACGTTAACGTAGGTACCATTGGACACATCGACCATGGTAAAACTACCCTGACTGCTGCCATCACTAGTATTTTGGCTGCAAAAGGTATGGCCCAGGCCAAAAAGTATGATGAGATCGATGCTGCTCCTGAAGAAAAAGAGCGTGGTATCACGATCAACACAGCACACGTAGAGTATCAGACTGAAAATCGTCACTATGCTCACGTTGACTGTCCTGGTCACGCTGACTATGTAAAAAATATGATCACTGGTGCTGCTCAGATGGATGGTGCTATTCTTGTGGTAGCTGCTACTGACGGTCCAATGCCTCAAACTAAAGAGCACATCCTTTTGGCTCGTCAGGTAGGTGTACCTAAGATCGTGGTGTTCATGAACAAGGTTGACCTTGTTGATGATCCTGAATTATTGGATCTAGTTGAAATGGAAATCCGTGATCTTTTAACTTTCTACGGTTTTGATGGTGCTAACACGCCAATCATCAAGGGTTCTGCAATCAAGGCACTTGAAGGTGATGCTGCTGCTGTTAAGCAAGTAGATGAACTGATGGCTGCTGTTGATAGCTATATTCCTCTTCCTCCTCGTCCAGTTGATCAGCCATTCCTAATGTCTGTTGAGGACGTATTCTCAATCACTGGTCGTGGTACAGTTGCTACTGGTCGTATTGAGCGTGGTCGTATCAAGGTTGGTGAGTCTGTTGAGATCGTAGGTTTGATTCCAGATCCTCTGACTTCTACAGTTACCGGAGTTGAGATGTTCCGTAAACTTCTTGACGAAGGAGAAGCTGGAGATAACGCTGGTTTATTGCTCCGTGGTATTGAGAAAACACAGATCCGTCGCGGTATGGTTATCGTGAAGCCTGGTTCTATCACTCCACACACTGAGTTCAAAGCTGAGGTTTACGTATTGAGCAAAGAAGAAGGTGGACGTCACACTCCATTCTTCCAAAAATACCGTCCTCAATTCTACTTCCGTACCACTGACGTTACGGGTGAAGTAGAATTACCAGCAGGAACTGAAATGGTAATGCCTGGTGATAACACTACGCTTACTGTTAAGTTGATTCAGCCAATTGCGATGGAGAAAGGTCTTAAGTTCGCTATCCGTGAGGGTGGCCGCACTGTAGGTGCAGGACAAGTGACCGAGATCCTGAAGTAATCGCTTATATTTGTTTATTCAAAAGTCATTGGTTGTCAGGGTTTTTCCGAACAGCCGGTGACTTTTGATTCTTACGGGCATAGTTCAATGGCAGAATAGCGGTCTCCAAAACCGTTGATGGGAGTTCGAATCTCTCTGCCCGTGCAAAACGGATCATATGAACAAGATCACCTCTTATGTAAAGGAAAGTTTCAGGGAACTAACTGAAAAAGTGACCTGGCCAACTTGGTTGCAATTACAGCAGTCAACTATGATTGTGCTTGCTGCCACATTGGTTATAACTTTTATCGTGTTGCTAATGGATTTTGCAACGGGTAACGGATTACGTTTCATTTACAAACAACTTTTCTAATGGAAGCAGTTACAACAACCAATACGGTGACTCCTCAGGCAGATACCAAGTGGTACGTGCTACGAGTGATCAGCGGAAAGGAAAAAAAGGTTAAAGAGTATTTGGATAAAGAAATTAGTCGCGGTGGCTGGAGCGAGCAAGTGAAACAGGTTTTTTTGCCTGTTGAAAAAGTGTATAAGGTTGCCTCTGGAAAGAAAGTGATGCGCGAAAGAAATTACTATCCAGGTTATGTGATGATTGAAATTCTTGATGGAAAACTCAGTGATGATTTGAGAGATGTAATCAAGAATACTACTAACGTTATTCATTTTCTAGGAAAGGATAATCCAATCGCACTTCGTAAAGCAGAAGTGAATAAGATGCTAGGTAAGATGGATGAAATGAGTGAGGTTGGTGGCATTAGTATGATGGAGCCTTACATTGTTGGTGAAACCATCAAGATCATTGAAGGTCCTTTCAATGACTTCAATGGTATCATCGAAGAAGTGAACGATGAAAAGAAGAAGCTAAAAGTTACCGTAAAGATATTTGGTCGTTCTACCCCTGTGGAGTTAAGTTATATGCAGGTCGAAAAGCTTAGCTAAAACTTCAAGATTTTAAAAGCCTCCAAATTGGGGGCTTTTTTATATCCTGATAATCAGCAAAGTAGGAGAGGGTAAAAAAAGGGGAAGAATCCATTGAAAATCAAGGTTAGCTCCCTAACTTTGCCGCCCCAATTAGTTCTTTTTTCGAGGATTTTGGGAGTATCACTTAGTGGTACGCTTGAACCAATAAATTGTAAGACATGGCAAAGGAAGTATCCGGCTTTGTAAAGCTACAGTGCAAGGGTGGCCAGGCCAACCCCGCACCTCCAATTGGACCTGCATTAGGTTCCAAAGGGATCAACATTATGGAGTTCTGCAAACAGTTCAACGCTAGAACGCAGGACAAACAAGGGAAAGTTCTCCCCGTATTAATCACCGTTTATTCAGACAAGAGTTTTGATTTTGTCATCAAAACACCTCCTGCTGCTATTCAATTAATGGAAGCGGCTAAGATTCAAAAGGGTTCAAAAGAAAGCAACCGTTCAAAGGTTGGTAAAGTATCCTGGGATCAGATCAAGGTGATTGCTGAAGACAAAATGCCTGATTTGAATTGTTTCACTGTTGAAAGCGCTATGAAAATGGTTGCCGGAACAGCAAGAAGCATGGGCTTGAATGTAGACGGAAAAGCTCCCTGGGAAAATTAATTGTCAATTAAAAGAACTGAATCATGGCATTTGTAAGTAAGAAAAGAAAAGTGGCCAACACAAAAGTTGATGCCAATAAATCATACTCTTTAAAAGAAGCTTCTGCATTGGTTAAAACAATAACCACTTGTAAGTTTGATGCTTCTGTTGATTTACATATCCGTTTGGGAGTTGATCCAAAGAAAGCTGACCAAGCTATCCGCGGAACTGTAACTCTTCCTCACGGTACTGGTAAAACAAAGAAGGTACTTGTGCTTTGCACACCTGATAAAGAGGCAGACGCAAAAGCAGCGGGTGCTGATTATGTAGGATTAGATGAATATGTAACTAAAATTGAAGGCGGTTGGGTTGATGTCGATGTAATCGTTGCTACACCCAGCGTAATGCCTAAGATTGGTAAACTCGGAAAGGTGTTGGGTCCTCGTAACTTGATGCCCAATCCTAAAACAGGAACCGTTACTAATGATGTTGCTGCTGCCGTTAATGATGTAAAAGGTGGTAAAATCGCTTTCAAAGTTGATAAAGTAGGAATCGTTCACGCATCAATTGGTCGTGTGAGCTTTACGCCTGAGAAGATTGCAGAAAACAGCCAGGAGTTGTTGAATGCAATTATGAAAGCAAAGCCTTCTTCTTCAAAAGGAACCTACTTGAAAGGAATCAGTATGGCATCTACTATGAGCCCTGGTATCGCTATTGACACCAAAGCTTTCATCAACTGATTCAATTAAACTAATCTACCAAGTCAAATCTCAATAAAATGACTAAAGAGCAAAAAAACGAAGTGATCGAAGTACTGAAGGGGAAATTCTCTCAGTACAATAACTTCTATGTAACCGATACTGAATCATTAACTGTAGAGCAGGTTGGCAAACTTCGTCGTGCTTGTTTCAATAAACAAGTAGAGATGAAAGTGGCTAAAAACACGTTGATTAAAAAAGCGCTTGAATCTTTGGATAATGAGAAATATGCAGGAATGTATGATTCATTACACAAAGTGACTGCACTTCTTTTTTCAGAAAATCCAAAAGAGCCAGCTCTAATCATCTCTTCTTTCCGCAAAGAAAGCAATGGAGATAAGCCTGTTTTAAAAGCAGCTTTCATCAATGGAGATGTGTACAGTGGCGATAACCAATTGGTGGCCTTAACAAAGATCAAGACGAAGAACGAATTGATTGGCGAGGTGATTGGATTGTTGCAATCTCCTGCAAAGCGTGTATTGGCTGGTTTATTACAGCATCACGAAAAGCAGGCTGCAGCTTCTGCTGAGTAAATCTGATTATCGTAAGAGTACGAATAATAAAGCCCAGGCCTGAGGGTTTTCCGAAAGGAATGAATTAAGGCAAATTTTTTTAAAACCGCCGTTGGAGCTACTAAGCAGTGAAAACGGTAAAAATTAAAATCAAATGGCTGATGTAAAAGCACTCGCGGAAAGTCTAGTGGCTTTGACCGTGAAAGAAGTTCAGGAACTCGCTGATGTTCTGAAAAATGAGTACGGAATTGAACCCGCTGCTGCTGCAGTAGTTGTTGCAGGTGGTGGAGAAGGTGGTGGCGCTGCTGCTGCTGAAGAAAAAACTGCATTCAATGTAATATTGAAGAGCGGTGGAGCTTCTAAGCTCAATGTTGTAAAAGTGGTGAAAGATCTTACTGGTCTTGGACTGAAAGAAGCGAAGGACATGGTAGACGGAGCACCTAAGACTGTAAAAGAAAACGTTTCTAAGGCTGAAGCAGAAGAAATTGCTGCTAAGTTGAAAGAAGCGGGTGCTGAAGTAGAGATCGCTTAATTGATCAATTACATTTCAAAGCCTGTCCTCCAAAGGGGCAGGCTTTTTTATTTCATACGACTACTATCAATGTTAAACACCAGATAGGGGATTAGTTTTTTTAGTTTGTCTCTGTCAAGCCCCCAAATTTCTTCCAGATCTTTTACCTCCTCAAATGATCCGTGGGCTTCTCGAAATTTGATTAGTTGTTTTGCAAGTTTCCATTGTATATAAGGATGTTTTCGCAGCTCTTCTTCTGAAGCCGAATTGATAGCAATTTTTTTAATGTTGTTACCGTTCAGTCGTAGTAGTGGGGCGATTTTGCTAAACACAGAGTCAGATAACCCATAGACTTCCCTCAGTTGATCCACTTCATAAAAGCCACCCAGTTTGTCCCTATACTTTATGATTCTTGCCGATAAAACGGGGCCAATCCCAGGCATCTTTTCGAGCGCGGCTGAATCAGCATTTTCTAATGAAATCACCAGCGTGGGTGTGCGATTCGGCTTTATCTCCGCCCCTGATTTAACCCAGTTACCAGAGTTTTTTAGAGTGGAATCAATGGATAGGCTTTTTGAATTAGCCTCATAATAATATGCGTAGTGTTTTGAAAATTTAGTAGAAGTATTTCTTTTAACATAGTGACTATCAATATTTAAAGTGAGCGTATCTAGTTTGTATAATAATTGACCGGGCTGCCCGCTTCGGTCTTGGAAATAGATAAACAGGCAATAGGAGAGGATAAGGAAAGTAAGCAAGGCGATCCCAATTCTGTACCTGATCCCCTGGTTCCCCATCCGGGCGGGTATGATCTTTTTTGATACTTTGTGCATGCCATAAATATCTGGAGCATGGGGTCCAGGCCGCAAGGGCAATTTTTGGCCGGATTTTTGTGGGAACAAATTTTGGCCGTACACATGTAATACTTACCTTTGCAATCCTTTATTTTGGCCAAATATATTTTCGACATTTCAGATCATGCGTAAGTGATTCATTCACAGCGAATTCTGTAAAAAAAATTATAGAACTCGCAACGTGATTTGTCTGTCTTAAAGACTTAAAAACCGGTATAGCGTATGTCATTGACAAAAAACAATGCAAGAATTGATTTCGGTAAGATCAAACACCTTGCAGAAGCTCCGGATCTGTTAGAAGTCCAGATTCAATCCTTTAAAGAATTTTTCCAACTCGAAACCACTCCTGACAAGCGTAACGTCGAAGGGTTGTTCCGTGTGTTTAAAGACAATTTTCCTATCACGGATACTCGTAACATATTTGTTCTCGAGTTTCTGGATTATTTCATTGATCCTCCTCGTTATACTATCGAAGAGTGTATGGAGCGTGGACTAACCTACGCGTTGCCTCTCAAAGCAAAATTGCGTTTGAGTTGTAATGATGAGGAGCACGTCGACTTCCAAACTATTGTACAAGACGTTTTCTTGGGAAATATCCCTTACATGACTCCACGCGGTACCTTCGTGATTAACGGAGCAGAGCGTGTAGTAGTATCACAATTGCACCGTTCACCTGGTGTATTCTTTGGTCAGTCTGTTCACCCCAATGGAACAAAAATTTATTCTGCTCGTGTAATCCCATTCAAGGGTGCATGGATGGAATTTGCTACCGACATCAACAATGTGATGTACGCGTATATCGATCGTAAGAAGAAGTTCCCAGTTACAACACTTCTTCGTTCTATCGGTTACGAAACTGATAAAGACATTCTGGAATTATTCGGAATGGCGGATGAAGTAAAGGCTGATAAAAAAACATTAGGCAAGTATGTGGGTAAGCGTTTAGCGGCTCGCGTATTGCGCACTTGGGTAGAAGACTTTGTAGATGAAGATACTGGTGAAGTTGTTTCCATTGAGCGAAATGAAATCGTGATGGAGCGTGACACTGTATTGGATGAGGAAGCTATTGAAACTATTACCTCATTGGAAGTTGGAAGCGTATTTATTCAGCGCGAAGACGTAGGGGGTGATTATGCAATTATCTACAACACCTTGAATAAGGATACTTCTAATAGCGAATTAGAAGCGGTTCAATTTATCTATCGCCAGTTACGTGGTGCTGATGCGCCAGATAACGAAACGGCGCGTGGTATTATCGACAAGTTATTCTTCAGTGATAAGCGTTACGATCTTGGTGAAGTAGGACGTTACAAAATCAACCGCAAGCTCAATTTGAATCTTCCAATTGAGAAAAAGACATTGACAAAAGAAGACATCATTCTCATTATTAAATATCTAGTTCGTTTAACGAATGGCAAAGCTGAGATCGATGATATCGATCACCTCAGCAACCGTCGAGTACGTACCGTAGGGGAGCAGTTGTATGCTCAGTTCGGTGTTGGATTAGCGCGTATGGCTCGTACCATTCGTGAGAGAATGAACGTTCGCGATAATGAAGTATTTACTCCAGTTGATTTGATCAATGCAAGAACACTTTCTTCTGTGATCAATTCATTCTTTGGTACTTCTCAACTTTCTCAGTTCCTTGATCAAACCAACCCGCTTTCTGAAATCACGCACAAGCGTCGTATTTCTGCGTTAGGCCCCGGTGGTTTGAGTCGTGAGAGAGCAGGTTTCGAAGTACGTGACGTACACTATTCTCACTATGGTCGTCTGTGTACGATTGAAACACCGGAAGGTCCAAACATTGGATTGATTTCTACACTTTGTGTGCATGCGAAAATCAATTCAATGGGCTTCATCGAAACGCCTTACCGTAAAGTGGCTGATGGAAAGGTGAACATGAAAGAATTGGCTTTCTTGAGTGCAGAAGAAGAGGATCAGGCAAAAATTGCACAGGCTAATACCACACTTGACGAAAAAGGAAATGTGGTAGAAGACCGCGTAGTAAGCCGTGAAACGGGTGACTTCCCAATTCTAGACAAAGGTGAAGTTGAATATATGGACGTAGCTCCTAACCAAATTGTTGGTTTGAGTGCCTCATTGATTCCTTTCTTGGAGCACGATGACGCGAACCGTGCCTTGATGGGATCAAACATGCAACGTCAGGCAGTACCGCTACTTCGTCCTGATGTACCTATCGTAGGTACTGGTTTCGAGGGTAAGGCTGCACGCGATGCACGTATTCAAATTCATGCTGATGGAACGGGTGTTGTTGAGTATGTAGACGCCAATGAAATTCATGTTCGTTATGAGCGTGACGCTAGCGAAAAGTTAGTAAGCTTCGAAGATGATTTGCGTGTGTACAGATTAACCAAGTTCATCAAGACTAACCAAGAGACTTCTATCAATCTTCGTCCTGCTGTTAAAAAAGGACAGAAGGTGAAGAAAGGAGATTTCTTAACAGAAGGATACGCCACACAAAATGGAGAATTAGCACTTGGAAAGAACCTTAAAGTGGCATTCATGCCATGGAAAGGGTACAACTTCGAGGATGCTATTGTGATCAGTGAGCGTGTGGTTAAAGAAGACTTATTTACTTCTGTTCACATTTCAGAATATGAATTAGAAGTACGCGATACCAAATTAGGAGAAGAAGAATTGACGCCAGATATCCCCAACGTTTCTGAAGAAGCAACGAAGGATCTAGATGAGAATGGTATCATTCGTATTGGTGCGCAAGTGAAAGAGGGAGATATTCTGATCGGAAAAATTACTCCGAAAGGTGAGAGTGATCCTACACCAGAAGAGAAATTACTCCGAGCCATCTTTGGTGACAAAGCTGGTGATGCAAAGGATGCTTCATTGAAAGCACCAAATGGAGTAGAAGGTGTAGTAATCGGTAAAAAATTATTCCAACGCGCTAAAAAAGATAAGAACGCTAAGGTTCGTGAAAAAGCAGCTTTGGAAAAATTAGAGAAGCAACACGAGAAGAATGAAAATGATTTGAAAGAAGTATTACTCGAGAAATTGGGAGCTCTTCTAAAAGATCAAGCGTCTGCTGGTGTAAGCAACAACTTTGGTGAAGTACAAATTACTAAGGGTTCAAAATTCTCTGATAAAAATTTACGTGGTCTTGATTATGCCAACGTTAACCCATTGGGTTGGACAGGTGATAAAAAGACTGATGATCGCATCAACACCTTATTGCACAATTACAGCATTAAGTTCAATGAAGAGTTAGGTCGTTACAAGCGTGAGAAATTTAACATCAGCATTGGTGATGAATTACCTGCAGGTGTTCTCAAGCTTGCAAAAGTTTATCTCGCTGTGAAGCGTAAGCTTAAAGTGGGAGATAAGATGGCCGGACGTCACGGAAACAAAGGTATCGTTGCAAAAATCGTACGTCAAGAGGATATGCCATTCCTAGAAGATGGAACTCCTGTTGATATCGTATTGAATCCATTGGGTGTACCTAGCCGTATGAATCTCGGTCAGATCTATGAAACGATTTTAGGTTGGACCGGAGAAAAATTAGGACTCAAATTCTCTACGCCCATCTTTGATGGTGCAACTGTTGAAGAAATTGGTTCTTATTGTCAGCAAGCGGGTATTCCAATGTTTGGACATACTTATCTGTATGACGGTGAAACAGGAGAGCGCTTTGACCAAAAAGCTACTGTGGGTATCATCTACATGATCAAACTTCATCACATGGTGGATGATAAAATGCACGCACGTTCTATCGGGCCCTACAGTCTTATTACACAGCAGCCGTTGGGTGGTAAGGCGCAGTTTGGAGGACAGCGTTTTGGTGAGATGGAGGTTTGGGCATTGGAAGCATATGGTGCCTCTAACATCTTACAAGAATTACTCACCATCAAGAGTGACGATATCATTGGAAGAGCTAAGACTTACGAGTCATTAGTGAAGGGTGACAACGTCCCCAAAGCGGGTGTGCCTGAGTCCTTCAATGTATTAGTACACGAATTGAGAGGATTGGGTCTAGACCTTCAGTTTGACTAATCGACATTAAACAAACTCTAACTATCAAACAGATCTAAAGATCATGGCTATAAAAAAAGAAAATCGTCCGAAATCAGCTTTTTCCAAAATCACCATTGGATTAGCTTCTCCTGATAACATTCTGGAAAGAAGTTTTGGAGAAATTTTAAAGCCGGAAACGATCAACTACCGCACCTACAAACCTGAGCGTGATGGTTTGTTTTGTGAGCGCATATTTGGTCCCGTAAAAGATTACGAGTGTGCTTGCGGAAAGTACAAGCGTATTCGTTACAAGGGCATTGTGTGTGATCGTTGTGGTGTTGAAGTAACTGAAAAGAAAGTTCGTCGTGAGCGCATGGGACATATCAAATTGGTTGTTCCTGTTGTACACATTTGGTACTTCAAATCTTTGCCAAATAAGATTGGATACCTAATGGGGATGAGCTCTAAGAAGTTAGAGTCTATTGTGTACTATGAGCGTTACGTGGTGATTCAGCCTGGTATTCGCGCTGAAAAAGGACAGAATATTGCTGATCTTCTTACAGAGGAAGAGTATCTGGATATCTTGGATACTTTACCTAAGGAGAATCAATATTTGCCTGATGATGATCCACAAAAGTTCATTGCAAAAATGGGTGCGGAAGCCGTACATGATTTGTTAGCAAGAATTGATTTGGATCAACTTTCGTTTGATTTGAGAAATGCTGCTGCAACAGAAACTTCACAACAGCGTAAAGCTGATGCATTGAAGCGTTTGAGTGTAGTAGAAGCATTCCGCGAAGCCAACCAACGAATCACGAATCGTCCTGAGTGGATGGTTATGCAATACATTCCGGTGATTCCACCTGAGTTACGTCCATTAGTACCGCTGGATGGTGGTCGATTTGCTTCTTCTGATCTGAATGATCT
>JBEDEC010000040.1:0-4297 GCA_041175905.1 Bacteroidota bacterium
CTCTTATCTTGAGCACTTTCACCAATGGCAAAAATGCTGTCTGCAAAATTGGCCAAATGTTTGCTGCCAGCAATGTCATTTCGGGTGAGTGCGTTGAACAAAGATCTCTTGGGAGAGTGGGCCAAAACAAGCATAGACAGTCCATATTTGGTTTTAAGAGATTTTAATTTTTGCATCAAAGGCAAAGCCTCTTTGGCCGTATCCATGGATTGAGTTCTTAAAAAGGTTAGATTGTCTATAATAATTACCCGTGATCCCGTTTGTTCAACCAACAATTCCAAGTTGAGTAGTAGCTGCTCATTGAAGTCAATGAGCTCAGAGAAATCGGGATTGATTTCCAGTCTAAAAAGATTCTCAGAAAACCGATAGTGGTTGCTATAATCCGTAGAATACCGGTTTTCAAATTGCTTGTAACTCAATTCAAAATCTCCATAAATCACCGACTGTGGTTCTGCACGGAAGGGTAGGTAAGAGTTGCCCATTCCTCTGGTAATACAGTCGGCAATTTGAACTCCGAGAATTGATTTGCCCACATTGGTATCGGCGGTGAGAATGCAAAGCTCTCCCTCATGCCACAAGGGTCCAAACAGCATATTAGGCATGGGTTGATTCTTGGCAATATCAATCCATTCATTCGCGGGTTTGATCGTTAATAGATTGTCAGAAATCGAGTGTTTATTCCTATCCTGACTACGGGGTCTAGTTCTACAGCCTGTACCATTGGAGTTGACCTTAATATCAATAGGGACGAACTCTTTAAATCCACTCATAATTCATCGGCGTTTATATCAATTCGGGCCATGTGACCGGCAGGCTTTTCTGTTATGTAAATGGTAAATCCCTTGAGATGGGGATCTATTTGTCGCATCTCATCCATACAATTTTCCAATGCTTGCCATAGTTTGGCCTGGGTGATTTGCATACCATTGTAGGCAGCGGTTAAATTTAGAATCAGCGTATTCTGCTTTTCAACATACCCGCGTTTTGCATCGGGTAATACGGCATATTTGCGTAGTTCATCTTGTAGGGAGTCTATTGTCTCAGACAAAAGCAGGTTTGAATCACGGTAGTTTAGCATATTATCTTCCTCCCAAACGCTTGTGAATTTCTGAAATGGACTCATGCTTTCCTTCCTTTAGCCACTCTTCGAGTTTACTCTTCTCGAAATACAATTTTTTGCCTCGTTTGATAAACGGGATTTGACTTTGAGAAGTGTACCCATAAATGGTTGTGACTTTTAGTTTGAGATATTTTGCGGCCCCTTGAAGATCTAAAAACTCATCCTCAGTTGTCTGCTTTACCTCTTTTACCTCGGATAATACCTCTTTTAATGATGCTCGAATCATCCTTTCGAGCTCATCTTTGCTAATTACAATTACGTCGTTCATTTGATTTGCGATTTATTTTATTCGCAAATCTTTTGGTGATTTTTAGGTTTGGGATACCCGTTTGCCAAAAGTTGGGATATCCCAACTTTCGTTACTCTAAGGATTCTTTATCCTTTATTAGTTGTTCAATGGCTTGTGATAACACGGAGTTTTGACCCTGATCCATTTCTTCAAATTGTTTGATGACGGCATCCAGATCTGCGGGATTGAATTGGGTAGTTTTACTCCCAAACAATAATTTGATGTTGCGGTAGTATGAGGTATTGTAAATATTCGCTGCGGTTTTGTTCCCGTCCACAGAGTCACTACCAGACATGAAAGCCATAAATCTGGCGAATTCAGATTTGTTCGACAGAATGCCTTTTACACCACCAGCGTTCAACAGATAATAATAAGCGATGGCTTGTCTTTTTCTGCTGGTTTCCATGGATCGAGTTTGATGGTATTGATCAAATTCAGTAGTCTGCGGTATTTCTGACAGTATTGGTTGACGAAGAATTTTAGGATCTTGATAGATGTTGAAATTCTTAGAGAAACTGTCGAAGTCTAAATTTAACAATTGTTGAGTAAAATCATTCATGGCGCGATATTTCACAATTGCATGAAAAAGATTTTTTCGTGTTGGTTCACGATACAGCCGAATTAGGAACTGAGACTCAACGGTATTGGGTCTTTTATCAACAATTTTACTTTGCCTGTAAATTGTCGATAAGATTTGGTCAGCATCGTGTTTGTTTTTTGCATTGCGAAGTTCCTTCCATTTAGATACACTGAAGTTCCATTCAAAATGCACAACATATTGCAGTTCTCCTACTGTATTATAGACTTCCACAACTTTAGCGAGCGTGGGGATAAAGCCAAATAGTTTAAACCGGTTTACTGTTTTTGAATGAGTTTTTGTGTGGGACACAGTTTTGGAACGTTCATATTTCTCCAACATTTCCAATCTAATAGGCTCAACTGATTCCATTAATTGAGGCATTGTGAACCACAGGGGAAAGCAAGAGTCAAAAATATCCAACGCCCTTGACAGTTTGTGTTCTACAGCTATGGAGGAATTTAGAATCAAAATAGCTTTTGCAACTTCAAGACCTTTTTCGTTGTCCCGTGATAAAATGGCAAATTCAGAAACAAGCTTCGCTTGCTTTGAACGAATTCTGTCGTATAGGGCTTGATACCTTTCTATAGTGAATTCAGAAAAATCATCTATGGATGCCATCGAACAAATTTATAGAAGTGAATTATTTATTGTATTGCCCAAAATGCTAGCGTCTAATTGAGATGTGTATACTTCGGTCATGGCTTCACTTTCATGTCCCATTGCATCTTTGATGATGGTAGTGGATACGCCACTTTGCCGCAAAACGTTCGCAAAAGAATGTCGGGCTACATAGGATGTGAGTTTGGTGGAAATACCCATTAATTCACCAATTTCTTTGAGTGCATCATTATATTGCTTTCGTACTTTTTTAATTCGATAATTTTTGCTTTTTGCACTTTCATGCGTTTCATTAAAGATAGGGAAGACATAGGGGGCCAAGGGATTTAGATTGGCGGTACGATAGTATTTCAATATCTCTTTCACTTGAGGTGCGAGCATAATGTTGAATTCATCGCCGGTTTTTTGTCGTGTATACACCAGTGTGTCTCCATGAATATCTGACCATTTAAGGTAGGCGGTGTCAATGAAATTCATACCCCAACACAAATAGCTAAATCTGAAATAATTCCAATAGTTGTAAAGATGGCTACTTGGAGGCAAATCAAGGTTCATAAATTTTAAAATTGTCTCTTTTGGTAATGCCCGTTTTCTCGTTTTTACACGTCGGAATTTGGCAAAGCTTACACTTTCAAAAGGATCATATTCTTTTGAAACAATTCCGTCTTTTCTCGCGTAGTTGATTAGTGTCTTGAATGTTCTTAGATATAGGAATATGGTGTTGGGTGCGAGATTTCTCCCATCCAAGTACTCTTCATATCGTACCAAAAAGCTCGGGGTCACTTCACTGAAGTTAAAATCGTGTTTATTCCTAAAATTAATAAGGCTGTTTTTTGTAAAACGAAATGCATCAGCGTAACCTATACGGTTGGCATTTTCCATTCTAGAAATGAATGAATCAAAGAATTTGCCAACGGTTTGACTGGCTGTAGAAGGAGCCCCTTTTATTTTGTTTTTTATTTCATGCGCTGATACTACTGTACTAGCGGTTTTGATTCCGAAAATCAGTGAACTGGCCTCTGCTCTTTTTATATCAATTAATAAAAGAAGTTCTTTAAAATCAGGGTGACTTTTTTTGGGAAGGCCTGTTCTAACGTCCCAATTTTTTAATGAACTAGATGCTCCAATTGATAGATAGGAAGATTTACGGTCTTTTGTCACTCGAATGAGTATTGGATGTTCCCCATTATTGAGGATTTTGCCTTTGAATAATATGACTTTTAGAGATGATGACATGGTATGCTGGTTCAAACATAGTTCAAACATTTTAGCTAAAAAAGCCTCAAAGAATACAAAGAAAGCCAAATATGACTTTTGTAAAATGTTGATATTCAATTAAATAATGAAAATATCTAAAAATAACAAAATGAAAAATACCTGTATGGGGTGCAAGGGGTCGTGAGTTCGAATCTCGCCATCCCGACCAACCAAAAGCCTTACGATTTCGTAAGGCTTTTTTTATGGGCGCAAGTCAAGCGGAGCTTGAGTGCAGCGCCCATAAAAAGGCCTGCAGCCGCGCAGCGGCTACGGCTTTTGGTTGAGGCCTCCCTCCCAGAGATCATTGAAAATAATCTCGCCATCCCGACCAACCAAAAGCCTTACGATTTCGTAAGGCTTTTTTTATGGGCGCAAGTCAAGCGCAGCGCCTCCTGTACGGCCTCATATGTTGTTCGTTATATTTGAGTTGAAC
>JBEDEC010000041.1:0-6005 GCA_041175905.1 Bacteroidota bacterium
AACCATACACTAAGCAGTGAAGTGTCGTTCAATGGCAACCACTTCGAATCATCGTGAAGGGTCATCCTAATATCAGGATAATTAAGCACAGTTTCGCCATTGGTGATATGTCGACCATCAATGGTGACATCGAGTAAAGGCGCTACTTGATCGGGGCGCACGTAAACATTTTTATAGGCACTATTATTAAAATAAAACTGCTCTACTTGTCCTGGCTGGGGATTTACTTCGAGCTGTAATAAATTAGTTCCCGAATTAGTTGCAGAGGGAATACTAACTTCAACCTGTACACTATCACCAGCAGGAAGCGGACGTAATTTGGGAAGTTCAATTTGCTGTTGTTGATTAGCCGCATTTGTAACAACAAGCTGAGCGCGCAAACTATCAAATAACTGTTCACTAACATTTCGGAATGCCATTTTCCACACGATCGGTTCTCCCTGTTCTACGGTATCTTTTATAAAATGGTATTGCGAAGGCGCCAATGCTCCCTCGGGAGGTGCACGATGTAATAACTGCCATTGTGAAAGTTGATATGGCGTATAATAAGCAGTATCTATAGACTGTAACTCCAATTGCAAATAGGGAAACTGCTGCGCACTAATTGAAGAAAGAGAAGCCTGCATTTGAGGCGGCCGGATTCCTTGTAAAATAGTTACCAAGGCTCCATTTTGATTGACGCCATTCAATCGAAGTAAGACACTGTCTTTTAGCGGTGTTTCAAGGGTACCCTGCCAATTTAATTGCTGCCACTCTTTTGCAGGGCCAAACAATGGTGAGCGCACTGTTCCCAGTGTATCCTGTGTTATAATATCTGTAGAGAAAAATAACTGATCATACAATCCGTTACTAAAAGCAAAACGAGGCGTGAATTCTTGTGCTCGATTTTTTCGATACACAAATGCAAACACTCGGTTCCTGTTAAATGAATCGATTGCAGTAAACCCTTGTGCTAATAATCGGTGGTATACCGTTTGTCCCGCTCCCAACCATTGCTGGTCATTTTTCCAATCCTGCGCGTAGGCATTAGTTGGATAATTCGTTTCCATGATATTTCGGACCACCACATAATATCCATCGGGGATACTGTCCATAAATCCTACAATTCTTCTTCGAACGCCAGTGTCCGCAATGTTAAATTGAAAATTATAGGCAGCACCCACTGCTTGTGCCGCTGTTTGAACGCATACCGGATCACTTCCAAAACGACCGGGCTGACCGGGTTGCGCATTTACAATTGGCCGAAGGGTAACAGGATGTAGCACATTAAACACTAATCGGTTTCTTGCACATGCATACATAACGAGATCAAGTCCGTTTAACCCTAAATAAAATCCCGCCAGTGCACTAGTAGCTGTAAAGAAAACACCATTTCGAATATTGAGATTATTCAAAGAGGTTCCAAATTTCCAACGACGAGAAATTGAATCCAAACTCATTCCCGTTGATTCAGAGGACAAGTGTTGAAAATAGTGAGACTGGCTATAGCCACTTTGTGATCCAGCCAAGTATAAAAATGAAGACAAATTCCAGTTGGTTGGACTTCCACTGGTAAGGGGAGAAACTCTCCAGTAATAAACCGTGTTGTTTCTATAGGTAACAGATGGATTAAACTGAATTAATCCACCCACCGATTGAATAGTTTGTGTGAGCAAAAGTGGAGAATTAAATGCAGCAGTGGTGTCCAATTGAAATTGATACGAGCGGTTAGATGCAAAAGGGTTAGCAGTGGATGCGCTGTATACAAAAGCCGATTTACCTACAATAGAAAATGGAACTGGATAAATAGGACGAAGGTCATCATCATAAACCAAGCAACTAACGGTAGCACAATTGTTATCTTCAACTAATTCAGAATAATTATTGTCCGGATCAATACATACAGTAATCCGATTTAATCCTTTATCCTTGTTTCCAGATAAAGGAATCCGGTAAAGTAGTGAGTCTTGTGAATAAAGTTTCACAAGGGTATCACGTTTCCACTCTACCGAACTTCCGTCTGCATAGGTTCTTTTGATGGAAAGTACAACAGGCCCTTGAACAGCCTTCCCTATATTTTTTACTTGTACAGCAAGATTGAAAAACCCATTTGCTACAGACACAGGAGAGGGTTCCACTTTTAATTGTTGCGCCTGCATCAAAAAGTCTGGCTTCGGACTGCTTGCATAGAATCGTAATGCAGGGTCCCCATTTAATGCAGTTTGCTCGCAATGCACACGTGCTAAAAAATCAGCAGCGCCTGCGCTATTTATGGTTCGAAACAGCGATGTATTGATAATATCGCCTACAATTGACCCATAATGAGAAGTACTGGCTGCTTTCAACATTTCTTCATTTTGCAATTCCAAATAACTCACAAGACCGAGACTAGTAGAAGCTATGGTTGCAATACCTCCTCGTTGACTAGCCAGTACAAACTGCTCAGAAATTGTTTCCTTTTCAATCAACCTCGTCAAATTAAAATTGAAAAGATTTCCAGCTCTACAACCTAACATGATATAGAATGGATACTTGCCGGCATTATTATATCCGGATGGCTGATCAAGATTATATTCAAGTGTATTAGCGGTAGAGTGACCAAAATAGGTCATCATGCCAATCCCTTCTTCAAATAAATTATAAATCTGTGCGGAACTTAATTGCGCGACCGCAGCAGGACTCAATTTGCTAAAAGTATGAATACGTGCACCATAAAATGGTTCTCTAAGTATAGAAGCAAATCGGTTCATTGAGTTTGTAATCGCATTACCTAACGATTCCTCTCCTACTCCAATGATATGTACTACATTTTTTGTCCAGGCTCTAGTGGATGAAGCAGAACTGTAATCGCGAAGCACTTGCTCTGTTTGCCTAATTTTTTCTAAATAAGTGAGTATCTCCTCTGCATTAACTACCGACAAACGTCCAATAGCTACACGAGGAGTCAACTCAACACCTGGATCAACCGTAAGTAAAATATCAGATGCAGGTGAGCCAAATGTGGGCACAAAAGAAAGTTTATTTAAATCAGCGTTTCCTTCTAAACTTCTATCAATTGTATAGAGCACTCCTTTACCAATTAAAAAAACGGCTTTAAGCGGCTGCGTAAATCGATTACGTGCAAACCGGATGAAGTTTCTAATCGAGTTAGGATGTTTTTTAATTCCAAATGCAAATTGATCTTCCAACTGGTCTATAAAATAATTACGTGCTGCATATGACCCCCCTTCGGCAGAAGAACGAAAGGCTCGGTATTGTTCTAATGCATTTGTTCCAGATTGAGTGGTAGCTAATGCCGTATTGGAAATAATTAAATAATCACCCTGTTGACCCGTTTGCGTATAATCCACAAAATTTCTTTGCGTCAAATTGGTGACTATATTAGCAGAGGCAGCATTGAACAACACTAATTTTCTTTCAATAGAAGAAGCTCCCATGTATACACGCACCTTCCCACTTGCATCCAATTGTGTTTGGTAGCGCTGCAAATTATTCAGGTCAACCAAAACGGGCGGCTGGTTATTATGCGTAAAACCGTCAATTTCCAAATACCTGCCCGCTGATGAAGCGGGTAATAGAAATTCAAATTGACTTGCCCCTCCAAAATGAAATCGTCGAGGGTAAGTTAGCTCTAGCTTGGCAATAGTTATTCTGTCGGTAGAAACAGATTGCTGCGGCGTTATATTGATATTTAATTCTCCTGTTGAAAAATGAGTGATAGCAACAGGCAAATCCCATCGAACAGCATCAAACTGTGCTACCGATTGATTGCGTAGCTCATTTGCACCTGCCCGTACAGAAACCATTCTATTGTTAGGAGCATTTCCAGAAAAATTAATCTTTAAACTCCCTGAAGGTGATGCGGTGCCAACGTAGGGATATAAATTAGAAAATGTAAGACTCCTGGACTGCCCGTTATACAGATCTGCCGAAGACCAACCTTCACCTGAGTCGAAGGCCGAGGAATAAATATAACTGCCCACTACTTGCGCATAGCCTTCATTTATCCGCTCTCTAAAATAAATTCCCTGCTGATGTAAAAAATAGGGTTCAGGAGTTGCATTTGCAGGAATAGTATTGAGCGTTGCCATTAACCGAAGGTGGGCAACAGAAGGATCCACTGCTAAAAAGTAACTGGCAGAATCAGTAAACAAACTCCACTCATCATTGAGCTGATGTGTTGCAGTGCGATACAGAGACTGGTCCGGTTTTCCATCGTTGGCCTCTCCCCAAAACTCCAAGTAGCCATCTGTAGATAATGTACCCGTTGACTGTGTGGTATATAAAGGAACTTCCTTTCCATTGCGCCATAACACAAAATGTTGTGCAGAGGCCTGACCCAATCCTACTGCCGTTAATGTAGCCTGATTAATTCGGTATAAACCGTCTTGTGCAATTTTAAACTTGTAGTATGGCAATGAATAATTGATCCATTCATTTTGGTATTGCTGTGCTTCAGTTGTACCAGTCAGCAAACAAAACAGGAGTAGGAATAAGGTCTTACCAAAATAAAATAAGCTGCGCATGTTCTACTGTAAAGTTAAGGCCAGATGACCCGATTGTAAAAGCTGATTGTTACTTTTGCGAAAAGGGTACTTCTATGCAATTGTTAGATGAATTAAGCTGGAGAGGGATGATTCAGGACATTATGCCTGGTACAAGAGAACAGCTTGAAAAAGAAATGACTACGGGTTACATTGGTTTTGACCCTACCGCCGACAGTTTGCATATTGGAAGTCTGGTTCCCATATTACTATTGGTTCACTTTCAACGGGCGGGACATAAACCCATTGCATTAGTGGGTGGCGCAACCGGAATGGTGGGTGATCCTAGCGGTAAAAGCGAGGAACGCAATTTATTAAATGAAGAGACACTCAATAGAAACATTACTGGCGTTAAGGCACAACTAGAACGTTTTTTACAGTTTGACTCCAACCTTCCAAATGCTGCTGAGTTAGTTAACAATTACGACTGGTTCAAAGAAATCTCTTTTATTGATTTTTTAAGAGACACGGGTAAGCATATCACAGTGAATTATATGATGGCCAAGGATAGTGTGAAAAAGAGAATTGAAGGAGAAACCGGAATCAGTTACACAGAGTTTGCTTATCAATTAATGCAGGGTTACGATTTTTATTGGCTCTACCAACATAAGAATTGCAAATTACAAATGGGTGGTAGTGACCAATGGGGAAACATGACTACCGGAACAGAACTAATACGAAGAAAATGTTCCGGAGAAGCTTTTGTTTTTACAAACCCATTAATCACAAAAGCAGATGGTGGCAAGTTTGGAAAAACAGAATCGGGTAATGTGTGGTTAGATGCATCAAAAACCACTCCTTATCAATTTTATCAATTTTGGTTGAATGCCAGCGATGCAGATGCAGCAAAATGGATAAAGATTTTTACGTTCCTTCCTAAAGATGAAATTGAATCATTAGCAGTTGCTCACAACCAATCTCCCGGGGATCGTATCATTCAAAAAAAACTAGCTGAAGAGGTTACTCGATTTATTCATGGAGATGCTGAATTGCAAAAAGCAATTGAAACAACACAAAAACTTTTCAGCACGCAACAACAACCCATCGAATCGCTTTCTGCAGATGATCTGGAAGGAATGGAAGGCGTCATTAAAGTAGAGGTACCCCTTGCGCAAATCAAGGAAGGAATTGACGTGGTGAGTTTACTAGCCAATACAGGCATATTTCCCAGTAAAGGAGAAGCCCGCAAAACAATTCAAGGCGGCGGCGTAAGTATCAATAGAAAGAAGGTTGATTCCCCTACTCTTTCCCTTTCCCCCTCTGATTTGCTTCACGATCACTATTTACTGGTTCAAAAGGGAAAAAAACATTATTACCTGGTCAAGACGACTAATTCCTGAATTTTCAAATTCCATTTGGGGCAAAACACTGTACACCCTATTTTTGCACTCCCGTTTTTACGGGTAGGATTGACCCATGGTGTAACGGTAGCACTACAGATTTTGGTTCTGTCTGTTAAGGTTCGAATCCTTATGGGTCAAC
>JBEDEC010000042.1:0-7027 GCA_041175905.1 Bacteroidota bacterium
ATCACACCTGCTAATAGGTAATAATAGGACCATAAATTAGGGAATAACCAAATAGACCCGATTCCTGCCACAAAATAGCCTAATACGCCATACATGAATATTCTTCCCAAGGGATATAAAATCATTCGGGCAGGTGATTTTCCTCGTGCATTAATTTGTGCTACGATGGGACCGCACATGGCAAAACAATGCCAGCTTCCGGCTAATCCAATGAGAAAGGTATAATACCAAGTGTACATTAGGGGATCAAAATGCGTTGTTCTTCTACATAGTTTTTACCTGCTTTCTCCCATTGCAAGCTTACATTCCAAGGTCCCTTGATCAAGAAGTCTGTTTGGATGAATGACAGTCCAGACGAATCAGATGTGATTTTTAGCGTTTTATCTAAAGTAGCATTGGAAGGACGGTAAAAAACAAGGGTTCCTTTTTGGATAGAGGATGGAAATTGAATTTTCGCTTGTTTGAAATCGTCAGCAAATTGGATGCTTGCTTTTTCTGCCAAAGCTTCCGTCTGTTTCCGCTCATTAATTTTTCGTTGAAATTCTTGCCCATCCGCATAGTAGTTCTTGCCCACTAATTCGATAGATTCTTTGGACATATTGACATAAAAATAAGCCATAAATGCGCCAAAAAGCACAAATGTGACGATAATTCCGTGTCCCCAATTAAAGTTAAATTTATTCATCTGGTTGTATAAAACTCGTTTTGATTATTTCTTCTTTTCCACTGGTTTCTGTAATCTGTACCGGAACCTTTTCTCCGTTCTTCCACTTGCCTAGTTTGATTTTTAGGAAGAACTCACCTTTCGCCATTTTTCCCGGGTTCACTAAATTGATGGGTTTTCCCACCCACACAATTTGAAATGGTTCTGGCGCATCTATTCTAAAACTTTGCTTCTCCATGGACTTATTCAGCACTTCCATTTGGTATAAATTACTTACCTCGTTCTTCTTTTCATCCACTTGGAAGATCATTCCTGGAGTTCTTAATAAGGTGGTTTCAAAGTTCGTTCGGGTGATTAATAAATAAGCGAGACCAGCAATTATTAATGCTAAAACAGTGCTATATGCACCGATACGCAAGGTAAACTTGAGCTTTTGGCCAGAATTAACCCCATTTAGTGAATCATAGCGGATTAAACCAGTAGGTTGGTGCGTCTTTTCCATGACCGTATCGCATGCATCAATACAAGCAGTACAGCCAATACATTCTAATTGATTACTTCCATTACGGATATCAATGCCCGTCGGGCAAACCCGAACGCACCAATGGCAATCGATGCAGGCGCCTTTATCGTCCCCTTTGCCCCGAGGCTCACCTCTTTTGTGATCATATTGAACCAGAATGGAATTATTGTCTAATAAAACTCCTTGCAATCGTCCATAGGGGCAAATAACCATACACACCATTTCTCTGAAACGGGCAAATACGAAATAAAAGACAGCCGTGAAAATAAGAATAGCCACTAATCCTGTAAAGTGATCCACTGGCGATTCTGTAACTAGTTTTAGCCATTCTTTTTTGCTGATCAAATACATCAGAAAAGTATTGGCAATAGCGAATGAAAGTAGAACGAACAAAGTGTGCTTAAGTCCTCGTTTGAGTATTTTCTCTGTATTCCAAGGAGCTTCTGCTAATCTTCTTTGGGCTTTATCATCCCCCTCAATCCAATATTCAATCTTCCGAAATAACATTTCCATGAAGATGGTTTGCGGACAAGCCCAACCACACCAGATGCGACCAAATAATACCTTAAACAAACTAACAAATAGGAGAAAAGCGACAAGTCCTAAGGCCACTAAATGAAAGTCTTGTGGGAAAAAGGGCACACCCCAAAAGATAAATTTCCGCTCCAATACATTGAACAGAAATATCGGATTCCCTTTGTATTCGATCCAAGGAAGACCGAATAATAGGGTTAATAAAAGGTAAGAAAAGTAGGTTCTTAGGCGATAGAATAGACCAATGATTCGACCTGGATATATCCATAATCGTTTACCATCTTTTGTTTGGTTATACAAATGGTTTCGGTAATCATCATTATCAACATTGAAAGTAGACATAAAAAAAGAGGGTCCGTTGCCGGACCCCTTAAAATTTAGAATGGAGACTTTTCTCGGCAGGTACTAATTCCAAAAGGTTTATATAATAAACACACTCGGATGATTCCAGTTAGGGCAATAACGGCAGCTACGATGTAGACTGTTAAGGCTAGATTAGCTGGAATAATTTTAGCATAAGCTAAAATGGCTAATGCGACGGCGATCGCTAATCGAAAGATACGATCCATTTTACCAACGTTCTTTTTCATATTTAAGGTGTTTTAGTTTCTGTTCCTTGTGGTTCTTTCGCACCAGGAGGGTTAGTTCCTTGCAGCGTCAGAATATAAGAGGCAACTTTCTGGATTTGCAATGGATTTAACGTCTTATTCCAAGCGATCATTCCCTTTTCTGGAACCCCATGGGTAATCGTCTTAAATAAATCCTTTATATCCCCACCGTGAATCCAAAATTTATCTGTCAAATTTGGTCCCACGCCACCTTGCCCCTTATCTCCATGACAAGCTACGCAATTTGTGGAATAAATTTGTGAGCCCTCTGTTAAATCTTTCCCCTCTTTTACCACCGTAACGTTATCCTCATTCACCGAGTTAGCAAACTTCTTCATATACTCCTCGCGTATTTTTTCAGCTATAGCTACCTCATTTTTATATTCGGTTTCTTGGATATTGCCATCTTGGTAAACGTGGTAGTAGCCTCCATAAACCAATGCAAATACGATCGTTAAATAGAACAAATACATAAACCAAGGCGGCGTAGGATTGTCTAATTCTGCGATATCATCGTATGTATGATCCATTAGCAGCTCTTTTTCTTTTTCCAGCGGTTTTAATCCGGTGAAACTATCCCACCAACTTTGTTTTTCAGCGCTAGTTGGAGCTGTTTGATTAACCAGTTTTTTGATGGTCACCTGTAATTGAAGCGTAACCACTAAAATGACTACCCCTGTCATCAGGATCATACTTACTAACCAAATTTCAAGAACATTCACTGACATAGTATTACGGATTTAATTGCTCATTTAGATTATTTCCTTCATTGAAAGGCAATTGTTCCATTTCAACAAGGTGCTTTTTGTCCATCCAAATCAAGTAGATGCCCACTAAGATGAAGAAGGTTAAAAAGGTCAAAAGCGAGAAAATCAAATAATTATCTGCTCCTGGTATATTGGATATAAATTGCTTGAACATAGTAGTTATTTTTTAGAGATGTCAGTACCTAAACGTTGTAAATAGGCAATCAAAGCAATAATTTCTTTGTCTTGACTCACTTTTATTTTCTCTGCAGCTAAGTTGGCTTGAATGGCTTTAGCCTGAGTATTCATGTCTTTAACGGCATCATTCACCTCTTGAGTAGAATACGGAACTCCTAATTTTTTCATGGCCGCTACTTTATCCTGTGTTTGAGACGTATTCAGCGTTTGTTCAAGTAGCCAAGCGTAATTAGGCATAATGGATCCAGGAGACATGCTACTAGGTTCTCTCATATGGTGGTAATGCCAAGAATCTGGATATTTCCCTCCTTCTCTATGCAAATCAGGTCCAGTACGTTTAGACCCCCAAAGGAAGGGATGATCATACACAAACTCCCCAGATTTCGAGAATTCGCCATAACGCTCTGTTTCACTTCTAAAAGGACGAACTAATTGTGAGTGACAACTAACACAACCTTCACGGATATAAATATCACGCCCTTCTAATTCTAATGAAGTATAAGGTTTAACCGATTCAATGGTTGCTACGTTTGATTTCACCATAAACGTTGGAATCAATTCGACTAAAGAACCCACCAGGATCATCACTAAAGAGGCTACTAGTAATTGGATGGGGCGTTTTTCAATCCAACGGTGCCAATGTCCATCGCTTTCGTGTTTTTCCTCTATGATCGCTAATGGTGCGGCTTCAGCTTTTTCATTAGCTAACAATGTTCCTTTCGACATGGTCTTAAACAAGTTGTAGGCCATTAAAATGGTTCCGGTCAGATATAAGGTGCCTCCAAATGCGCGCATCATGTGCATGGGTAATAATTGCAGCGTGGTATCTAGGAAATTACCGTATTGCAAGGTTCCTTCTGCTGTAAATTGCTTCCACATCATTCCTTGCGTGAATCCTGAGATATACATGGGGATCGCATAGAAGGCGATACCAATGGTTCCAATCCAAAAGTGTGTTTTGACTAATTTTTCTGAATAAATCGTTGTCTGGAAGATTCTAGGGAAAAGCCAGTATAACATCGCGAAGGTTAAGAATCCATTCCATCCTAAAGCCCCCACGTGTACGTGTGCTACGATCCAGTCGGTAAAGTGGGCGATGGCATTGATATTTTTCAAAGACAACATGGGTCCCTCAAAAGTCGCCATACCATAACTTGTAATACCCACGACCATAAACTTCAAAATGGTATTCTCCCGAACTTGATCCCAAGCCCCTCTCAAGGTTAAAAGGCCATTGATCATACCACCCCAAGAAGGCGCAATCAGCATAATGGAGAATACAACCCCTAAGGATTGAGCCCAATCAGGTAAAGAAGAATATAATAAGTGGTGAGGCCCCGCCCAGATGTAAATGAAGATTAAGGCCCAAAAGTGTAAAATGGATAGTCGGTACGAGTAAACGGGACGATTCGCCATTTTGGGCAAAAAATAATACATCATCCCCAGGAAAGGAGTCGTTAAGAAAAACGCCACCGCATTATGGCCATACCACCACTGAATTAAGGCATCTTGAACACCTGCATAGACATAATAGGATTTTAAAAATGAGATAGGTAATTGAACCGAATTAGTCAAGTGTAAAACGGCCACCGTGATGAAGGTCGCAATGTAAAACCAGATGGCTACATACAAATGACGTTCTCTTCTTTTGAAGATAGTTCCGAACATATTAATGCCAAATGCTACCCAAACCAGTGTAATGGCAATATCTATGGGCCATTCCAATTCCGCATATTCATGAGAAGTAGTGATGCCTAAAGGTAAAGTAATAGCTGCTGCTACGATAATTAATTGCCAGCCCCAGAAATGGAAATTGGACAAGAAATCACTAAACATACGGGCTTTTAATAATCGCTGAAGAGAATAATAAACACCTGCGAAAATGGCATTACCCACAAAGGCAAAAATCACTGCATTGGTGTGCAGTGGACGTAAACGGCCAAAAGTACCATATTGAGTCAAATTCCAAGAGGGGGCAAATAATTGTGTGGCAATAATTACACCGACTGTCATTCCGACTACTCCCCAAAGGATTGTGGCAAGGGAAAAATTTCGAACAATTTTATTATCGTAATAAAATTGCTCTAATGAGGTAGATTTTGTGCTCATAGATTCTTAGTTTTTTCGTCTTCGTGTAAAATGCGCATCGCTGGAGTAATTAAATCCTCTTGTTGTCCTGATCGAATGGACCAAACAAAGGCAATAACAAATCCGATCGCCATAAAAAGGCTTAATCCGATCATTAGGTACATTATTTCCATTGCCTACTCATTTTATTTGTTGCAATTTCGGGACAATGAATCCGCTAAAACCTGACCTTAATCAGCTTTTAATCTGATTTTTTGCCGTGTTAGTTTTTGGCCCATCCAATTCATACCCACGTTCGCAATGACTAGCATACTAATCGAATTCACCGGCATTAAGATGGCGGCAATCAATGGGTATAAATTACCCTGAATGGCATAGCTTAGCCCAAATCCATTATAGACTAAAGAGAGCAAAAAGCTAGCTTTGATGAGTTTTAAGCCGAATTTTGAATAGTTTAAATACGTCCCTAATTGAGCTAATTCCGATCCCTTCAAAATGGCATCAGATGAAGGGGTAAAATGTAAGTGATCATCTGAAACGGCAATACCTACATTGGCTTGTTTTAAGGCCCCAGCATCATTCAGCCCATCTCCTATCATAGCAACGATTTTACCCTTTTTTTGAAGCTCTTGAATGTACTCCATTTTCTGCATGGGGCTACATTCGAATTTCAAATGATCTTGATCGTCAAACCAATCTACAAGATGACTAGCATGTTCTTTTCTATCCCCTGAAATCAGGTGAATTTCATAGGTATGCCTTAATCGATGTAAAAGCGCTTCAATGCCTGGCCTATTTTCCCAAGGGAACTCTAGAAAACCAATCGATAGATGGTTGATTGATACGAATAAACGCGATTCGGAGCTGATAAATCCTTCAGGTGAAACGAGATGAGTATGGGTGTATTTCGCACTACCTATTTGGACAAATAATTCTTCAAAATGAGCCTCTAAACCTTTCCCTGTCACTTCTTTGAATTGGGTCAAAGGAATGATAGCGCGTCCTTGTAGAAACTTTTTAACTTGTTTTGATAAGGGATGAGTGGATTGAAAAACGAGAGAATAAATGGCATTCCATTCTTTTTCGCTTAATTCTCGATTAAAATGAATGCTTGGCTCCGTTTTACCTTGTAAGGTTAAAGTGCCCGTTTTATCGAAAACCAAGGTATTTACTGTGGCCATTCGTTCAAAAGCTTGAATGTCTTTGATAAAGAACTGGTGTTTTGCTAGCCAGCGAATACCATGACCCAGTGCAAATGGATAAGAGACAGCCAAAGCGCAAGGACATGCAATAACTAAAATACTCACCACAGCATTTGACCATCTATTAGGATCTACGTTATACCAATAGATCCCTGCTGCGGTGGCTAAACTCAACAGAATGATCGTAAAATAGAAGCCCATCTGGTTTGCGAAATTTTCCCAATTCTCGGATTTATGATGAGGATCCTTAAAGGCTTGTTGTTCCCAAAGTTGCGTTAAGTGACTTTGATTCAAGTCTTTACTGATTTGAATTTCGATAGCTTCTCCTCTATGTTTTCCTCCCGCATAAATAGATTGTCCTGCCTCTATCGAAATGAGTTCACTCTCCCCCGTTACAAAACTATAATCCATATCACTTTTGCCTTTTAACAAATAGGCATCCGCCGGAATGATTTCTTGATTTC
>JBEDEC010000043.1:0-6882 GCA_041175905.1 Bacteroidota bacterium
CTGATCAAAAAATATCAATTAGTCGATTTTGAGACGGGAGCAAAAATTACAGGAAGTGGTTTTCCTCTCTATAAAGGGAAAGGAGCTCGTTTGCAACGGGCCTTGATCCAGTATTTTTTAGATTTCAATACGGCAGCTGGCTATACAGAATATTTACCTCCCTTTATGGTGAATGAGGCTTCTGCCTATGGAACCGGACAATTGCCAGATAAGGAAGGGCAGATGTATCACATGCAATTGGATAATTTATATTTAATTCCAACTTCTGAAGTCCCTGTCACTAATATTTATCGGGATGAAATTGTTCCCGCTGCTTCACTTCCTGTTCGGATGACTGCCTATTCTCCTTGTTTTAGAAGAGAGGCTGGTAGTTTTGGAGCAGATGTACGTGGCCTTAACCGCGTGCATCAATTTGATAAAGTTGAAATTGTTCAGATTGTTCATCCAGATCAGAGTTATGCAGTTTTGGATGAAATGGTTGCACATGTAGAAAAACTATTGATTTCATTGGAGCTTCCTTACCGCATTCTTCGTTTATGCGGAGGAGATATGAGTTTTGCTTCTGCACTTACTTACGATTTTGAAGTATATAGTGCTGCTCAACAGAAATGGCTTGAAGTGAGTTCGGTGAGCAATTTTGAATCTTTTCAGGCCAATCGATTAAAGCTTCGTTTTAAAGACGATAAGGGTAAAACGCAATTAGCCCATACCTTGAATGGCAGTTCGTTGGCGTTGCCTAGAATTATGGCAGCGTTATTGGAAAACAATCAAAATTCTCAGGGAATCAACTTGCCATCCAGTTTGCATTCTTACATGAATGCCACATCAATTCAGTGATTGTAACCTGCGGTTCATAACGGCAAACCACAAGGGTGGTACTAGCGATAGTAACATCATGCCAGGATATCCTGTTGGCATCTGTGGTGCTTGTTCGTGATGACGTAAAACTTGGTATTTGCGACTGGCCAAATAATGGTGATCGGAGTGACGACTTAGTTCAAACAACATTAGACGACCCATTACATGATCACTGTTCCAAGAATGTTCGGGCATTGCTCGCTCATACTTTCCATTTTCCAGTTGTTCACGTTGTAGGCCATAGTGTTCAATATAGTTGACAGTCTCCAACAACAAAATGCCGGTAAAAGCAGCTCCTAGAAATGCAAAAAAGGCCGTGCTACCAAAATAGAAATAAATCAATCCTATAAATCCCAGCTGGATCAGTTGAAACCAGATCATTTCATTTTGAAATGAAAAGGCCTTTCCTGTTTTTTTTCTGCTCTCTTCATTTGCAATATGCCAAGCGCTCAGGTAGCTGAAGAAAATAGTACGAAAATAAAATCGATACACTGATTCGTCCTTACGTGCGCTGCTAGGATCATTGGGGGTAGCCACATTCTTGTGATGTCCTTTATTGTGCTCCGTGAAAAAATGCATATACAGCGAAGTCAGTAAAAGAAGTTTTGCAAAAGTTTGCTCCATTTTATTCACGCGGTGTCCCAACTCATGTGCCACATTGATTCCAAAACTTCCGCATAGCAGACCCATTACTAAAATTCTTCCGGTAAAATCCCATTTGCTTAAGCTAGGATCACTTATGGATTGTAAAAACAAGAACAGTAATGCGTATTGTACGATGACAACCCCATATAATAACCAATCATAGATAGGGTCATTCTTAACCAATTCTTCTTCCGCTGTATCGAGATTAGTGGGATCTGGTTTAATTAAAAGTTCTGCTAAAGGCACACAAATCCAGGCCCATATCATGTTGAGCCAAACCATCCAACCTGTGCTGGTAAATGCAATCCATCCACCTAAAAAAAATATCCAGGGAGATAAATACTTGAAAGCGCGGATGCGATGTGTCATTTTATTTCTTTTTAATGCCCTGTATGTTGAGAAGGCTTCATTGCAATTCTGTACAGGATAATACCCATCACTGCAAACAAGATAACGCCTAACCATTTATAACCCTCGGTGCCCAGGCTTTCTGTGAGACCGTGTTCTGCATTCCATTCACTTAGTTTGCTGCTTACACTATCAATAGAAGACAGAAGTGCAACTAACACTCCGGCTAGCGCTCCGCCCGCAACTAACCCCGTAGCAAAAAGGTTTCCTTTTCCTAAATCTTCTTCTTCGGCAGCTACAACAATTTTCTTTTGTTTTTGTCTCCACTCCACAATGCCTCGGATGGCACCGCCAATGAAAATGGGGAGTGTGGTAGAGAGGGGTAGGTAAATACCAATAGCAAAACTGAGTGCTTTAATGCCACATAGTTCCATTACAATCGCGATAAACATTCCTACTAATACAAATTGCCAATCCAGATTAAATGAAAGAATTCCTTTGACCAGGGTTGCCATGAGTGTTCCTTGTGGAGCAGGATATTTGTCAGTACCAATGGCATGTTGAATGCCTTGGGCAGCCATTTCAGCGGTAGGTTGATCTAATATTTTAATAGTAGCACCAATCGCTATCGATGAAACAATGGCACCTACAAATAGTGCAAGCTGTTGATACTTGGGGGTTGCACCAACGATATAACCTGTTTTTAAATCTTGAGAGGTTGCTCCTGCATTAGCGGCACCAATACAAATCATTCCTCCTACTACTAATGCCATGGGTTCGTAAAAATGTCCGGTCCAATTCACGGCAATAAAAATGAGACAGGTTCCCATCAAGGTTGCAATAGTCATTCCGGAAATGGGGTTATTGGAAGAACCAATTAATCCAACAATGCGAGAAGAAACCGTAACAAAGAATGCCCCGAAAATGATCACCAATAATCCCAGCAGTAGCTTGCTTCCTACATTAGCTCCAGGGATTAGCGTGCTTGGCATCAGCGCAATCACAGCGATCAATACCAAACTTCCAATGCCCACTACCTTAATTGATAAATCTTGCTCGGTGCGTAGCGTGGTTGTTTCTGCATTGACTCCACCGGATTGTTTAAGCGAACCAATACTTCCTTTGAAAGAAGAAACAATCGTAGGAATTGTTTTAATCAGTGTGATAAATCCACCGGCTGCAACTGCCCCTGCACCAATTTGTCGAATGTAAGCTCTGTAAATAGCCGTAGACCAATCCGCAAATTGTCCGGTAGCTGGGTCCCATCCACCGGGTCCACCAGCAACTGTTACGTCTTGCAAATAGCCCAGCTTTACTAATTGCGCAGCAATAATCACGCCATTATCATTGAGTAAACTAGCAAGTAAAGGAGTGAATACAAACCAACTTAGTACACCACCCGCCACCAACACACCAGCAATCTTAGGTCCAATGATATACCCTACACCTAAGTACTCAGGTGTGATTTCGCCACTTACTTTTGCTGAAGGAAAAAACTTTTGCGTTTGCTTGGTCATAAAAGAAGGAGTCTCAGCAATGACATGCACAATCTTTTGCAGTATTGCATAGACAAATGCAACGCCCAGTCCTAAAAAGGCAGTTCGCGCAAAGTCACCCCCTTTTTCTCCGGCTTTCAATACGGAAGCACAGGCTGTTCCTTCGGGATAGGGTAATGTTTTGTGTTCTTGTACAATTAATGAGCGACGTAGTGGAATCATCATTAAGGTACCGAGCATTCCACCGATGATAGCTAAAATCAAAATGGTGAAATAGTTGAAGTAGTTAGCGCTCCCTGCTTCACTTAAAAATAAAAAACCCGGTAATGTAAAAACAACCCCTGCCGCAATACTCTCTCCAGCAGATCCTGTTGTTTGAATGATATTGTTCTCGAGTATCGTAGTCTTTAAAAATTTTCTTCCGAGGGTGATGGCCAGTACTGCAATGGGAATGGAAGCGGATACGGTTAACCCAGCTTTTAATGCCAGATAAACTGTTGAAGCACCAAAGATGATTCCAAAAGCAGCACCTGTCAATATAGATTTGAGAGTGAACTCTGCCATTTTGGTTTCTGGAGAAACAAATGGTTTGAATGATTGCTCAGCCATCGGTTCGGATTTTAATTTTTTAAATAAGTATGCTTAGTCGTTCATCATTTTTTGAAGCAAACGGGTAAGTAGCAAAAGAATAAGAGAGGCTAATCCGGCCATTCCCACAAAAAGCATGAAAAAGTCGTACATGTTGCTCATTTCGTATCCCATAAACTGTGTGGTTTTGCCATCAGGATATAGCGCACTCAGCACCCCTGCTAATTTATTAGCCGCTGCATTGGCTAAAAACCATACAGCCATTAACAGAGAGGCGAATTTTATGGGAGCTAATTTGTTCACAAGAGATAACCCGATTGGTGACAAACAAAGTTCCCCCCAAGTATGAAGGGCATACATGCCGAACAACCAGATCATACTCACTTTGGTTCCTGCTTCTACATCTTTTACACCAAATGCTATCCAGAGATAGCCGATGGCAAGTAACAAAAGTCCCAAGGACATTTTGGTGGGAGAGGAAGGTTCAAATTTTCCCAGTTTCAGCCAAAGCCAGGCAAACACTGGCGCAAAACTGACTACATATATTGAATTTAGTGATGCAAAAAAGCTAGCCGGAACTGTAAAGAATCCCAAGTCACGTTGTGTTTGTTCCTCTGCAAAAAAAGTAAGGGAAGCGCCTGCTTGTTCAAAAGCACTCCAAAAGAAAACAACAAAGAACGATACGCTAAAAATAACCGCCACGCGTTGCTTCTCGATTTTACTTAATGTTTTATCAGAAAAAATAATAAAGGCGATAAGGAGGGGAGCGGCTATTAACACATAGGTTAGGTAGTCCACCACTTTCGCATCCATATATAATGCACCAATCATCAAGCCAGATAATACAGTGAGTCCGATTACCATATTAATCGGGTTTAACCAGGATGCAGGTGCGCCATTGGGGGTTAACCCCAATACTTTTTGATTGGGGTCTACTACATACTTGCGGTGATATAAATATTGTACAATCACACTGATCACCATTGCGATGCCACCTGCCAAAAATGCCCATTTGAAGTCCTCAGGATTACCGGTATCGCCAACCAACCCACAAATGATGGGTCCGATAGCACCCCCAACATTGATTCCCATGTAAAATATAGTATAGGCAGAATCGATTCGTCTATCTCCCTTGCTATAAAGCTGTCCTACTAATGCAGAAATATTGGGTTTAAAAAATCCATTACCAGTGATCATCAGTCCAAGACCGGAAAAGAAAAGCATAGCTGATACATCCGGCGCGGATTGATAGGTAGAGGCGCAAAAGAATAAAAGAAATTCACCCAATGCCATTAAAATTCCTCCCACAATAATTGAACGCTGGTTACCCCAATAGCGGTCAGCAATATATCCACCCAACAAGGGGGTTAAGTAAACCAAGCTGGTATAGCTACCATATAGATTTGAGGCAAAGGCCTTGTCAAACAAAAGAGCTTTGGTCATGAAAAGCACCAAAATGGCTCGCATGCCGTAGTAATTGAATCGTTCCCACATTTCCGTGGCAAACAAAACGGCCAGCCCTTTGGGGTGTCCAGTAGGAGTAGATGGAGATGACATAGTTGGTTGGTTCATTTTATAGATACTCAAAATAAAGATTATTCCTTCAATAGCAATTCCCCCGGGGCTATTTACTTTCGCGGAGAAATCTCAGCTATACCGATGAAAATCTTATTATTAGGTTCAGGCGGACGTGAACATGCATTGGCCGTTAAATTGGGTCAAAGCCCTCTTTGCACTAAACTATACATCGCTCCAGGTAACGCAGGAACGATTTCGTTGGGTGAAAACCTTCCTTTTTCTGTAACCGACTTTGAAGCGATTCGCAGTTTTTGTATCCAGACCGCTATCGAAATGGTGGTAGTTGGACCCGAAGAACCACTGGTGAAAGGACTGGTTGAGTTTTTAAGACAGACCCCTGCACTCAGTCAATTGATGATCATTGGACCAGGAAGAGTAGGAGCTCAGTTAGAAGGAAGTAAGGCTTTTGCAAAAGCTTTCATGGAGCGAAATGGCATTCCGACGGCAGGATATCGTGAGTTTACCAGTGAAAGTTTCGAAGAGGGGGTAAGTTATTTGTCTACCCATTCACTTCCTATTGTATTGAAAGCAGATGGGTTGGCTGCCGGAAAAGGTGTTTTGATCTGTCAATCGCGTGAGGAGGCCATACAGGGATTTTCTGAAATGATCCAGGCGTCCAAATTTGGCGATGCCGGAAAAAAAGTGGTTGTAGAAGAATTTTTACAAGGAATAGAGATTTCAGTTTTTGTATTGACTGATGGGAAAAGTTATGTGCTGCTACCGGAGGCCAAAGATTATAAGCGAATTGGTGAAGGTGATACAGGTTTGAATACCGGTGGAATGGGTGCGGTGAGTCCTGTTCCTTTTGTTGACTCAGTTTTATGGGATAAAATTAGAACGCGGGTGGTGGAGCCTACGATACAGGGCTTCGCTAAAGAGGGAATTGACTACTGTGGCTTCGTATTTATCGGCTTTATGATTGTAAAAGGAGAGCCATTTGTGATTGAGTATAACTGCCGAATGGGTGATCCTGAAACGGAGGTGGTTATGCCCCGTCTCCAAACAGACCTGGTTGCATTGCTAAAAGCAGCCGCTACGGGTCAACTGTCGGAAATGAAGGTGGAGACTGATCCGCGTACCGCTTGCACAATTGTAGCTGTCAGTGGGGGGTATCCTGAAGACTATAAAAAAGGATTTACAATAGCTGGTTTGGAGGTTGCGACAGGTACGGATGTCTCCGTTTTTCATATGGGAACACAACTTTCTGATGGGGCAACGGTGACTAGCGGGGGAAGGGTTCTTTGTGTGACCGCATTTGGAAATTCTGTTGCAGAGGCGGCCAAGCATGCGAGGTCCGTTCAAGAAAAAATTCAGTTCGAGGGCAAGTATTTCCGTCGCGATATCGGTTTTGAATTTAGCTGAGAAAAAG